>QHOV01000092.1 GCA_003218885.1 Verrucomicrobiota bacterium | reverse complement strand
CTTACGCGAAATAGGGCGACGAGAATGGCAAGGCCCACCGCAACTTCGGCAGCTGCCACTGTGATGATGAAAAAGACAAACACCTGGGCGTTGTAATTGGGCAGGCCGTTTGGATCGACACGGAATCGCGAGAAAGCAACGAGGGATAGGTTTGCTGCATTCAACATCAACTCCAGTGACATGAAGATGATGATGAGATTGCGTCGCAACATCACTCCGGCAAACCCAATTGAAAAAAGAATGCCGCTTACGAGGAGATAATCGCCGAGTGTGATCATCCTATCGAGGCTCGCGTTTGCTCAAAAGCACCACGCCGACAGTCGCCACCAGCACGAGAACACCGACGATTTGAAACGGCAGATTGTAGTTGCGGAAAAGCAGCGCTCCGATATTCCACACATCGTCTGTCGATCCCGCGAGCGGCGGAAAAGTCTGTTGGGCGGCTTGGAAATCTCCAATCACAAAGCAAATCTGAACGAGCAAGATTACCGCCACGCCGATTCCGCCCGCGGCAGCGAGCCAATTGATTCGACGCCGTTCTTCAGCCTGCAGGTTAAGAAGCATGATGATGAAAAGGAAAAGCACCATCACGGCGCCGGCGTAAACCAGCACCTGAATGATTCCGACAAAGAAGGCGTCAAGCGACATGAAAAGAGCGGCCAACCCAAGAAACGAAACAACGAGGCTGAGCGCGCTCGCGACCGGGTTGCGATTGACCACAACCGCTGCGCCAAAGATCAACGTCATCAGTGCAAAGACCCAAAATAAGAATGGCGACATAATCAATTGCGGATTGCGGATTGCGGAATTGGGAATTGGGAATTGGCAATGCCGGTCACTTTTTCTCGTTCCATTTCAACACCACGCCGTGCATTACTCCGCCGATCTCGAGGAGTTTCTCCTTGTGATGCACCATGTCCGCGCGCGTAAAGCCCGTAATGGCATAATCCTTACGCAGGAAAATCGCCTGCTCGGGGCAAACCTCCTCGCACATGCCGCAGAAAATGCAGCGGATCATGTCGATATCGAACGCCTCCGGGTATTTCTCGACTTTGGCGAAGCGATCTGCTGAGGGAATTTCGCCGGGAATAATCTTGATCGCGCGCGGCGGACAAATGAATTCGCAGAGCTGACATGCCACGCAGCGCACCCGGCCATCCTCGTCTTGCACGAGCGCAGGCGCGCCGCGGTAGTGATCCGGCAGGCTGCTGTCCCATTTTTGCTCGGGATATTGCATGGTGACCTTGGTGCGTCCGAGCAGCATGTTCTTGAAATGCTTAAAAGTGATGGCCAGGCCGGCGACGATGGCAGGCAGATACGATCGCTCGCGCCAGTTCAGTTTTGGTCGTGGAACAGTGATGGCCATGACTTGCTAATCTCGAAGCCAAAAATCCACCATCAAAGATTTTTCGATTGTTCCTGGCTTCCTAGTTTCCAGATTCATAACCTTGAAGTGTAAGGAAGAATTGCTGCGACAAGAAAAATATTCACAAGCGCAATTTCGAAAAAGAAGAGCCAACCGAGCCGCATAAGTTGATCATAGCGAAAACGGGGCAACGTCCAGCGCACCCACATAAAAATAAAAATCAAGGCGGCGACTTTCGCGAAGAACACTGCGATGTTGATCAGGCCGAAGATCCATCCATGCGAGCCGTCGGGGATTCCTGGGAAATGCCAGCCTCCTAAAAACAATGTGACGATGACGGCCGAACCGGTGATCATCGCGGCGTATTCGCCGAGAAAATATAAGGCGAACTTCATCGAACTATATTCGATGTTGTAACCGCCGGCGAGTTCCTGCTCTGCTTCCGGCAGGTCGAACGGCAGGCGGTTTGTCTCCGCAAAAATAGCAATCATGAACACGAGGAAGGAAATGATCATCGGAATCGCAAGCAGCCACTTCCACGGATTCGTCCAGTCGCCGACAAACGGCGCGATGAACCAGCCGTGCTCAATCTGGTAACGCACCACGCTGGTCAGGCGTAAATTTCCAACTAAAAGAAAAACGGGGATTACCGCTAGCCCGAGTGAAAGTTCATAGGAAAGCATTTGCGCACTGGAACGGATGCCGCCGAGGAATGGATATTTGGAATTCGATGCCCAACCGCCGATGACGATTCCGTAAACGCCGAGCGAGGCGATGGCGAATACGAAGAGGATTCCCACGTTCACATCGGCGATCACCATGGGAACACCAAACAGGGTGCTGCCAAACGGGACCACAGCAATCGTGATGATGGCCGGCATCACAGCCAGACATGGCGCGAGCCAGTAGTAAAATGTGTTCGCCGAGCGCGGCGTGAAATCTTCTTTCAGCAGCAATTTGAACATGTCCGCGATTGGTTGAAATAGACCAGCAGGGCCGACGCGGTTTGGCCCAAGTCGGTCCTGAATAAACGCGCTCACGCGTCGCTCGGCGTAAACGGCATAGGAAACCATGGTCAGAATTACTACCAGGATGCCGACGATTTTCAGCAGTGACGTGACGACGAAGGCAAAATCCATCTCAGTGTGAGCGGACTGCGCGGCGCCTTGCCTGGATCGCGACGGCTTGCTCGATGTTTTCTTCGTCGCTCGGACGCATCGTCGGCAATTCTTCCATTTGTAAAATGTGGACGCCGAGATCGCCGATTTTACTCAAGGTCAACCCGGCGAATTGCGGGACTGTCTCGCTGATGCGGCGAAAAACATCATCCACCGACGAAAGCGAATCGCCTCCACCGACTGCCTGGAGCAAATCACGCAAGATTTCCCAATCATCGCGCGCGTTCCCGGGCGGCCGCACGGCGCGATTCAATCGTTGCAATCGGCCTTTGCCGTTGATCATTGAGCCGCGTTTCTCGGCAAAACTGCACGCGGGCAGAACCACAGTCGCTTTTTCAGTCGCCTCGTTCGACAAAACATTCATCGCGATCAGTGCAGGGAGGCGCGCGAGTTGTTCGACGGATATGCCAAGATGCATCGTGTTTTCTTTCAAAATCATCAGCGCTTTGACTTCTCCGGATTTTACAGCTTCAGCAATCGCCGTGAGTTTCGCACCGGGCTCAGACGTCGGTCTAAGAATCAAGCGCGCGCCGTTTGTGTTCGGGTTGCGGTCTTCGCTGAGCAAAATGTCATCACCGGGCCCGCGCCGCGGGACGATGTCTATCCACTGCACGCCTAAGGATTTCGCCAACTGCGACGTAAGCCAAAGCTCCTCATTAGTCATGCGGCCGGAAGCAATGATGGCAATTTCATGACCGGCGAACTGCTTTAACTGAAGCGCCGCCTCCGCGATTGCCATCGGCCAATCCACGGCGATCAGATTTCCGTCGGATCGAATCTGCGGCTCGAGCAAACGGTTTTCGGCTTCGAGATATTTGAAGTTCAACCGTCCGTAATCGCACATCCAGCAGGAGTTGACGTGATCGTTTTCCCGCGGTGTCTGCCGGTAAATGACGTCTTCGCGCGTGCCGATGATGGTGTTGCAGCCCGTTGCGCAACTGGTGCAAATGCTTTTTGTTTCTTTCAGGAACCAGACGCGCATCTTGAAACGAAAATCAGTCGAGGTGAGCGCGCCCACCGGGCAGATATCAACGGTGTTAAGAGAATAATTGTTCTCGAGCCGTTTGCCAGGATGCGCAGTTAGCGCCGTGTAACTGCCGCGATCGACGAACCCAAGGACGTCATCGTGTGCGATCTCCTGACAAAAGCGGATGCACCGCGAGCAGAGAATGCAACGTTCATCATCCAGCGTGACCCGCGGTCCGAGCACAACATTTTTGGGCTTCTTGACTTTGTTCTCGAGAAAACGCGATTTGGAGTTGCCGAAATCGACGCTGAATTCCTGCAAACGGCATTCGCCGGCCTGATCGCAAATCGGGCAATCGAGCGGATGATTGATAAGAAGGAATTCCATCACACCGCGTTGACATTCCTTCACGAGGGGCGAATTGGTGCGAACCGCCATGCCTTCGGATACGTCTTGGGCGCAGGAAATTTGCGGACGCGGTATCCAGTTGATGATCGGTTTGCCGTCGGCACCGAGCTCGGGTTTGCGATCCGGGCCGAGCCTCGGGAAGCCCATTTCGATCAAGCACATCCTGCAGTTGCCGGGCGAACTGAGCTTTTTGTGATAGCAATAGCGCGGCACGAAAACACCCACCCGCGCGCATGCCTCGATCACGCGCGTGCCTTTCGGAAACTGATGCCATACGCCGTCAATCTGGACGTTGAACAACTGCGGTGATGGAGTTTGATCGGCCATTATCTTTTCGTGATCGTGCTCGTGCTCCTAATCGAAAAATCTCGAGCACGATCACGAGCATGAGCACGAGTAAGCGGTTTCATTTCAAGTCACCGCATCAGCCCCGGCTCTTTCCCAACCGGGATCGTGCGCCAGCGGAGCGGTCGGGATTTGTTGCTCCTCGATTAATGCTTCCGGCGTGTATTCGGGCGGCAGCGGCGGAGGGACTGGTTTCTGGGCGCGGGTCGCGAATTCCTCCGGAAATTTCTCGACAAAACTTTGCGTCGGCCATGCGCAGGCTTCGCCGAAAGCGCAGATGGTGCGCCCGGCGATGTTGTCGCCAATGGTCTTGAGCGTGTGCGGATCTTCCACAACGCCGCCGCCGCGCAGCATGCGGTCGGTGATTTTCTTCATCCAAAGCGAACCTTCCCGACAAGGGGTGCATTGGCCGCAGCTTTCATGCGCATAAAACTCGTTGATGTTGTTGAGAACCCAGACCATGTCTCGGGAATCATCGAGCACAATCACACCACCCGAACCGGCCATGGAGCCCGCCGCTGTCAGCGAGTCGAAGTCCATCGGGATCTCCTCGATCGACAGCTCCCGGTCGACTGTCGATCCGTCGGCCTGTCTCTGCTTGAGTTTAAATCGTTCGCCGGCTCGCAAAACCTTGGCAGAACTTCCGCCCGGAATGACTGCCTTTAATTCTCGGCCCGGTGTCAAGCCACCAGCCATCTCATAGATCAGCTGGCCCATAGTCACCGCCCCAACTTCAATTTCGAAGTAACCTGGTCGCTGAACATCACCGCTTACACACACAATGCGCGTGCCAGTGTTGTTAGGCCGGCCGAGGCACGCATATTCCGCGCCGCCCATGGCGATAATGTGTTTTACGGCACAGAGTGTTTCGACGTTGTTGACGATTGTCGGGCACATGTAAAGGCCAAGCACCGCCGGGAAATACGGCGGCTTGATTCGCGGATAACCGCGCTTGCCTTCGAGCGATTCAATCAAACCTGTTTCTTCCCCGCAAATGTAAGCGCCCGCGCCGCGATGAATGTAAACTTCGACGTCAAATCCGGATCCAAGAATGTTTTTCCCGAGAAGATTGTGTTGCCGCGCTTCTTCGATGGCACGTTCGAGGATTTTCGCGCCCTCTGGGAATTCGCCTCGCATGTAGATGTAAGCCGTGCGCGCGTTGAGCGCGTAACATGAAATCAAGATTCCTTCCAACAGCTGATGCGGGTCTTCGTGAATGATGTAGCGATCCTTGAACGTGCCCGGCTCTGATTCATCGGCGTTGCAAATCAGATAGACGGGCCGCTTTTCGTCCGGTTTGATGAAGCTCCATTTCAGACCGCAGGAAAATCCCGCTCCGCCGCGGCCGCGAAGACCGGAGTTCTTGACTTTGTTGACAATGTCACTGCGCGACATGGTCAGCGCTTGCTTCAACTGCTCGTAACCGCCATCGCGCAGGTAACAATCGATGTCGGTTGTCCAATCCGTGCGTCCGATGTTTTTGTAAACCAAACGGTGTTCGAGAGGGTGAGGGAATGTTTGACGTTTGATGTTTGATGTTTGATTTGGGAGAAGATCGGCAATCGAATTTGGATCGAGTTGCTCATACAGCTGTTCGCCAATCATGCACACGGGCGCGGTGCCGCAGCTTGCCAGGCATTCAACAAACTCGACGCTGTAGTTACCATCCGCGCTAACGGCGATGGGGTCATGAATTCCGTCGCCATCCGGCGGGCGCTGGATTTCAAGGGCAGCACACAAATTCTCCATGAGCTCGAAGCCGCCAGCCATGGCGCAACTGAGTGTGCGGCAGACGCGGATATGGGTTTTGCCAGCCGGCTTCTGGCGAAACATTGGATAGAATGTTACCAGCTCCAGAATATTGATCGGTTGCAAGCCCAGCTTCTTCGCGATCCATAACACGGCTTCGTCGCTGATGAAGCCGAAGTGTTCCTGCCACAAATGCAACAGCGGCATGGCTGCGCTTCGCCGGTGATCGCTCGGATAGCGCGCAATCGCTTCATCCATTTTCCGCTCCAGCTCGGCGGGAACAGCTATGCTCGTCGAGTCCACCGAAAAGTGGTCGATTAATCGGACAACGTGCTGTCTTTTGACTGCACTTTGTCGTCTTTAAAAATGACCGTTACTGTGTCCTTGCCCTGGCGATAAACGTAGGTCGTTTTTTTCATGATCACAAAATCCTCAGTGCTAAGAGACGTGGGCGGGCCCAAAATCGATTCGACCTGTTTCTTCGACATGCCTTCCGTCACCTGATCTACGTTCGCTTTGGTGATGCGTTTGCTGGAACAGGAAACGCATAGCACGAGCAAGAGCACGAGCACAAATCTCGAGGCCGATTGCCAGATTGCCACGGTTATCTGTCGCATTCCCCCATGACGAAGTCCAGACTCCCTAACACAGCGGGCACGTCGCTCACCATGCAACCAGGCAGAAGCTCTGGCAGGATACTGAGGTTCACGAACGATGGAGCGCGAATTTTCAAACGATACGGCACGCCGCCTCCTCTGCTATTGATGTAAAAGCCAAGCTCGCCCTTCGGATTTTCGGCCGCGAAATAAATCTCGCCCGGCGGCGCGTCGAGCCCTTCCGTCACCACAATGAAATGATGAATTAACTCCTCCATCTTCGTCATTACCCGTGACTTGGGCGGAGTCATGTTTTTCCAATCCGCGACATTGATCGGTCCGCCGGGCAGTTTGTCGATCACCTGACGCAAGATCCGCACGCTTTGGCGCATCTCCTCGATCCGCACCAGATAACGATCATAACAATCGCCCGCGCTGCCAATCACCACGTCGAAATCGTAATTGTCGTAGTCGAGATACGGATGTTTGTGCCGCAGGTCGTGCTCGATCCCACTCCCGCGCAGGTTCGGGCCGGAAAGAGCGTAAGCAATCGCGCGCTCCTTCGAAATGACGCCGATGTCTTTGGTTCGATCGACAAAAATGCGGTTGCGTGTGAGTAGCTTATCGCATTCATCGAGACTCGGACCGAAGTCATCGAGGAATTTTTTCAGTTGCGGGATGAAGTGCTCGGGCAAATCGCGGATTTGCCCGCCTACGCGTGTGTAGGAAGTGGTAAAACGCGCGCCGGTGAGCAGCTCGAAAAGGTCATAAAGTTTTTCGCGCTCGGTGAACGTGTAGAGGAAGACCGTCATCGCGCCGAGATCGAGCGCCATCGCGCCAAGACCCATCAGGTGCGACGAAATACGCGACGTTTCACAGCAAATGGTGCGAATCGCTTTTCCACGCGGCGGGATTTCCCAGGCCATCAATTTTTCCACCGCCAGCGCGTAAGCCACGTTGTTCGAAAGTGGTGCGAGATAATCGAGCCGGTCGGTGTAAGGCACGAACTGGTTGTATTGCATGTTCTCGGCGATCTTCTCGTCGCCGCGATGGAGAAAACCGATGTCCGGAGTGGCCTTGGTAATGATCTCGCCATCGAGCTCGAGTATGAGTCGCAAAACACCGTGCGTCGCCGGATGCGATGGTCCCATGTTCAGCACCATCTTCTCGCCGATGTCGGCGTCAGCAGGCTCCCGCAGTGCCGCGTCGGCTGCGGCCACTCGCGTGACTGGGTCGGGCAATTCAATTTCGCGCGTCGTAAATGGCATGAAAGCAGTTACAAAGTTAAAAGCGTTGGAGTGTCAAAACGTAACATTTACGCTGGCGAGTGAACCAGCCCATGCAAGCTCAAATTGGTAGGGTCCGACCGCCGGGCGCGCCTAACCCGACTTCTCGATTGAATCGTCCAAGCCGGGCAACGATGATCAAGATTGAATGAAAAAAATCGCACTGCTTTTCGCAGGCCAGGGCGCGCAAAGCGTCGGAATGGGACGTGATGTCGCCGAGCAATTTCCTGGCGCGGCGGAATTGTTTCAGCAAGGGGACGAAATTCTCGAGCGGAAGTTAAGCCAAATTGCGTGGAACGGTCCGATCGACGAATTGACGAAGACTTCAAACTGCCAGCCTGCACTTTTCGTTCACGGGCTCGCGTGCTTGTCGGTCCTGCGCGAACTGGCAGGCGATTTTCCCATTGGTGGCGCGGCCGGATTGTCGTTAGGCGAGATGACCGCTCATGCGGCGGCTGGCACTTTTGATTTTGCGAGTGGCCTGAAGCTTGTGCAGCGACGCGGCGAATTGATGGATGAAGCTTGCGCGGCGACAAACGGCGCAATGGCGGCAATGATCGGCGTAGATGAAAACGTGGTGCGCCAGCTTGCAGCGGATGAAGACGTCGATATTGCGAACATCAATGCGCCCGGCCAGATCGTCATCTCGGGTGAGCTAGCGAAAGTGGAAGCAGCAGTCGGCGTGGCCAGGGAATATGGAATTCGCCGCGCGACGCTGCTCAATGTTGCCGGCGCATATCATTCACGTTTGATGGAAAGCGCTTATCAAAGGTTGGGGGCGGCGCTTCAGCATGTCACGGTGCAACCGCCGCGTTTTCCTGTGATTAGTAATGTGACTGGCGAAGAAGCGGGAACGCCGATCGAAATTCGCCGCACCTTGCAGGATCAGGTCACAGGCACGGCGCGATGGATGGATTGCGTGGAGCGGCTAGCAGCACTTGGCTGCGATTTTTTTGTCGAACTGGGTCCGGGCGGTGTGCTGGCTGGTTTAAAAATTCGCCCCGCTAGGATTCACCCAGAGATGGCACTGGAATCTGCAACATCGATAAGTCCTCCTGCATCTTCACGAGGCAGATCGCTCGCGCAACGGGGCGCCGAGTACTTTGGCATGTCCGGGTCAGCGGAGTTTATGACGGCTGCGATTCTTTTCACGCTCATGATTGTAATCATGCTCGCGAACATGATGCAGTCCCGATTCGATACCGACGAGTCGCAGCATATGCACGTGATCTGGGCCTGGGCACGCGGCTTCATTCAGTACCGCGATGTTTTCGATAATCATATGCCGCTCTTCCAGATCATGTTCGCGCCAATTTTTGGACTGATTGGCGACCGGCCCACCATTCTTTACTGGATGCGCTTCATCCTGTTGCCGCTGTATTTTGTCGCAGCGTGGTGCACTTATCGAATTGGGGAATTACTTTTTTCCCGGCGCGCCGGGCTTTGGGCGGTCATTTTGACTGGCCTTTATCCGAAGTATCATTTCATCTCATTCGAATTTCGGACTGACAACCTCTGGGCGCCACTCTGGCTTTTATGCGTCGCCACGCTGCTTAGCGGCGCGCTTGCCGTACCTCGAGCGTTGATCGCTGGCCTTTTGCTGGGGTTCTGCTTCGGCGTTTCGATGAAGACGATTCTGTTGTTGCTAACGCTTGTGGTCAGTGCGGTGATTGCGCTCTTCCTTGTGGGGAGAAAACAACTTGGTCAATCATGGCCACATCTCGCGCGCTGTACGGCAGCTTTTATTGGTGCAGCCGCGTCAGTTCCCGGTGCGATTGCTGTCGCGTTCGCAGTTGCCGGTCTGTGGCGCGATTTTCGCTATTACAATTTTGACCATAACTTGCTGCCGCAGCTCGCCCTCAGAAATCATCCACCTTGGTGGATCATCATTTTCCCAATCACATTTCCTTTAGTCATTTACGCTGCGCGGCGAATCGTTCACGCGGTTCCTGACTCGGTAACGGCGTTTCGGCGTGTTTTCATCTTTCTGATTTGCGGTCTTTATGTGCCAGCTCTGCACAGTTTTTGGAACCTGCGCAGTCGCCAGGATTATCTTCCATTTTATCCTCTCGCATTCACTCTGCTAAGCGGAGCTTTACTTATCGTGTCTTCTTACCTGGCGAAGCACGACTTGCATGTCAGCCATTATCTGCGGCGGGTTCCTTTGCCTGCGTTTGTCGCTCTGATCGATTTTTCTTTCGTGATTGTCACGCACCCGTTTTGGATCAACGGCGCTCAAATCGAGACAAGTTTGCTCCGTGGCGTTTTAAGATTGACCGATCCCGGTGGTTACGTTCTCGATTGCAAAGGCGAAACCATCTTTCGGCAGCGCTGCTTTTGGCCGGTCACGGAATCGATCATGTTGGCGCGCCTTAAGCGTGGACTTGTAGCCGATAACGCCGCCGAGCGCGCCGTTGAGACTCAAACGTGCGTCGCGGTCATGAAGGGCCGAATGCCCCCCACGGCCAAAAAATTTATCTGGAAAAATTATATTCCTGTCGGCGACGATTTGAAGGTAGCTGGCAGGTTCTTGAAACCCTCTGCAACCGACGGCAGGCGGATGGAGTTCGAAGTTGTGATCCCCGCGCCTTACAAGATTATCGCACGCGAGGGCCCTGTGAGAGGAATGCTGGACGGAACGCCATATGACGGTGCGCGGTTTCTCGCGCCGGGCGGACACACTTTTGTGCAAACGTCATCAAGAACACAACTCGCTTTTCTCTGGGCACAGGCAGTGGATCGGGATTTTCTCCCCGAGAAATACTCCCGGCCGCAGCCATAACGATAGGAGTTCTGGCATTGCCTTTGGCTGCGCTTCTGCTAGAAGACTTAGCCGTGCCGGTTCCAGCCTTTACTTCGCGTTCTCGCTTGTTGCTATTCGCACCGCATCCGGACGATGAATCGCTCGGATGCAGCATTCTTCTGCAACGAGCAGTTAGCGCCGGTGCAGTGGTTCGTGTCGTCTATGTTACGGACGGCGACGATAATCCTTGGCCGCAACGCGTGCTCGAACGCAAATGGCGCCTGAACGGTAACGACCGCAGGCGTTGGGGAAGGTTGCGGCGTACAGAAGCGCTCGCGGCATTGCGTGTTCTGGGTATGCACGGTTCGGCGGCGTGTTTTCTGGGTTTACCCGACCAAAAATTGAGCGCCATGTTAATGTGCGGCGGTCAATCTGCGCTAGAGCGCTTTGCAGCAATCATTGCTGATTGGGGACCGACGGATCTTCTCGTGCCGTCGATTTCTGATACGCATCCCGACCATAGCGCGCTCGCAGTAATGCTTCGGCTTGTCTTGAGCGAATCTTTTTCGGACCCGGTGGCGACCGGACAGACGGCCGTCTGGAGTTATGTTGTTCACGGCAGGAGCCTCGCGTTCTTTGATCATGCAGAAACGATCTGCCAATCCGACATCGAAGCAGCGACCAAGCTGCGGGCGATTCGTTGTCACAAAACGCAACTCAAATTATCGCGGAAAAGATTTCTCGGATATGCTGGTCGGCCGGAGCGTCTGGTCAAACTTGGCGCGCGCGATAAAACCATCGCCGATGGCTCAATTACTTCAGTTTTCAGGCTGCCTCACTCGCTTCGCGTAGAGCTGCGGCTCTCCCCGAAAGCCATGCGCATGTCCGAACCGACGCTTTTCGTTTTGGGACGGGACGAAGCCGGCGCGTTGCGTTGTATGACGGTGCGCATCCCGGCCCGGTCTTCAGGTATTGAAATGCTGGACTCGAGCTCGCTGGACTGCATCGCTGAGGCACAATATTGCGGAAACGCTTTCGCGGGCGGACTCACCATTCCGGTCTCCATCTTTTCATCTGCGTCCGCCATTTTTGTTAAACTGGAACGCCGCTCGTGGTTCTTTGATGAAGCGGGCTGGGTGAAGATCACGCCGCCCAAATCCCAGCCGATTGCAAAGCCGCAACGCGATGAGGCAGAAGCTGGCCCGGTGACTATTCGTTAGGCGATCTGTCGCGCGGTAGCTGCGCGAAAGCGGATGACCGCTGCTTCTTCTCCGGCGTTGTTGCGGAGGACAATCATTGCCGTAGCCTCATAAAATGAGTCTTTCACAGCGCGTTGATTCGGATTTGAAAGAGGCTATGCGCGCCAGGGACACAACGAAGCTTGGCGCCTTGCGCATGCTCAAATCAGCTTTGAAGTATGCTGCGATTGCAAAGTCCGGAACAGAAGCCGAACTGAGTGACGCCGAAGCCGCGCATGTAGTTCGCAAACAAGTCAAGCAACGCCAGGATTCGATAGAGAGTTTTGAAAAAGGCGGGCGCGCGGAACTGGCCAGCAAGGAGAAAGAAGAACTGTCGATTTTGAATGCATATTTGCCCGAAGCAATGAGCGGCTACGAACTGGCCAAGGTCGTGCGCGAAACGATTGCGGAAGTCGGCGCCACATCAAAGGCGCAGATGGGCGCCGTGATGAAAGCGTTGCAGGCGAAAGTCGCCGGTCGCACGGACGGCAAGACGCTGAGCGCGGAGGTGCAAAAACAGTTGAGCGGTTGAGGAGTTGAGAGGTTGAGTGCATCCGCCTGCCAACAATCGAATTCCATTCACTTTCTCAACTCTTCAACTTCTCAACCATGCTAAACGCCATCATTGTCGCGGCCGGTGACAGCCGCCGCATGGGTTTCGATAAATTGTTTGCGGCGATTGCCGGCGAACCTTTGATCGCGCACACGATCCGCGCATTTGAGCGTGCCAGCTCCGTAGACGCAATCATCGTCGTCGCCCGGGAAGATCGACACGAAGAAATCAAAACGATCGTTCGCGATGAAAATTTCAAAAAGGTTAAGTCGATTATTCCAGGCGGAAAGCGCCGGCAGGATTCCGTGCGCGCTGGTCTGGATCATCTGGAATCCGTTATACGATACGTCGCGGTGCACGATGCCGCGCGGCCGCTGGTTACTCCGCAGCAGATCGATCGCGTCTTCGAACAGTGCCGCATCCACGGTGCGGCCGCTTTGGCTGAGCCGATCAATGACACATTAAAACGCGCAGATGCCGATCTGCTGGTCACCGAGCCGGTGGATCGACATCAAGTGTACGCGATGCAAACGCCGCAGATTTTCGCGCGGCAATTGATCGAGGAGGCGTATCGCGCTGTCTACGCCCAAGGTATTTCCGTAACCGACGAGGTTTCAGCGGTGGAGTTAATCGTTGGCAAGGTGGTCCTTGTTCTCAACGACGACTTCAATTTCAAGATTACTTATCCGCGCGACCTGCCGCTGGCGGACTTTGTTCTTACGCAACGGAGGAAACCTGTCGCGAATTGACCTTGTCCGGCGCTGACCATTAGCGTCAGCGTCCAATTGCAAGCCGCTCGGCGAGCGGCCGCGGCAGACCGGCTTTAACAATCTTCTTTTGCGCGGTCGCCAGATCATATTTCACCCGCAACAGTTCGACCAGGTTGTTTTCAATATCGTAAATGCAGTACGCCGCACGCCAGTTACCGTCGCGTGGTTGACCCACGCTGCCTGCGTTGATGAAATACTTCCCGCCAAGCTCGATGCGAATATGTTCTTTCCTTTCCTGCCGTACGCCGCTCTGGCCCCGAATAAAAACCATGGGCACATGGGTGTGGCCGAAAAAACAGACGGCCGTGCGCTGATAGGTGAAACTTGCGACCGCGTCGAGGTTGTTAAAAACGTAGCCCCATTGACCGGGCGTATCGAGCGTGGCGTGCACGATCGTAAAATCGTGTACTCGCTTCTGTAGCGGCAAACTGCGCAACCATTCCTTGTCCTGATCCGTCAAATTGTCCCGGTTCCACTGGATGGCGCGCTCAGCTAATTCATTGAAACGCTCCGAGGACGCGGAAAGGGTTGCCTCCTCGTCGTGATTGCCCTTTACCACGGGGCAATTCAGTTCGCGTACGCGTTCTATGCATTCGCGCGGATTGGCATTATAACCGACCACGTCGCCCAGGCACACAAAGTGCGTGCACCTGCGTTCGCGCGCGTCCGCCAGTACTGCCTCGAGCGCTTCGAGGTTAGCGTGGATGTCACTGAAAATTGCAAAACGCATTTACGACACAGGTTAAACCCTTAAAGAGCTACAACGTTACAATGAAAGCGCTTGGTCGCCTCGATGAATAAACAATTCAACGATTTAGCTATTTGGCGATTTGTCTTGGTTTACGGGAATTCGTTGTTCTTGCGGCATTCCGAGTTTGTCTTCGAGGAACTTCAGCCGCTTGATCAAGGTAGGCAGCCGCTCCTTCGGGCCTTCGTCATAAAGGCGGCGAAGGCGCTCATACGCTTCGCGCTCGCGTCCCTCGCAGTAGGAAAGCTCATAGGCCGAGAAACGCCTGTCGAACGTCGGCGCCCCGGGCAAGGCTGCTGCCTTGGCGTAATATTCTGATGCGCGCTCGTGGTCTTTGTATTTCTCCTTGTATAACCGGGCCAGCGCTTCATAGAGGTCAGGGCGATCGGGATTGTTTTTTATCCCGCGTTCGAGGAAATCTTTGCCCAGCGCAAAATATTCTCGCTGCGCTTTGACTCGCAGCGCAAGGCGCGGCTGGGTTTGATCATTCATCGCGGCCACGCTCGCGTTCCATGCCATATGCCAGGCCGCCGTATCCCAAAACAGCAGCACCCGTGGTTGGAGCGTTGTGATGTGCCGGAACAACAACAACATCCGACCCCATTCCGTGTTTTCCCATGCCGCAAACGCTTGGATAAAAAGTGCGTCCGCCACGATCGCTCGAAACCCGCTCAAGGCCGCGATGAATCCGAGTTGTCCGATTTTTTCGCGAAGATCGAGATTGAATTCGACGCCGCGGAAATGTTCCTGTCGATGAAGCGCCGCCAGGTTGCGTTCAATTGGCAATTTGAGCGTGCCGACCGCGATCAATACTCCCAGCACGGCTACGGTCCGCATCATAATTCTTTTCCGTAAAAGACGAATGCTGCCAACAGCGTGTAGATCACAGTGTAGAAAACGCCGAGCACGGCGGTCTTGGCAAAAACCGCGAGTGAAATCGCGGTGCCCGCGACGATATCATCCACCAAATTGAAGGCCTGCAAATCCGGAAAGAACAGCGCCACCACCGCGAGAAAAACGCGAGTAACCAGTCCGCTGCTATGTTCCTGCAGCCAATAGTCACGGGCGGTGGCTTGCAAATGTCCGATGAAATAAATGAAAGCCATGACCACGATGGTGAAAATGTTCGACGTGGCGAAGGTGGAAACAAACAGAGTAAGCGCCGCGAGCAGACAGGCTTTCAGGTAAATAATCACAATTCCGGGAAAGATATCGATGTTGAACGCGGAAGACCGAATGGTACGCACAGCATCAGCGACTTGGTCAGGCGGCGCGCCGGACATTTGCCTCAACGTCGCGTACATCACGGCCTGCTCGCGCGTGTACAGCACGAGCAGAAACGCCGCCCCCATGACTACAGTGCTGATCGCCAGCAGCAAAAGGACTCCCGAGATTTTTCCCAGCACGTATTCGAAGCGCGGCACCGGCTTGGCGAGAATGGTGTAAACCGTGCGGTCCTCGATGTCCTGTGGAAGCAGCCGCGCGGTGGCAACGATTGCCAGAAGCGAGGTAAAAAGCGAGATCGCGCCGAGCGAAACATCCTTCAGGATCTGGAATTCCTGCTGAAAAGAAAATTGCGCCATGAAGATCGAGCTGCCGATCAAAAGAAGCGCGAAGATCAGCAGAACGTAAAAAACTTTCAGGCGTGTCAGCTCAGTGACTGTGTTGATCGTAATCGCATAAATGCGAGAGAGAGAAAAGGGTCGATACCGCTTCGCGGACGTTGAAGCGTTGAAGGGTTGAAGCGTTGAAGCGTGCTCGGCGTCTGTCATTTCTGCTTGGTCACTCCTTCGTCATTCTTGGCTGTTGCCTCGAGGAACAATCTCTCCAGTGTGGTGGTCGATTTGCGCCGCTCGATTAGTTTCGCCCTTGAGCGGTTAACGACCGATTCGATTTCCCGGACGAGTTCCTCAGAAGCATCCTCGATTACAAACTCAGTTTGATTTTCGATCGCGATCAGTTCCTGCAAATGCCCTTCGCGCACCAGCACGCCGTCGGCGAGAATGCCAACGCGGTCGCAAATCTCCTGCGCTTGCGCGAGCAAATGCGAAGAAAGCAGCACGGTGATCCCGCGGCGCTTTAGGTCGAAGATCAAATCGCGAATGTCCCGGGAGCCTGCCGGATCGACGCCGGCGGTGGGTTCGTCCAGCACTACCAGCCTTGGGTCATGAATCAATGCCTGCGCAAGCCCGATGCGTTGCAACATCCCTTTGGAATAAGTCCCCAGCCGGCGGTTGCGCGCCTTGTCGAGCCCGACGAGGTCGAGCAATTCGTTCACGCGATTCCTCAGTTTTGCGCCTTGCAGTCCGCAAAGGCGCCCAAAAAAACGCAGCGTTTCCTTGCCAGTAAGAAACTTTTGGAAGTACGGATTCTCTGGCAGAAAGCCGACCGCGTCCCGGCTTTGTACGAGACGACTGTCCCGTCCGAAGATTTCCGTGCGTCCGCGCGTTGGAGACACCAGGCCGAGAATAATTTTCAGCGTGGTGCTTTTACCGGAGCCATTCGGCCCGAGCAACCCATACACCTCGCCCGGTTCGATGCGAAGGTTGAGATCCTTCACCGCGACAATCCCGCGACTGGGATGAAACGGAACGGAAAAAATCTTGGTTAGTCCGTGAACGGCTACCGCCGGATTAGTCATGGCGAATCTCAAAGCCGCGAGCAGTGACCGGTTTGTTCAACTTGTTTTCGGTTTGCCTGTGAATCAGCGAGTGGAGTTCGCCTTGCGCGACGCGATCGAGGAAAGCGCGCACTTCGTTTTCCTCTCCCGTAACCTGAAGTTCCACGCGGCCATCCAGCAGGTTACGGACCCACCCGGTCACGTCGAATCCTTTGGCGGCGTCGCGCACCGACCAGCGAAATCCGACGCCTTGAACGTTTCCTTCGTAGAAAACTTGGAGCGAAATCATGGTGACCCTCATGACAGTACTGGCGTTTCACTTGTACGAATAGACGAGACAGAAACTGCCTCCCTCGCCTTCGACCAGATCGACCGAAACAAAGTACTGGCCGCTGTTCGCCGGTGAGAACCCGGCCGCCGCTTTTTCCTCGTTATTGTAGCTTTCCGTCGTCACTTGTTTTCCGGTCTCATCATAGACGCTGACGGCAATTTTTTTCGCCGGTTCCGCCGCCGCAGCGGAGAACCAATACTGGTTTCCCGCGTAAAGATTTACCGCTACCAGGGCGTGGTCATGTGGCTTCAGGACGCCGCACCAATGTCCGTCTCGGATCTTGAAACCATCGTTTGAAAATGCTCCGGCAACGTCCAGCGCCTCTTTGCGTGCGCGTACCTCGGCATCTGTTTCCGCGCGCACAGCAATGCTCGCCCCCAGCACAAAGATCGAGAGAAGAATCGGGAGCCAGCGTTTCATTTGGGCAGTTCTTTGCTCTCTATTTCCGCCATCACCTTGCCGACCGCTTCATTGACTTTCCGCACTTCATTAGCATTTGGCGCCTTGCCGGCCGGAAAAGAAACGAGTTTCTCAATCTCGCCGAGTTGTTCGCTCACATCCTTGACCAGGGGCTCCTGCCGTAATTCGGGTGAGATCTCATTAAGTTTTGACTTCATGAAGTGAACCAAGGCGGGCTGGCGCAGGACTTTTGCGCTGTGCTCATCATAGTTCTGCATGATCGCTGCGGTGACCACCTGGGTGCCGCGAATCCAGCCGCCGAGAGTCACAAGGATTACCAAGTCCTGATCCGCATGCGATTGCATTGAGGATTTTACCTCGTTTTGCGTCGCTTCCAGTTCTTCCTGGAGCGTGGCCCATTCGTTGTTCTCGGCGAATTCGTTGATGCTGTTGCCGCGCCCGAGCAGGTGCTCGCTAACTCCGAGCGCCTTTGCGAGCTTGATGATGTCTGACCCGATGTTTTTGACCTGCTGACTGTCCTTTGCTTCGACCGCGATAAAGCCATCGGCAATCAAACCGCCTAGGTTCAGGGCGATCTGCGCGCGGTTGCGGTAGGTTACCGGTATGGGTCCGCGATACTGACCCGACCAGTTCGTTTTCCCCGCCTTTCCAAGCGCGGCGAAAAGTTCGCCCGGTGTCGGGATGCAGATCGAGTCGCTTCTGACTGCTTTTTCAAGTTGATCCGCTGGAAGACGCCCAGTGTCCGTGGCGGCCGTCACTGCGAAAACGCCCGTCACCAATGCAAGCACGCTCACTCTGGACAAACGAATCATCGCTCATGATTATGCGTGCCTACGTCAAATTGCCAACGGGAATCTCTGGGAGGCAAATCGAAGAAGAACTTGGTGACAAAGCTGTGTACGGCACTACAATCCGCCAAGTGGATCACACTTACGGCGATTTTCGCGCGCGCCGCGAAGCCAGCGTCTGGCGGCGTTTGAACCGGATTCTCCTCGTTCTGCTCATCATAGCGATCTGGCTGGTGATCGTGAGCTTGTTTGTTCCGCCGTATAAGAAACTGATGCAGAGCCGGGCGGAAATCGACAACCTGCAACAACAGGTGAGCGAACAGCAAAGTTTGCTCGCCCGTCAGACCCGCGAGGTCAATTTGCTCAAGACGGACGTAACTTATCTGGAAACGATTGCGCGCGATCGCCTTGATCTGATGAAGGAAGGCGAAACAATTTTTCGCCTTGAGACAGCGCGAGCCAAACCGAAGCCGAGCGATTCCGTGCGCAGGTAGTACGCGTGGCTCGCCCCATCAAAAAACGCGACCGCGGCCTCTACACCTTTGCGATTCGCCCTAAGTTGAATTATTTTGTTATATGCTAACGGAAATCTCCATCCCAGATGCTGAGGATCTGAAATCGCGCGTCTGCGAGGTGCGGAGGTTTCTTTGACGTCGAAAAGCTCCAGAAAGATCTAGCCGCAATCGAAGGGCGCATGGCGGCGCCCGATTTCTGGTCGAATCGAGAGCGCGTCCAGGCGGATGTCGAGGAGGTTTCGCGACTGCGCTCCTTGATCAATCCGTTTCAAGAGTTGGAACGCGAGATCGAGGATTTTAGCGCGTTGCACCAGCTGGCTGCGGAAGAAAGCGACCCGACGGGCCGCGCTCACGCAGAGAAAGAAGTCGCGATCGAACACGACCGCCTGGTTCACAAGCTCGACGAGTTCGAGCTGCGCCAGTTTTTTTCGGGCGAGAACGATCGTGCGAATGCATTTCTTACGATTCACTCCGGCGCAGGCGGCACCGAGTCGTGCGACTGGGCCGACATGTTATTGCGGATGTACCAGCGCTGGATCGAACGCAGCGGTTCCAAATCGCAGACCGTGGACATTCAACAGGGGGAAGAAGTCGGTATCAAATCGGTGACCCTGCTTGTGACCGGTGAGTATGCCTATGGCCATTTGCAGACCGAACGCGGCGTGCATCGCCTCGTGCGCATCTCGCCGTTCGATGCAAACAAACGGCGGCACACGTCATTCGCCAGTGTCGATGTTGTTCCCGAAATTGCCGATACCGCCCCGATTGAAGTCAATCCGGCCGATCTGGAGATCGACACCTTTCGCAGTGGCGGCAAAGGCGGGCAGAACGTCAATAAGGTAGAAACTGCCGTGCGGATTCTGCACAAGCCCAGCGGAATTGTGGTGGCCTGTCAGGCCGAGCGCAGCCAGGGACGCAATCGCGAGCTGGCGATGAAAATGTTGAAAGCAAAGCTTTACCAACTCGAAGAAGACAAGAAACGCGCTGAGATGGAGCGCCAATACGGAGAAAAAGGCGAGATCGCCTGGGGAAATCAGATTCGCTCCTACGTTTTTCAGCCGTATCAAATGGTGAAAGACCACCGCACCGGGGCAGAAACTAGCAATGTGCAGGAGGTGATGGACGGCGATATTGATGTGTTCATCCAGGCGAAACTGCGCGGGGAGAAAAACACAAAAGGGGAGAAAGAGGAACTGTAGCGGCGCTCTATGAGCGCTGATCGGCCGTCACAGACCGCCGCTGGAAGAAACCAGCCGTAATCGGAACCGCGCGTCGAATTCTCCACCATTATGCGCGCGGCAGCAGGCCAGGCACGCGACGGCACGGCGTACGCGGCGGACGCGCGGAAATTTCTCGCGGCAATTTGGGCACCGATAAACGAAGCGCGCCACGTATCGCCTAACCGGAAACGGGAGATTATGACAGCGCCTTTCTCCCTTGATTCCAAGATCGCGACACGCCTCTTGCCACTCCTCGCCATGCGGGAGGATCCGGCGCCGACCGGCACGAAATTGAGCGAGAAGATGGGCCAGTTCATGGCGCAGCGTGCGATCGATTTCGGCCGGATGCTCCGACAACCGCGGGTTTAGCGAAATGAGTTTCTGGCGATAATCAGCGCGGCCAGCAGCTGTTTTGAGGCGTGAATTCCACTCGACTCGAAGTTCCGCCGCGATCCGCGGTGCGCCGTTGGCGCGCAACAGTTCGCGCGCGACGCGCAGTAGCACGGCCGTCTCGGCTGTGGGGCTGGCGGGCATCTTGCCTGCCGGTTGGATTACGAATTCGCCAGGCGAGACGCCCGGCTGCCCCACAGACAAGATGTCTGTGCTACGAAATGCAAATTTCAGTTGCCTAAGCAACGGCATATGCGCTTTTTCGGGTCTGCAAACGTTCGACAATTTTTTGCACGGCGTCTCCGGTCGCTTTGATCTCCTCTGCGGTCGTCCATTTGCCTAACGAGAAGCGAACCGCCGAGCGGGCTCTCTCGATCGGCAAACCCATCGCCAGCAAAACGTGTGACGCTACTACTGAGCCCACCATGCAAGCCGAGCCGCTCGACGCGCACACGCCTTCCAAATCGAGCGCGATGAGAAGCGTCTCCGAATCGACCCCAAGCAAACTGATGTTCAATGTGTTTGCCAGCCGGGGCGCATTTGCACCGTTCTGTTTGGCATCCGGAACGTTCTGTGAAATTCGCGTCCAGAGTTCATCATGTAATTTCGTTTCGCGCTGCTGTTCCTCCTCGCGATCGCGCGATGTCCACTCGGCCGCTGCTGCCATTCCTGCAATTGCGGGAACATTTTCTGTTCCGGGGCGTCGCTCGTTCTCGTGCGCGCCACCAAACATAATGGGTTGGATTGATAAGCCGCTTCGTAAAAAAAGAAATCCCGCGCCTTTCGGTCCATAAAATTTGTGCGCAGCAAAACTGGCGGCATCGACGAGCGAAAGATCCGTCTCGATTTTCCCAAACGATTGCACCATGTCGCTGTGCAGCAGAGCGCCGCGCTCACGGCATATCTGCGAAACTTCACGCATCGGCTGAATCACGCCCGTCTCGTTATTGGCGGTCATGATCGAGACAAGTCTTGTGTCGGGCCGAAGGGCAGCAGCGAGTTGATCGAGATCGATTATCCCGTCACGCGAGACATTGAGCCATGTCACTTCGAAGCCTTCATGCTTTTCCAGATGCTCTGCCGCATTCAGAACGGCGTGATGCTCCGCTCTGTTGGAGATGATATGTCCGCCGCGTGACGATCGACCCGCCTTCGCTAAAGCTCCGGCGGGCAGGCATCGCGCGAGACCGAGCACTGCGAGATTGCACGATTCGGTTCCGCCGTTCGTGAAAATGATTTCATGCGGTTTTACGTGGAGCAACCTGGCCAGGTTGTCCCGCGCTTCATCCACGGCCGCGCGCGCGTCGCGACCCGCTGCGTGCACGCTCGATGGGTTACCAAAGTGCCGCTCAAGGTACGGCAGCATCGCGCCGCGCGCCTCATCGCACAGCGGCGTCGTCGCGTTGTAATCAAGGTAAATCATTAACCGTTTCTTTTAATCCTATTCTTACTCTTGTTCGTGCTCTTGCTCGTAATCGCCGGAACGGGGTGGTAGGGATGCCGCGCTGCGCCGTCCGGTCGGCGCAGCGCGCCAACCCTGGCGCTTTCATTCTCGAAATTCATCGCGCGTTGTCGCCGGGCGCTTCTTTCGCTTGGGCACGATGCGCAGTTGTTTTTCTTCGTAATATACCAGCGAATCCGGCGGGACGCTTTGCACAAGAAAGACGTTGCCGCCAATTGTCGATCGTGCGCCGATCACGGTTTCGCCGCCCAGAATCGTTGACCCCGGGTAAATCGTCACGTCGTCTTCGACGGTCGGATGTCGTTTCCCACCTTTTTTGATTTTGCCGTGCTCGTCCTTTTGAAAACTGCGCGCACCGAGCGTGACCGCGTGATAAAGCTTAACGCGCGCCCCGATCTCCGTTGTCTCACCAATGACTACGCCGGTACCGTGATCGATGAAAAAGTTTTCGCCGATTTTCGCACCTGGGTGAATGTCGATCCCGGTGCGGCTATGAGCCCATTCGGTCATGATGCGTGGAATCAACGGCACTTTGTCGTAAAGGAGATGCGCCATTCGATAAATGGCAACCGCTTCGAGCGCGGGGTAAGCGAGAATGATTTCCTCGTAGCTTCTCGCAGCCGGGTCGCCTTCGTAAGCGGCGTCGATGTCCGTCCAAAGCAGCCGGCGCACCGACGGCAATTGCTTCAAAAACTCGCTCAAGACCTCTTCCGCTTTTGCTTCGGTTGCTTCATCGGGCGGGATTTTGCCGAGGCTTCTGCAGATTTCTGTTTTCAACCGGGCGTGCAAATGTCGGACGCGAATGCGTGTGGTGTCAGCCAGATCTTCGGAGCTCACCAGCGCTTCGCTGCGAAAACCGGGGAACATCAAGCTCATCAGCTCTGCGCACGCCGCCTCGATGGCGAGACGCGAAGGGAGCGTGGCCGCGGCATCGAGATAATTTATGCCGCCGGTTTCGCCATAGGTCTGAAGCAGTTCCTCAACCGCCTCGCGGTTCGTCGAGTCCACCGCAGAAATATGCGCCGGGTCGCTGATGAAAAAAGGGGAAAGTGTGGGAGGGCCTGTGGCTTTACTGATCCACATAGCGCCAAGGGCGCTGTCTCATGCTAGCCTGGGGTATCACCCCGGGAATCCGATTGTCGGGAACCAAGCGCTGAAAGCGTGATTCAGCCGGGGCGGATCGTTTGGGGCACCGCATGGAACCGGTGCCGCAAGTGAATCGCGCTATCAGCGCTGATGCTTTTGCTGTTCTACAAATCCTGGGGCGCTGCCACAGGCTGCCCCTGAATGCTGCGCCTTTGGCGCTACGCACATGCGAACGCCGGTGTTAATGAGAAGCCTTACGCCTCGCGCGCGTTCAGCCATTGAAGGGCGAAACGCGCGACCTCTCGCGAGTTTTTTAGGTCGAGTTTGTCTTTGATATGCGCCCGGTGTGTTTCCACCGTCTTGGGGCTGAGATGCAATAGCTTCGCGATCTCGCGGACTTCCTTGCCTTTGCCGATCAGTTCCAGAATTTCAAGTTCGCGATCGCTCAGTCTCTCGACCGCGTCGGCCTCGCCTTCGGCCTGGCGATGGGCGAATTTTGTGATTACCTGGGCCGCCATGGCCGGGCTTAGATAAGGGCGTCCATCAAAAACTTCTCGAATGGCGTGGATTACATTGGCCATCGCTTCGTGTTTCATGACGTAACCGTCCGCTCCCGCACGCAGCGCGCGCACCGCATAGAGCGATTCATCGTGCATCGAGAGCACGAGAATTGGCAACTTCGGAAATTCTGCGCGGATATTCTTGATAAGCTCAATGCCGTTGGCGCCTGGCAAGCTAAGATCGACAATCGCCAGATCGGGATTCAGTTTGCGAATTACATCCATCGCTTCGGAAGCGGTGCCCGCTTCACCGCAGACGGCGAAAGCGCCATCGGAATCAATCAACTGCTCGAGGCCTTTGCGAAATAGCGGGTGGTCATCCACAATCAAAATGCTCTTCGCCTCCGGTGGGTCGCATCGGGGATTCTTGTTAGTCGCGCGCGCAATATTGGTTTTGGCTGTGGGCGGTTCGGCTGGCGTTGTCGCACTGCGAGTCATGAGTTTTCCTCTAGTTCTCTTTTACCGATTCGCTGCTCGGCGGCTCGCCCGATGTAGAAAATTTAGATCAAGGCCGCCAATGCGTTTGCGATTTTCCCTGGGAGCCCTGAGCCGGCGTTTTCTTTCTTGCGCGATTGTACTACCTTATTCGGTAAATAACAGGACACACGCGTGCCGCCTCGTTTTGGAGACTCAATGTCCAAACGGCCGCCCATCACTTGAGCGCGGTAATTCATGATGTGAAAACCCAGGCCGCGCGCCAATTTCGGCCCATTTGAACATCCGACACCGTCATCGGTTATGCGCAAAACCATTCCCCTTGGCAATCGCTCCAGTCTAATGACAATTTCCCGCGCCTGCGCATGCTTGTTAGCGTTGATGACCGCTTCGCGCGCGATCCGATAGAGCTGCGCTGCGGCTGCGTCATCCTCGATATGAAATGATGGTTTGACTTCCAGCCGGCAGGGCACTCTCCAGATTTCCCGGTCAACCAAATCTTGCAATGCAGCGGCCAGTTTAGCCGCGTCGACGTCGCTCTGATGCAAAGCGCGGGAAAGATCGCGCATGTCGCTCGCAGCTTGGTTTACTAGCTGCGCAATTTTCTCGATATCACTTACTTCGATGACACGATGGTTCTTCAGACGCAACGCGACCGAGCGCGCCATGAATGCGACCGCGGTGAGGTGTTGGCAAATTCCGTCATGTAATTCCTGACCCAGCCGCTGTTGCTCCCGGTCGGAAACAGCAAGGATCTCTCCTTCCAGCCCCTTGCGACGCTGGATCTCGTTTTTTAATTCTGTATTTGCCGCGTCTAACTCGTGTGTTCGCTCGCGCACGCGCTCTTCCAGCAGCTCTTTCGACTCTTGCAAAGCTAATTCCGCACTTTTGCGTCGGGCGACATTAGTAATGGAAGCGAACCATCCAACTACGTTGCCTTTCGCATCCCGGTCCGGCGTATAAACAGAATGCAGCCAAGGGGCTCCGACCCCTCGAAAAGATACTTCCGCTTCGTATTCCACCGTGTGGCCTTTCAGCACCTTTTCAAGGTAGGGAGAAATTGTCTTCAGACCCTCTTCGCCCATGATTTCAACGATCGGCTTGCCAGCGATTTCTTCCGGTGTGCGGCCAAGCATTTCCGCGTACGCGCGACTGACGAATCGGTAGCGAAGATCGCGGCTGCAACGGGTGAGCATGAAAGGCGTGCGATTGATGATCGCTTCCAACTCGGCCTCCTTGGCGCGTAACGCTTCCTCCGCACGTTTACGCTCGCTCAAATCCACGATGGCGGTTTGATAGAGCAAAGCGCCATTTCTAGTCGTCGAAGTGATTGGCGCGCTACGAAGTAGCACCGGAATCCGTTCGCCTTTTCGCGGCTTCAATTCTAATTCCGTCTCCACCTGTTGCTGCGAGGTGCGGCAATAAAGCAAGTGCCGCAGCAAAGAATCCAAATCGCCCACGTAGAACGCGAAGGGCCGGCCAATTAATAAATCTCGCGGGTCGCCCAGAAGCTCGGTCGCCGCCAGATTGGCTTCCTCAATCCGTCCGGCGCGGTCGAAGCTGACGTACGCGATCGGCGCAAAATCGTAAAGATCGACAAAGCGCTGAATAGCGGCTTCCAGTTCGGTCTTTGGATTCCGGAACGCTGGTGCGCGCCTGGAACGAATGGGCGCGCCATTCTTCCTGACCGTCCCGGGCGTTCCGTTCGTCATTTTCGTGGCTGCTCGAATGGATTTGGGATTGCGTCGGACGGCACCATCCCGGTTTTGGCCATCACGCTTTGCCCGGTGCTTTTTATTTACGCGACGAGACATCTTTCGTCTCGCTGCCTGTTTTTGCTTAATCACTTTTCTTCGTTCCATCGATATCCACCAGCGTAAGAACGGCTCCGTCGATTTTGTTGTCGGTCGTGCGATACGGCCGGACCCGCAGCGAATACTTGCGGCCGCTTTTATCGGTCACTTTGCGCTCGCGCGTACCCAAGGTTTCGATCACTTCGCGCAAAATGTTGTCCAAATCGGGCACGTCAATGTTTGGCCGCAACTCGCTCAGCGGACGGCCGATGTCGGTGGGCAGAATATTAAAAGCGCCCCGTGCCGCAGGCGTTGCGCGTTGCACCGTCAACGCATTGTCCACCATCACGATCGGCATTTGAATGCTGGCCAGCAGATTGTTCAGTTCGTTGGTCAGCTGCATCATCTCGAGGTTTCGATTGCTCAGCTCTTCGTTCAGCGTGGTCAGCTCTTCGTTGGTCGATTGCAATTCTTCCTTCGCCGTCTCGAGTTCTTCGTTGGTCGATTGCAATTCTTCATTGCTCGACTCAATTTCTTCGTTGGCCGACTTCAGCTCTTCATTGGTCGCCTCCTGCTCTTCGATGATGCCTTGCAACGACTCTTTGGAAGCGGCCAATTCGCGACGCAGCTCAGCCACGTCGCGTTGCGCAGCCGTTTTTCCCAGCGCCCGCGGCAGTTTCTCTCCCTTGGTTCCTTTGGTGGTCTCGTCAAAAATAACCAGGAACCACGATTTGCCGGACTCGGGGATTTTGAATGGCACAGCCTGAATATTTATTTCGCGGCTTCTGCCCATAAGGTTCACTTTCGCGCGCTCTGTCCGGGCGGGTTTGTCCGTTTTGATGGCCCGACGAATCGTGGCGCGCAAATCTGCGACCAGAGATGGCCGCGCAAGCTGGAGGAGATTGAATGTCGCCGGACCCGGCGCGTGTTCGAGAAACAGGTCCGTGCGGCCGCGAAACTGTTGCACGTGCATGTCCTGATCGATTACCACCGCCGCCGGCGCGTAGGTGCCGAGCATGATGCGGTCGGCCACTTTTAAAAGGTCACCACCGAAGTTTGCGCCAGCAGCGGCTGTCAATCTGGGCCCGAAGTGCGCGAGTTCAAGGCCGCCCTGCGGGATGAGGTTCGCCATGCGCGGCGTCGTCCCCGCTATCTTCGCGTAAATTTTGTTTTTCTTGTCCACTAATTTGAAAAGCTCATCGTACAGGCCGGCCGATTCGGCTGGCCCGAGAATCAAATAGCCGTCAGCGTTGAGCGCGTAGTGAAACTGCGGGATGCAGCGCTTGTGCAATTCCGGGCTCAGATAAATGAGCACGTTGCGGCAACTGATCAGATCCAGCCGGGAGAAAGGCGGATCGGCTGTAATATTTTGTCGCGCGAACGTGCAGATGTCGCGCACGTTGCGATGAATTTGGTAAGTGCCGTCCCGTTTCACGAAAAATCGTTTCAATCGCGCAGACGACACGTCTTTTTCGATTGCGCTCGAATAAATTCCCAGCCGCGCGTGTTCGATCACCGATTCGCTCAGATCGGTGCCGAAAATCTGGATGCGCATTTTGGAAAGGCGGCTGCCGAGCGTTTCCAGAATGCAAATGGCGAGCGAATACACTTCTTCGCCGGTCGCGCAGCCCGGCACCCACGCGCGCAACTCAGGTTGCCGATCTTTGCTTTTGTTTTTGAGCAGCGCCGGCAGAAAACGTTTCTTTAAAGCGCGAAACAGTGCTTGGTCCCGAAAAAAGCGCGTCACGTTGATGAGCAGATCGTCAAAAAGCGCTTCGATCTCCTTTTTGTTGTCGCGCAGGAACCGCGCGTATTGACTGATCTTTTCGATCCGGTGCAGCGCCATTCGCCGTTGGATCCGCCGGATCAGCGTGCTTTCCTTGTAGGCGCTGAAATCGACACCCATTTGCTTCTTTAGCGACAGAAAGATGCGGCCCAGATCGTCCGCCTGGCGATAGGCGGCTTTCTCGATTTCCTCCGGATCGCTCAGTGGCCGCCGGATGTAGGGATGATCGGCGATGCGCTCGATTTCGCGGGCAATTTCGCGCGGCGTCAGAACAAGATCGACGAAGCCGGCACGGATCGCGCTCCGCGGCATCGCGTCGAACTTCGCGCTCTGTTGATTTTGGGCGAACGTCAAACCACCAGCTGCTTTGATCGCGCGCAGACCGGCCGTGCCGTCGCTCCCAGTTCCGGAGAGCACGATGCCGATCGCACGCGACCCGTGTTCTTCAGCGAGCGACTCAAAAAAATGATCGATTGCGACGTTGAGTCTCTCTGTTCGGTGGACCAGAGTGAGCACGCCGTCCTTCGCAATTACACACTTGTTCGGTGGTTGGACGTAAACGGTGTTCGGTTTCGGCGTGGTCGTTCCCGCAACCTCTTTGACTGGCATTGCGGTCATTTTTCCGAGCAAATTCGGAAGCCGGCTGGCGTGATGCGGATCGAGATGTTGCACGATCACAAAAGCCATACCGGTTCTCGGCGGCAAATTCTGCAACAGCTCCATGGCCGCTTCGAACCCACCAGCCGAGCCGCCGATGCCCACAATCGGGCAACTCAAATTTTGCTTGGTTGATTTTGATTGCGACGATTTTGTGCCACTCGTTTTCACTCGCGAGGAGGATGCTCTCGGCGTCGCTTTTCGCTTTGCGGCCATGGGCCGTTTTTACGTTAGCTTGAGGCTATGCATCACACAAGCTGCGATTCAGAACAGCGCGTGCGTCTGAGCGAAATCGAAGTCTTCAGCGCGAAATGTGGAAGCTAACTGCTCTCGGATGTCGCTTCCTCACAAAGGAACGGTCACCGGCCTCTTGCGGCCAGGCGTTCTTCAATTAAATCACGCTCAACCTCCCAGAACCTCAGCGACGAAAGTAGGAGCCTGTCAATTTCTTCAGCTTGGGTAGATTCATCGTCATTCATCGTTTCCGGCCGCGATGTTCCCGAGCGTTTGCTCAGTCTGCGTCTGGTCTTCGACATTCGTGAGTTCGTTTGCCTCAGTCGTGCCGCTCCCATCGACGATCCCCCCCTCGTGAGTCCTTTCCTGTTCAGGTAGTTCGCATCACAGTACGGGAGCGGTTGTGACAAATCGTTCGGCAGCTCGCGGTCGCGTTCTTCAAGTTGAGCCAGCTGCCTTGGCTACGGACGAAGATGAAGATTGGTTGAGGTAATTTTTCAGCAATCAGGCAGCCGACATCGATGCGCTGCGAAATGACCGACGAGACTTGATCGCCTCGCGCGGCGGACGGAGGCAGGCCAAATATTGCGTGTCGAACGCGCGAAGGGCTGCCGCGACAGTGGGCCCGATCCCAACGATCCCTTCTTCCATGCTTGGCCCAAGCAACGCGATCCAAAGCTCGCTGCGAAAAAATAACTGAGGACGGCGCACGGCCGACGGACTGCCGGGATGAGACGCGCAATAAAATTCCATTTGTTCCACCGCCGCCGATGCATAGTCCGCGACATGCCGCCCACGCGAAATCTGACCATTATTTTTCTTCATTTTCGTTTAGAAACGCATGCCTCGGTGGAATTGGATGTGGTTTTTTGCAGCCGTAGACAGCACATGTGCGAGGTCGTAGCCACGGCGCTGTGTCGTCGTGCGGGTGGCAACGCACTGAGCGCCTCGACACCCGCCTTCGCATAGCTTCGGCGTGGCAGGCAGCGAGGCGACTAAAAACAACGCTAAACAGATACGTCATGCTGGCTCATCCAAACAGCCGGGATCGGCGGGTCCGGCTACAGCTTTCAGGCTCGATAAGATTTTCACCTATAGGAGAATCCACCGCGCGCCCGATTGTGCGATCACTTGCAGGGAACATATATGTTTAACCGTGGTCTTGTCTCCGCCAATTGCATTGTCTGACGCGGATACACTGGATGCGCTACGCCGGCTCGATCAATTTCGGCAGTGGCGTTCACTCGACGAAAAACGTTACTGTCTGGTTTGCGGCAAAATCATTACTGGCCAGCAAATCCAGGTAGCGGGCGGAACACGCGGCAACGGACCGCTACGGCTCAGTTGTCCAACGGTGCGTTGTAACTCAATCCCGATGGATTGGGTGCTACCCACCGATGAAATCCTCGCCAAGGTGGAGAAGATGATCGCCGAAGAACGCAAAGCTGCGGTACGGGCGGCGGCTAGTCGCAGCAATGGAGGGCGTGAGCGCGCTGATAGTCGACACAGCGGCATCGCATCGCAATTGCGCAAGTTCACATTTCATTTCAAGCGACCTTCTTGAAGCCTCTCCCCTCCAACTCCTGCGGGCCTGACCCTGGGCGGGCCCGCAGACTCTGCTTTCGGCCATAGCAGTGTTCGCTAGTTGCCAGATGTGATTTGGTAGGATTTTACCCGATCACACAATCATCCAGCGGCCCGATTGTCTGTTTCGGTGCAACGAGCAGACTGCTGGTTGTTGCATTATGGTCGCCCATCTTAAACTCGACGATCGGCTCGCGGTCCTGCGTGCGGAAGATCGATTTAGAACTTGGCGCGCGCTCGACGACGAGCGTCTCTGCATCATCTGCAAAAGAAAATTTAACGGCCGCCAGGTGGAAATCCGCCGCGCGGGCAATCGCAAATATGAATTGCACTGTCCAACTGAAGGCTGCAATTCAAGACCGCATCTGTGGATCTACCCAACAACACCGCTGGTCTCTCACGTAGCTGAATCGGACTGGTGGCGTCCCGCCGGTGAAAAACACGAGCGCCGCGCGTTTGTTTCAGCGCTGCGGGCACACGGTTAGCGTTTATGATCGACTCCACGCTTGATCAGCCGGGAGTAGCATCAGTGCCGGACGAGGTGCTAATGAAAGATATTTCGCGCAGGCGTCACGAAGCACTTACCGAGTTATATGGACGGCATAGCAAGAGACTGCGAGCTACGATTGATGGCGTTGTTCATCAAGAGGCCGAAGCGGACGATGTTTTGCAGGAAATTTTTCTCCAGGTTTGGGAGGAGGCAGGTCGTTATTCATCCAAAGCGGGCAAGCCGCTCGGATGGATGGTCACCATCGCGCGCCGTCGCGCGATCGACCGACTGCGCCGGCGCCAGGCTTATTCCCGCGCGCGAGAGCGTTATGAGAAGCGAGTGATGCAAGACTCGCAAAGCCCGCGTCGCGACGCGGCCGAAGCATTAGTTTTGAATGATCTCCGCCATTTCTTGAAGAAAAACATCCGGGCGTTGCCTCAGTTTCAACGCGAGGCGGTCGAGTTGGCTTTCTTCAAGGGACTGAGCCACAGGGAAATTGCCGAGGCCACACATGCTCCGCTTGGGACAGTAAAAACGCGACTCGAGCTTGGCCTGCAAAAACTAACTCACGCATTAAGACCGCTGAGGCACAAAGTCTGATCTGGGCGAGTTAATTTGCCCGTGTCATTAACCCCCTGCTTTAGCGGCGTGGAAGCTGCATAAGACGTACTCATAACCGTTTCAGCGGTTTTGACGGTCGCAAACAAAACCGCTGAAGCGGTTGAAGCAGAACTTCGCTCGATACACCTCGCTGAAGCGAGGTGTTAGTAAAAGGACCGATCGCCAATCGCCGCCGGCCTTAGCGCAGCAAAATGATCAGCAACACGATCAAGAGAATAAGACCCAAACCGCCGCTGGGATAATATCCCCAGCCGGCGCTATACGGCCACGAAGGCAACGCGGCGATTAGCAACAGTAGCAGGATCAAAAGCAAGATGAAGCGCATAGGTTAATTCTTTCTCTCTAAATCGCATCTCAAGCACCTGCTGCGCGCAATCTCCCGCATGGGATGTAACGGATTTAAAGGTTCGCCTGGCCGGGCGCAATAATGACTAAGGAGAAGGTGAAGTATTGATGTTTACTTCGGTTTTCTCCTTCTTGGTCTCACTGGCTGGATTTACTACCGTAGTGTTGCTTTCTTTTTTCTGTTCAGGTGGATTTACCACGGTGGTATTACTCTCTTTCTTCTCTGCAGGGGGATTTGTAACCGTTGTTTCCTTTTGCTCACAAGCCGCCAGTAGTGCCAGGCTGGCGAGTATGTAGATATATTTTTTCATACAAATGAATCGTATCGCAGCGCCGCCAGCGCCGCCTTAATCATTGAAATTGGAGTACACAGATGAGGCGAGCAGTTTGAACTACCGCCTCCTCTTGCGAAGCGCCGGATGCGCTCGCGACGTCCAGCCCATCCCGTTCAGATCGCGCCCAAGAGCGCCAGGATTATCACGATCAAAAGAATCAAACCGAGTCCCCCGCTTGGATAGTAGCCCCAGCCGCGGCTGTACGGCCAGGCAGGAAACGCTCCAATTAGCAGAAGAATAAGAATAATTAATAGAATTGTGCTCATAAGATCTCCTTAGCTTGCCATCAATCTCCTTCGTCTGTTTCTCCTAAGAGAAAGAACGTATTTCACAATGTCTTCGGATTTGTTAGGCTTAAGAACACGCGCAGCAGTCGAGTGATCCGATTCTTTTTTGAGGAGGTGAAAAGATGCTACGTTGGGCCTTAATCTTTTTGATCATCGCGCTGGTGGCGGCGCTTTTTGGATTCACCGGTATTGCTGCTACGGCTGCGGGAATCGCCAAATTCCTGTTCTTCCTGTTCCTGGTCGTCTGCCTGGTCTTTTTTATTCTCGGCATCTCGGCAGGCAGAAGGATCCCGTAAGACTCGTAATCCACAATTTGGATGCGTCGTGCTTAGGCGCGCACGCAGGTGGGAAGATGGATCACAGAACTGCCCGCTTCCGCCGTCGCGGCATAACGACTCGAAATGTCCTAATGCACATTTCGCTGAAACAAAGTTTCCATGCGAAAATTTAAGCGTTCGGTTCCGATTGCCCGCAATTTGCTTTGGCTTTTGGCAATCTTGCTTGCATTGTGCATCGTTGTTCTAATCCGGAGCTGCGCTTGAGAAGGTTCCGGCGCGCGCTTGCACTTCTTTTCAACGTGTAAGGCAACTAATCTTCGTTCCGCAGGCGATATATTTATTGCTATGACGAAACTGGGATTCAAAGGCAGTTGGAACGAAGTAAGAGGCAAGATGAAACAGAAATACGCTCAGTTGACCGATGACGACCTCGCATTTGCCGAAGGGAAAGAGGATGAACTGCTAGGACGACTCGAACAAAAACTAGGCAAAACGAAGGAAGAACTGCGAAGAGAAATCGGCAGCCTCTAGGCAAACACGCAGCGCTCAAGTGGGCGGCCGGACTTCATTTGTCATTCGTCATTTCAACTGGGGTTTCCTGAACCTTGTCCGGGTACTTCGCAAACTGGTCTCGAAAGACGCTGGTAAGCCCGGGATCGTGCAGAATGATCATGTCGGTGTCGTGTTCTTTGTGGTCGTCGTTTTGCCAGCCTTCGTTCCACCAGCAAAAGCCAACGATACCGGGCCATCGATTTGAGAATAGATTCTCGAGGGCGGCTTTTGCCCAGTTTGCCGCGTTGACACGCCGGTTGTGTAGATCGCAACCGAACTCGGCGATAACGACCGGTTTGCCGGGCGCAATTTTCACAAGGCGTGAATAGGCGTTACGCATTTTGAACGCGAAACTTTCCGTGCCATCGCGAGTCATAGGCGTCGTTGGGCCGTATGCGCTGAGGCCGACCCAATCGCAATAGTTTGCGCCGGGAAAGTAATTCTCGAATGCGTTCCATTTTCGCTCGGGCTGATCCAGCCAGTTTACATGCCAGACCCACTGCAGATTATCCGCGCCCTCGACGCGCATCAGATCGACAATGTGGCGGTAAGCGGCAACGTAACGCGTTGGACCGTCCCTTTGGCCGCCGTTCCACCGGCCGTTCCAGCTAAACCAGTCTCCGTTCGGCTCTGTTCCCCACTCAATTAAAATTGGCGAACCAAAATCCTTCGCCTCTCGCGCCCAGGCCCGAAGATCGGCATCAAAGGCGCCAGCGATAATTTTCCGAAGCGAGAAAGTTTTCTCCGAATGTCTTTGATCGACGTTGGAACGGAGCATCAGCCGGATATACGGAATTTTGTTGAGATCGCGGATCCAGTTACACGTCGCGGCTGGAAATCTTCGAGACTCAAACCAGTTATCTGAAAAATAGATCCAAGCAGTTCGTTTGCCGACCGCTCGTTCGTACCGCGCGACATCCGCCGGCGTGACATCGTGTTCAGTTGGATCGTGGTTGTTGGTTCCAACACCGCCCCAGTAAAAGCCGTGATAAAGTTTTCCCGGCGCCGGCGGCGGGACTTCGACATTCGTCGCGCGCCCCGGCGAACCTGGGGTCGCTGGCGTTGCATTCAGGGTTGAAATCGCAAATGTGAACGCGAGCAGCAACGGCCTTAGACTCTTCATTGGGCTTCGGAAAGGTGGCGTAACTTTGCCTACGCG
>QHOV01000202.1 GCA_003218885.1 Verrucomicrobiota bacterium | reverse complement strand
AACACCAGGAGAACGGCAATGATGCCGACGACGATGAGCAGTTCAAGCAACGTAAAAGCGCTGGCGCGCTCACGTTGCGAGCGGAGATGAGCAGCCGCCTGCGCCGTAACCCAACGGAGGCTGGTGATCAGTGGCCGGTGATCAGATGAGCGCCGGACGCGACCGTCGGTAATTGTCATTTTGGCATTCCTTCGGCATTCGTTCCTCATTGGCGTCGTCCATCCTCACACTCATGCGGATACGCCAAAGGTCCTCTCACAAGGTTCTACGGAAAAACGCCTCCGTAGTTTCGCTTTTTTTGGAGATAAGTGAGCACTGATAGCGAACCACTGACAGCGAAGTATTGCGAACGGTGAACCAGCAACACTCGCGTAACATCCCTGGGCCCTTCAGTATATCGAGAACCAGGCGAATCACAAGTGCCAAATTACGAGGGACTTCAGAGGTCGAGCAGCAGTTTGAACCGCCGGTTTTTTCCGAAGCGAAACGGATATCGGCATATTTTTTCATCAATCCAACGGCGGAAGCGAGTGCTTCAGCGCTAAAGGCATCGCGCACATCGGTGGCGCTGGCATCGAGGAAAGCAGCCAAGTTGGCCGGTCCATCCCGCACATCCGATAGGAAGTAAAAAGCCTCTGTAATCACCGCGCCAGTGGTGACCAGCCGCGAGCCGCCCAAACGCGCCATGAAGCTTTGGACTTGATCGTGATCCGGTTCCGACCGGTCGAGCAACGCAACCAGCGGGCCGGTATCGAGAAGGACGTTCATCAACGCCAGTTGCGCCGGCGAATATGTTTCCGCCAGGAGTCCTTCGCCCAATGCTTCGGCGGGCTGGCAATGCTCCCAACCAAATGACGCACACGGTCAAAATCGAATCCGCGCTGTATTTCTCGCTCGATCAAGTCGCGCACAAGAGCCGATTCGCTTCGTTTCTCGGCAGCGGCGCGACGCCTCAGGGCCTCCCGCTGTTTTGCTGGAAGACGGACCGTGAGCGTTGTTTCCATGAAACAAATCTAAGCTGTGTAAGACAGAATGCAAGACAGGATTGACACGAAGCGTGCTCCGGGCCGACACGATTTCGGCCCTGACTTCGGCCATTGCAATGGCCGAAAAAAGGTTAAGAAAAGACTTCACAACCGCCAGACCACACACTATAAATGCGGCCATGAATATCCGATGCCGCTTTATTTTACTCGTCGCGCCAGTCGCATTTGCCCTGGCAAATTGGCTGCCAAACGAGGCGCCTGCCGCGGAGCTCGAAGAGGCGCAGGTCACGCAAGTCGTGCAGGACGTTAAAGTGGTGCCGTCAAATGCAGCGGCCCGTCCGGCGGCCGTAAACGAGACTGTTCGTCGAGGCACCGCGGTGCAAACCGGAACCCAATCTCGGAGCGAGTTGACGTTCAAGGATAAAACGATGACGCGTCTGGGCGAGAAAACGATCTTTAGCGTGGGACAAGGGGCGCGAACAATCGAACTAGGCAGCGGACAATTTTTGCTTTATGTGCCTAAGAATTCCGGCGGCGCAAAAATTAAGATGGGCGCCGTTACGGCGGGAATCACCGGGACAACGGTGATGGGAAACGTCGCTCCCAGCGGAATCGTCGAATTTACCGTGCTTGAAGGAAGCGCGTGCATTCATTTGGATCGCGCGGGCCAGGCTTTATTCGTGCAGGCAGGTCAAAAAATCGTGTACGATCCGGTCGCCAACAAGTTGGAGGATCCCGTTGACGTCGATATTCAACAGCAAATGAGTTCCCCTCTTGTCGCTGATTTTCGACGTCTGCCAAGCGCAGGATTAATCGATGAGGCGATTCACAACCAACGCGCAATGGCCAATGACGATTTGGCTCGCGCGGTCAGCGCATCAGGGGCCGGCAGCATCGAGACGGCCGGACCTGAGCAATTTCTGGGCGCGTTTAATTCGCTCGTTGTTCGCTACGGTCCGCGCGAGGCATGCGCGCTTGTGGCCAGAGCGGTACGGGCCCGGCCTGATCTGGCGGACAGGATCGTGGCCTCGGCGTTAACCGCCAGTCACCCGGTTCGTGGATATTCCAAAGATTTCAAGCAACCGGCGGGCAAGGAAATTCCATGCGAGTGGGCCCAGTGCATCGTTCAAGCGGCAATCAACGCGGACCCCTCGGCGGCGCAGGAAATTATCGATGCGGCGATCGCAGCGGCGCCAATGCTGCGCGAATGCATTCAGGCGGTGACGCCGTGTCCGACGCACAACGCGTTCGTTCAGCCGTACATTATTGCTCCGATCAATCCGGCTAACTTTGTTTCTCATGAGGTTTCCCCCGAGCAGCCGCCGGTGACAAGCGGCGGCGATTAGAAGCGGGCGATACGCTAAACGGCTGCGCGTTGTCTCTCGACACGCTATAGGTCGTCGCTGCGAGCGAAGGTCGCTGAACACGTAAGCAACTAAAGATGTTTGGCCGCCTGACTGCCTAGCGGCTTCGGGCGACCGACTTCCAACTTCTTTTTCGCAGCTGATCCATCGGCAGGATTGCGTTGCGGCTGAGAGCGGCCGCCTCTACAGTTTGCCCCTTATGCCGTACAAAGATCTTGCTCCGCCTGCAGGTGAAGAGATTACCAGAACGGACAGGCTGAATGTGCCGGATCAACCGATCATTCCATTCATCCGCGGAGACGGGACCGGGCCGGATATTTGGGCGGCGAGTGTCCGTGTGTTCGATGCTGCGGTTGAAAAAGCGTACGCCGGGAAAAAGAAAATC
>QHOV01000040.1 GCA_003218885.1 Verrucomicrobiota bacterium | reverse complement strand
GCAGGCGGTAGGAAACAACGCAGCTATCAGCAGCGCCACGGACGTCTATGGACTTGGCGCAGTACTTTACCAATTGCTGACAGGTCAGCCGCCTTTTGCCGGTGGAACAACCTACGAGACCATCAAGCTACTCTTGGACGCCGAGCCGCGGCAACCGCGCCTCTTAAATCCGAAAATAGATCGCGATCTCAGTACAATTTGCCTGAAGTGCCTTGAGAAAGATCCAAAGCGCCGCTATTCCTCCGCTCTCGCGCTCGCCGAAGACCTCGAACACTGGCTTAAACACGAGCCGATTCAGGCGCGTCGCACCGGAATCTTTACGCGAGGAAAGAAATGGATACGGCGCAATCCAACAAGCGCGCTCCTGGTGGCATGTCTGGTTGCTTTGGCAGCGGCCGCTGGCTGGATCGTTTGGAAAAGTGAAATGATCCCGCATCCGGTAACAACTGGAATCGCGGTTCTGCCGTTTGAAAATTTGAGTGGCGACAAAGAGCACGCCTACGTTGCCGGCGGCGTGCAGGACGACATTTTGACCAAGTTGGCGAAAATCGCCGATCTCAAGGTCATCAGCCGAACCAGCGTAATGAACTATCGCGGCAAGCAGAATATGCGTCAAATCGGTGACGAGCTGCGAGTGTCGCATGTTCTGGAGGGCAGTGTTCGGAGAGTCGGCGCCCGGCTTCATATGAACACGCAGTTGATCGACACGCGCACGGACACTCACATCTGGGCCGAGCAATACGATCGCGATTTGAACGATCTGTTCACCGTCCAGAGCGAGATCGCGCAAAAAGTCGCTCAGCAGCTTCGCGCCAAAATCACGGCTGCTGAGAAATTGGCGATTGAGCGCAGGCCGACCGGCGATCTCGTCGCTTTCGATCTCTATTCGCGCGCCAGTCATATGTTTCCGGGGGCATCCTTTGGCGGCGGGATGGCGAATTTCGGTCAGGCAATCGATCTGCTGAACCAGGCCGTGGCGCGCGATCCATCGTTTTTCGATGCGTATTGTCAACTCGCCTGGGCTCATGACGAGCTTTACTTCTCTGGCCTTGACCATACTCCTGCGCGGTTGGCGTCAGCAGAAGCAGCCATTCAGGCCGCATTTCGCCTTCGTCCAGATGATGGTGAAACGCATCTCGCGCGGGCGTGGAATCTTTATCATGGCCACCTCGATTACGACGGCGCTCTGGCTGAACTGGAAGTTGCCCGCCAAACTTTGCCGAATGATTCTGGGCTATTCGAGGCGATGGGTTTCGTCCAGAGGCGTCAGGGACACTGGGAAGAATCTACACGAAGCCTCGAGCGAGCGATTGAGCTCGACCCGCGCAACGTTAACACGCTCTACCAGATCGGACTTACTTACGGAGGCTTCCGTCGTTATGCTGAACAAAAATCGAAGTTCGATCGCATATTGACTATCGAGCCAGACAATCTCGGGGCAAAAGCAGAGCGAGCATTCGTGGACGTGAATTGGAAAGCCGATACAGGACCATTGCATCACCTGATCGATGAAATCCGGGCAACAAATCCTGCTGCCATGCCGAAGATCGCCGATTCCAATGCGCGGCTAGTTTGCGCGCTGGCCGAACGCGACGTCGCTGCCGCCCAAGAGGCCTTGATCGCGTCTGACGAAATCCCGTTAGGTAGCGACCCTGTTCATTTCACGCGTTCTTTCGTGGAAGGCATTATCGCACGCATGACAAACGACGAGCACCAGGCGCACTTGGCTTTTACCGCTGCACGCGCGGAACAGGAGAAAACCGTCCAGGCCCAACCAGATTACGGCCCGGCATGGTGCGTGCTCGGTGTAATCGATGCCGGTCTCGGGCGGAAGGAGGAGGCCTTGCGCGAAGGACGACGCGCCGTTGAGCTGCTTCCCGTGGGAAAGGACCCATTCAATGGTATGCTCATGATCAAATATTTAGCGATGATTGCTGCGTGGGTTGGTGAAAAAGGTCTCGCCTGCGAACAGATTATTACTGTCGTCCGTTCCCCCACTGGCGGTCTTCACCTCAGCTATGGCGAATTAAAACTAATGCCGTTCTGGGATCCGCTGCGCGGCGAGCCGTGCTTCGAAAAAATCGTCGCTTCTCTCGTGCCGAAGTAATTGTCTGGGGAGCGCACAGCTTGCACTGAGCGCAGCCGAAGGTCGGCTCACCAAAACAATCTTTCTAACAGAAGACAAGAAAGAAAACGCAGACTATCTTTCGCTCGCACGAACCGTGCGATTCAACTCTTACCCAGCTATTACAAACGCCGTACAATAGCTGGCTTTACGGCAGCCCAGGGGCCATCACGCCGGCCCTTTTAAGGCTCGATCCGATCTGGGACCCGCTGCGCGCTGATCCCGCTTTCCAAAAACTCTGCGAGGAAAAACAGCGGTGAACCTCGGCTGAAGCAACAGCTGTCGTGGCAGGCTCGCCGCGGGACGAGTCCGTCCGAATGGCGGACGTGGCGCCTGCACTTTAAGAGAATTCACCTTTCCGCAGCCGGCACGGCTGCCTCTACAAAACGGGGCCCTACAATTTTCCGCGTAACCTCGCGCCGGATTTTACGCATTACCTCAGGTGAAAGGCCAGAAGTGAGTTCTCAATGACGAGAGATCAAAGAAGGCCAAAACAATAAAAGGAAAAATAACACTTATGAAAACAAAATTAGTTAAGAGCATAATGGCTTCCTTAGTGGTCGCCTGTGCGTCACTCACCATGGTTGCCGCAACGGCGACCGGGCAGCGCACGCAAGGCGGAACACTTCAAGGGACCTGGGAGATGCAGATAACTCTAACCGATTGCGCAGGTCACGTGATAAGGAGCTTCCCGTCACTAATAGAATTCGTGGCGGGAGGCACGGTGGTGGAGTCAAACGCGGGGACACCGCAGGCTCTGAAGACGCCTGGAGAAGGTGTTTGGCGCCATACTACTGACAACGCCTATGCGTTTCGCTTCAAATTCTTCACGTTCAATTCCCAAAACGTCTTTACGGGCTGGACGATCATTGCAGGGGAAACAACCGTGGATGAGACAGGAAACGCCAATGCGGGGTCCGCAACCGTCAAGGTCTATGACCCAAACGGCGTCTTACTTGTAACTCTATGTGCTGAGACTGCTGGCACGAGATTCGAGCTCTGATCGATTACGGCGGTTTGGCGCGTGACATCCGCGCGCCAAACCCCAGCCTACTTGAATCAACGGCTGACTAGCCGGATTTCGTGTCTCTTCTATTTGTATAAATCCGGTCGGCGATGAGCGAGGGACTCTACCCGGCTACGGACTGACATTACAAGCTCTTCGGATAAATCGGCGTGAATAAGTTCTTCGCGGTCGGCCGATGCGGCTGCAATGACCACTCCGCGGGGATCAATGATCGCAGAGCTGCCGCAAAACCACAGGTCATCGTCTTTCCCCACGCGGTTCGATGCGATCACATAACTCTGGTTTTCGATCGCCCGCGCCATGGCGAGCGTCCGAAAATGTTCGAGACGTGGGAACGGCCATGCCGAAGAGACGATGAACGCGCCGACCTTCTCCTCGGCAGCTAGTTTTCGGTACATCTCCGGGAACCGAAGGTCATAGCAGATGCTGAAGCCAAAACGCAGACCGCCGAACGCAAAGCTCGCGAACGCATCGCCCGGGACAAAGCACGTCTGTTCTTCAACCGGCGCGACGGCATACAGATGAGTCTTGCGATATTTCGCAGCGACGTTGCCCTCGGCATCGACGAGAACTTGGGAATTGTAAATTGATGATCCATCCCGCTCTGAAACGCCGCTGACGATTGCAATCGAAAGCTTCTTCGCAATTTCTTGGAGTCCGGGAACGAATCCGCTTGTCCAATGATTGGCATGCGCCCGAATTATCGGCATCGAGTAGCCCGTATCAGTCATCTCCGGAAAAACGATCAACTCCGCGCCCGCCTCGTCTTTGGCCCGGCGACAAAAGTCGCGGACCTTAAGAAGATTCGCCTCTGGATCGCCTAGCGAACACGAAATCTGGGCCACTGCAATTTTCATTTGATCGTAAAGTAAAAGGACCGTCGTCGTCGCCTAGGCTGCGATTGGTCTCCGGTAACCGAAAAATTCGCGCTTCTTAATTATGTGCACGACCTCCGGTGGAACCATTCGCTCCCAGCTGCTGTCTCCAGATTGCAATTTAGCCAACACGTCGGGCGGATGAATTCGCAAATATTCCGGATGATACTCGGTGATTTCCTGGACGTATTGATTGTCGATCAAATATCGAAACAGCGAGCGAAGATTTGGTGCGACTCCGATTTGTGTTCCGGTGACGAGCTTTCCGCTCGCCTCATCAACCATCGGATAAACATAAAGTTTTAGCCCTCCCTTGAACATCCTTCCCAGGGCTTCCAAAATTCCACCTTCCAGGTTCGTGTAATATTTTTCGTTGAAGATTTCGATTAGACTCGGCACTCCCAAGACAAGACCGATTGCCCTGTTCGTGTAACGAAAGAGATATCCGGCAAGCCGATAATATTCGCCGAACTTCGAGATCAAGACGTTTCGTCCGAGCGCACGGAGAATATCGACGCGGGCGAGAAAGTCCGCGTGATCGACCTGACCGTCTGCGAGCAAATTCTCCAGCGTCATCTCCATCAGCACTACAACCTCGTCTTCCGAACAATCGCAGTGCTTCAGAAACACGCGGCGCGCGCCATCCAGCATGTCGTTTGTGGCGTAGGTGACAGGCCGAAAATTGCCGCGCTCAACCAGGATCGCTTTTTTGTAGAAAATTTCAGCAGGCTGAACCGTCTCACCGTCCGCCTTGAACATTACCGCATTCGTCAGACCCTGGCTGACTAACTGCAAACTCATCAATCGGTTATCGACACTTTGAAAAATCGGCCCCGAAAATTTGATCATATCCACCTCGATTCGCCCCAGAGGAAGATTTTCCTGAAGCGATGAAATCAGTTTCTCCGGCTGCCGGAGGTAGAACGCACCGTAAAGCAGATTCACTCCGATCACGCCAAGGGCTTCCTGTTGTTCGACGTTGGTCGCGTCCAGCAACCGCACGTGGATGATAATTTGGCTTGGTTGCCCGCGCGGCTCGGATTGAAACCGCACACCTAGCCAGCCATGCGATTCACTGCGCTGTTTAAAACTCCGCGCCGCAACTGTGTCTGCAAAGACGAAAAAGGTTTTCTCCGCCCCGAATTTTGCATCGAGCCGTTCGATGAGAAGGTTGTATTCGTGGTCGAGCATTGTCTGGAGACGAATACGGCTCACGTAGCGATGGGCCGGTCCATAAATCGCGTCGCTGAATGTCATGTCATAGGCAGACATTGTCTTGGCGACGGTGCCAGCGGCGCCGCCGATGCGGAAAAATCGGCGCGCTACTTCCTGGCCGGCGCCAATCTCTGCAAACGTCCCGTACTTGGCCGGATCCAGATTGATTTGCAGCGCCTTTTCGTCGGTGCCGATTTCCATCTCTGGAGTCATACAATTTCTCTAGCGGCGATTTTCGCTCGCCGCAAATTGTGACCCGATGCGAATTATCGAAGCCGTCGCACGAATGTGTAGCCACGCTCCTGTAGAGCGTCCAGTTCGCTCGAAGCGACCGGGTATTGGACGGCGCGCAGCGCCGTGGCTACACCCTTGCGATTACAGTCGTACTTGCTCGGCGTTCTTCGCTGGAATCCAACCGCGCAGATTGTTTGGCAGCGCTACGTAAGTCCAATCGCCACGCGTGCTCAGGATTTTGACTTCGCTTCCCGGAGGCAACGCCAAAACGGCATTCGCTGTGTCCGCGGTCGCGAGGCGCGCTTGGACATCTTTGCCTGTCACAATTGCGAGCGCGTTTCCTTTGCTGCCGCGTTCGACTTGCCATATCGCAAAGATCGCTCCAGCAAACACAAGAACCATTACAAGCAGCAAGCTGATCGTGGCAGCCGATCGGCGAGGCGTGAAAATCAACGCTGCCAAACAAAATGCGGCGACCCAGAAAGCGACGGCTGCGGTGACACTGTACTGATTGACGGTCGCAAATTGCAGATAGCGCTCCGGCCAGTTTGGCTCGAGCTCCAGCGCGTGCGCCTCGTCGCGTGCGATCTGCAAATTCGCCGTCGCTTCCGGATGATGCTGCGCCAAGGCGAGCGCACGCTCGTAATTCAAAATGGCGCGCCCAAAATCACCAGCGCGGAAATAAGCGTTGCCGAGGTCGTAAAATACGTTTGCGGTCCATTGCCCGTCGCGAATTAGCGCCTCGTAACCCGAGATCGCTTCCTTGAAATGGCCTTGCGCAAAATCCCGATTTGCCTTTGCAAAGTCTGAGTCTGCCTGCGCCGACAACGAGGAAATCGAGAGCGCGCAGAGACTAGCTGCAATAAAGCAACCACGGATCTTCATTTTAGATTTTCAATCAATTCCAGTACTTCGCGGCGGCTTTCCGGCGAGATCCTTCCCGGGCCATTGTGTGCTCCGCTATATTGCCACTCATCACTTTGCTCGAATAGACGGCGCAATTGGTCCCGCTCATCGCTGTTCAGTTTGAAAGTGTCCGCTGCGGTTTCCGCGTCTACCACATTTGGATCGATCCCGCGGCTGCCGGATGCCAGCGCGGTCTTTACCCGAACGACTCTCGAGGCTTCGGCGTAGTATTCTCGCGGGGATGCCTCGTTACGACGCAATTTGTGCATCAGCTCGGCCGCTTCATGGTGCAGCGCAGCGAGGCGTTGTGCCTCGCGATTGTTGATCTTCGCTCTTCGAATTTTCCAGACCACAAATCCAATCAGGGCGAGTAACGGAATTAATTGTGCACCCCAGAAGAAGCGACGCGTATAAAACGGTGCAAACGATTCCGCTGCGCGCGGTCGTTCCGTGAGTTGATAAAGAATATCCTGCGGCTTGGATGTACTCTGGGTCGCTGGCACCGGGCTCGTCGCCGTAGCCGGGGGCGACGACCTCGGCTGAGTCGCGGCTACGTTTGGCGCAGCCGCTGCTCCTTGCACACTGATCGCAATCGGCTCGCTGCGCACCGTCACATATTGTTCTTTGACCGGATCGAAATAAGAAAACGCGAGCAACGGCAGGCTTTGTTTCTTCTCGTTGGGCGAAAGCACCGTCTCAAAAGTTTTTGTGCCGCTGATGCCGACCTCGTCGTCCTGTTTGAACTTGGAAGACGGCGGATATTTGTGCCAGCCCCGCTCGTCCTCAACCACTGGCGCGTTGACGCGGTCGAAATTGCCGCGACCCGAGACTGCAGCTGTGACGGTAATCGGATCGCCCACTTGCACGCTCTTGGGCTTCGCATCGGTCGTCATTGTAAAATTGCCAATTGCGCCTGAAAAACTCGGCGGCGCCTTTGGCGGCAGCGGTTTTACTTCGAGCGCCACCGGTTCGCTTTTGATCTCTATTTCACGGCGCTCACCAATTTGAGCGAATGGATTGCTGAAGAATGGATCCGAGAATGGATCATCCAGTTCGAATAGATCGAACGGCGAACGCGAGCGAGATCGCGGCGCACTTCGTGGTCGCGGAACCAGAACTTGTGCCTTGGCTTTCACCGGTCCAACCTCGAATTTTCCCGCGCGCGCCGCAGCGATCGCAGTCTTATATGTAACCACGTCGTAAGGTCTGCCATTGATGGTTTCTGAATTTTGTCCGGATTCCTGTAATTTCTGCGCGGTGAATCCCTGTCCGGTGATTTCAGGTGGTTCGATCAGTCTTGGCCGCACGCGCGGGTCAAATCCCATCCGGATCTGAACTGGAACGATTTCGCCGACATAGGCAGTCTTTTGTGGCACGATCAATTCGGCAAAAACCAGATCGCTCGCGCGGACTGACTGGGTTTGCGTGCCACGACTTGGCCGGACGCCAGACGGGCGGCTTGGCGAGTCCGCGACGTTTAAGGTGAGTTCCGGCGTTTTTAGCAAGTTGGCACCGGCGCGAACTGTTTGCGGCGGAATAGTGAAGCGACCGGCCCTGAGCGGCAGGATAGTGTAATTGTACATCACGCTCGAACTGGTAGCGAAATTGTGGATTTCGAACTGTCGGGATTGTCCGGTGGCGTGAATTTCCAAACCATCGACTGAAATTTCCTCCGGTGGCCTCGCATCGCCGGGGCCGGTTACCTTGATTTGCAGTTCCACCGTTTCGCCAACAACAATCTCCGAGTTGCTTAGCACTGCCGTGACGCTCGGCGAATCGGCAAATGCGAAATCAGCCGCGAGAATTCCAGCGGTGATTCCAATCAAGAATGCGCGTCCCATCTTCAATCAAACATCAAGCATCGAACCTCAAGACTTCAGCTACCAGTCGTTATAGACATGGCGCTTTACTTTGCGTTCATCAAGTCGAACTCGCGCCTCTTCGTCTTTCATCGATTCAAGAAGCGCGAGCGCCTGGCGTTCGCTCATCTGGCCCTCTTTTTCCGGTTCGGGCTCAGCAATCTGCGCGTTTTTGTCGGGTGGCTTCTGCGATTTGTCTTCTCCCGCGCCTTTCACTTCTCCGGCAAATTTTTTCTGTGGCGATTCTGCGGGCGTAGCTGACGGTTCTGCGCCTTCGCCTTCACCTTCTCCCGGCGAGGGGGAGGGCATCTCATTTTCTCCTTCGCCCGGGGTCGGTGATTCCTCGGCCTGGCGTTCTCCAGGCGATGGTGAAGGCTGATTGGCCTGCTGCTTTTCCGCGTCTGGCGAGGGCGACGGAGAAGGGCTCTGGCCAGGTTGTTGCTGTTTCTTTTGTGGCTCGTTCTTCGCCTGAGCTTGGTCGTTTTGCTTTTTTTCTTTGTCGTTAGCCGATTCGTTTTGCGATCGCTGATCTTGTGATTGCTGCTGCTGATCCTTTTTCTCTTGTTCGCTCTGACCTTGCTGCTGCTGTTGGTTCTGTTGGTTTTGCTGCTGGCTCTGTTGTTGCTGTTGGTCCTTGCGTTGTTGTTGATTCTGCTGCGATTGTTTTTGCTGCTGCTGGTCCTGATTTTGTCGTTGCTGCTGATCTTGTTTGTTCTGCTGGCTCTGTTTGTTCTTTTGCGGCGGAGAAGGGGAAGGGGAGGGTTGTTGTTGTTGTTGCGCTTTCTTGTTTTTTAACTCCTCGATCTTCTTTTTGACGTACTCGTAATTGTCCTTGGCGTCTTTATCTTGCGGATCGAGCCTAAGCGGTTGTTGATAGTGGTCGAGCGCGTTTGTCCAATCTTTGAGCTTCTTGTCGTCGCTTTTCTCTGTTTCGCCGCGCTCATAAAGCGTGTTGCCAAGATTGTAATGGCCCTTGCTCTGTAATCCGGTATCTCGCGTCAGCAATGCCTGACTAAACGTCTCCAGTGCCCTGCTATAATCTTTCAATTTGTAAGCCGCTGCTCCTGAATCGAACTGGAGCTTGTCCTCGGCGCGCGACTCCGGATGCGATTTCAGCGTTTGTTGAAACTGGCTGTATGCATCTTCGAATTTCCCCTGCCGATATGCGTCAATCCCGGACGCCGCAGCAAAAGCAAACGCACTGAGGAACATCAGCAAAGCAGCAGTCGCAGCTGCGGTTTTAACGGGTGCGGGAACGTAGCGCCGTTCGCGAACGCGTTTCCGCTCGGGAATCAGAATCGACAAGGCCAGAACAATTAACGCTGCAGCCAGCGGCCATTCGTAATGCTCGATTGGCCGGCGCGACAAACGCACGTCCATCTCAGCGGCCTGCATTTTTGCCAATCCGTCACTTTGCACTTGCTGCATCGTGCGGGGTCCGCTTTCCAAATGAATATAAAACCCGCCTGTAGCCTGCGCGATTTCGCGCAAACGTTTGTCGTCCAGCTTGGATTTGACGACTTGGCCAGCTGAATCCTTGACGAAACTCGTCTCGCCATCGTCGCCGGTGATCGGGATAAGCGAGCCCTGCGGCGTCCCGACGCCGACGGTGAAGATTCGCACGCCCGCGTCAGCGGCTTCCTTTGCCAGCTTTGCGGCATCACCGCTTAGTTCCTCGCCGTCGGTAAAGATGATGAGCGCTCGATTCCCCGTCGCGCTTTTGCCGAAGCTCTGCATGGCAAGAGCAATGGCGCTGGAGATATTTGTCCCGCCTTCGGGAATCGACTTCGTGTCCAGATCATTGATCGCCTCAACTACGGCATCGTAATCAATCGTAAGGGGTGCTTGCAAAAAAGCACGGCCCGCAAAAGCAATCAGACCAACACGATCGCCTTGGAGTCCATTGATCAAATCCTGGACAGCAAGCTTGACACGTTCGAGTCGGTTCGGCTGGACGTCATTGGAGAGCATGCTGCGCGATGTGTCTACTGCGATCAGTAAATCGAGCCCTTTACGTTTTACATCCTCAAACGTGTAACCCCAGCGCGGTTGCGCGAGGCTGATGATCGCAAGGGAAAGTCCGAGCAATTGGAGCGCAAATCTTATCATGCGCCGCGGTCGATCGACCGTCCCGGCGAGCTGCGGCAGCAAACGCGCCGAAACGAATTCCTGCAGCCGCCGAAACCCGCGACGCTCGGCGTTGACAAAGAGCGCAACCAAGAGCGGGATCAGCAACAATCCCCAGACCCGCCGGGACGCTAAGGTCCCTGCCACTCCTGTTGAGCGTTGAGCGTCGAGCGTTGGACGTTTTCTTTTCACGGTAATTTTTTCCATACCGTCTGCGACAGGACAAGTTGAGCGAGCAAGAGCCCGCATCCACTCATAAGACACAACGGAAACAGATCGCGGTATTGCTGATACTTCTTCACGCTGACCGTCGATTTCTCGAGGGTGTCTATGTCGTTGTAAATTTGTTCGAGCGATTTCGTGTCGGTGGCTCGAAAGAATTTCCCGTCCGCAATTTTTGCGACCTCTCTCAATCCCGTCTCGTTAAACTCTACGCGCTGGTTTTCGTAGAGAATGTTGCCCAGTGCGTCGGTTAACGGTCCCCGATTAGTGAAGATCGGCGCAGGTGCAATCCCGTTGATGCCAGCTCCAATGGCATAGAAGTGAATCTTTAGAGCTTTCACCGCCTCAGCAGCGGTGTTTGGCGGAATTTTGCCGGCATTATTCTCTCCGTCAGTCAATAGAACGAGCACGTGACTTTTCGAACGTTTATCGTTTAGCCGATTGGCAGCTGCCGCCACGGCGGTCCCGATCGCGGTGCCGTCTTCCACAAGGCCGATCCGCACTCGCTCCAGATTTTGCAAAAGCCAATCATGATCCAGCGTCATCGGGCTTACGACGTACGGCCGACCGGCGAATGCAATGATCCCGATCCGATCGTTCGGCCGTCCTTCAATAAATTTGCGTGTGACTTCGCGGATGGCATCCACTCGCGTCGCTTCTTGTCCGCCAATGGCAAAATCTTTCGTCAGCATCGAGCCGGAGACATCCAGCACAAGCATGATGTCGATCCCGCTCGCCTCGATCTGGGTCAGGCTTTTGCCGAGCTGGGGGCGCGCAAGCGCAACTACAAAGACCGCGAGCGAAGCCAGCAGTAGTGTCCGCAGAATTTTCCCCGCGCGTGCGGCGCTTTGTTTACCGATTGCGCGGAGGCTCGCTGTGGATGAATAAGTCAGCGCCGCAGCTGGCCCGCGTTTTCCACGCAAATATGCCAGCAACGGAATCGCCAGCAGCAACAGGAGCAGCCATGGGCGAGCGAATGTCAGCGCGCTGTTTGCCGGCCACCAATCAACGAACTTTGTCATGTCGAGCGAAGTCGAGAAATCTCTGGCTCAGCCGTCGCAAGCTCGCCTCCTTTCACAAAACGGATCGCTTCTCCCAGTAGCAATTCGCTGTCCGACGTTGTCGCTTCGTATCGCGCGAACTTAATCAGATCACACCGGCTTAAAAAGTCCTCCAGTAACGATTTTTCCTCAGTGGAGAACGGCGACGCCTTTGCCACCGCAGTCAGAAACTCGATGGAAGTTTGTCGCGTTGCGGGCAACCCATACTGTTGCGTCACGTATTTCCGCAAAATATCGGACACACGAATACTGAACTGGTAGGGGCTCATCCTTTCAATTTCGCAGGCAATTCGTTCGAGTTCTTCGAGCGCGATCTCGCGCGGCAACTTTGGAGGCAAAGGCGGTTTGCGGCGCTTTGCGAATAACCAGACCACCAAGCCGAGAAGCGAGAGCGCTACAAATACGATCACAAAAACCAGCCAGGGAGGAATCAGTGAATAATCCACTGGTGGCGCAATGTCGTGGAATTCTTCGGCTAGAAAGATCGACATGTTCATTTTTCCCTCCGCTTCAGCGCTTCAACGCTTCAACGCTCTAGCGATGCAATTCATCGAACACCGATCCGGCGCTCCCGTTGTTTGAAAAACGTGCGCAACGCCGGCAAATAATCTTTTCCAGTCTGCAACGCGATCGCATCTATGTTGTTCCGCCGCAGCGTGCGGGAAAGTTCTGTATCGCGCCCACGGACAACATCCATAAAGAGAGCGCGCGTTTTGCGATCGGCTGTGTTGATCTCGACTTGTTCTCCGGTCTCAGCGTCCTCTAACGTAATCATGCCTATGTTCGGCAATACATTTTCTCGTTCGTCGCGAATGTGGATGGCTATGAAATCGTGTCGCTGCCCACTTACCGCGAGCGCTCGCGAGAAATCGGGCGCCTGAAAATCCGAGATGAAAAAAACGACTGCGCGCCGTGTTACGATCTTATTCAGATAATCAAGTGCCAGCGCCGGCTCGGTGCCGCGCCCCTGCGGGTGGAAAAACAGAATCTCGCGGATGAGCCGCAGCGTGTGAGACCGGCCTTTTTTTGGGGGAATAAAAAGTTCGACGCGATCCGTGAAGAGAAGCAGTCCGACCTTATCGTTGTTTCTAATCGCACTGAAGGCGAGCAAACAGGCAACTTCCGCCGCCAGCTCGCGTTTGGATTGGGTTGTGCTGCCAAAATTCCCTGAAGCACTGACATCCACTATCAGCATCACCGTTAACTCGCGTTCCTCGGTAAACTTTTTTACAAACGCGTTGCCCATCCGCGCTGTAACGTTCCAATCGATTGAGCGAATTTCATCGCCCGGTTGATATTCGCGCACGTCTTCAAAGTTCATCCCCCGTCCTTTGAAAACACTGTGGTAGTCGCCGGCGAATGCGGTTTCGACCAGGCCGCGGGTCTTGATCTCGAGGGTGCGGATCTTTTTGAGGATTTCGGTTGTGGTCGTTGCACGCTCGTCATCCCGAGCAGTGCGAAGCGAAGTCGAGGAATCCCGTTGCATTACCGAGGAGGATCACGGCACAGGAAGGCCGGCAAAAATCCGCTCGATGATGGTCTCGCTGGTGACCGCTTCGGCTTCGGCTTCGTAGCTAACGATGATCCGATGCCGCAACACATCGGGGCCGATGCTTTTTACGTCCTGGGGCGTGACATACCCGCGCCCGTTCAGGAACGCGTGGGCGCGCGCGCCGAGCGCCAGATAAATGGTTGCGCGTGGCGAAGCGCCGTAACGAATCAGTCCTTCAAGTCGCAAATTATATGAGGCAGGCTCGCGCGTCGCCCAGACCACATCGACAATGTAATCTTTTACTCGATCATCGATGTAGATTTCGTTTACCACATTGCGTGCAGCGATGATCTGCTTCGGTTCGATTACGGGATCTACTCGCAAATCGGGTGCCGAAGTCGCCATCAAATCGAGGATAGTTCGTTCCTCGCGTTTCTGCGGATAGCCAATGTTTAATTTGAACATGAAACGATCGAGTTGCGCCTCGGGCAACTGATAGGTTCCTTCCTGTTCAATCGGGTTTTGAGTCGCTAGAACAAGAAAAGGATCGGAGAGGGGGTAGGTTTGTTCGCCGATCGTGACCTGTCGCTCCTGCATCGCTTCGAGTAACGCGCTTTGGACTTTGGCCGGCGCGCGATTGATTTCATCAGCCAAAATCAAATTCGAAAAAATTGGGCCGAGCTTTGTTGTAAATTCACCGGTGCGCGGGTTGTATATCAGCGTCCCGATCAAATCCGCCGGTAAAAGATCCGGCGTGAACTGCAGTCTTTGAAAGCCGGTTTGAATGCATCCCGCCATTGTTTTGACCGTGAGCGTTTTTGCCAGCCCGGGAACGCCTTCGAGCAGGAGATGACCATTGGCCAGCAGTCCTAACAGAAGGCGGTCCACCAAATACTTCTGGCCCACCACAACGTGAGCGATTTGCTGGCGGAGTGCCGGAATCCATTGCCCCAGCTCCCGCACTTCCTGCGTAATTTCCTGCGTCGATTTCATACGGTGTTTGTCAGACACGCATGGTCAGGAAAATGTTCGATCAAAGCTATTATCAGCTGCCGGCCTGCTGTTTGTTTGCCTGAGCAGCGCGATGTCCACTTTGCTTCTTGTGCCGCGCTCCCGTGCGCGGGCGCAGTGTTAAGGTGATCGGCAAGCCGGGATACGGTTCTGCTTTGCGAATGCGAGCTTCAAGATAACGGCGATACGTCTCGTTCAACAAGCGAGGCTCGTTCACGAAAAGGACGAACTCCGGAGGCTGCAGTTGTCGATCTTGTTTTCCGCTCGCCTGCGCGGTGTAAAAGAGTTTAAGGCGGCGACCGGAAATCATCGGCGGCGGATTGGCTTCGAAAGCTCCTCGCAACAACCGATTCAGGACTCCGGTCCCAATGCGCTTGCCGGCTGCGCGCCGAACGTTCGCGACAAAGCTAAACAATTTGTCGATGCTTTCACCGGTAAGCGCAGATGCGACCAGGACGGGCGCGTAATCGAGAAAGAAAATTCGGGAGCGCGTTTGATCGATAAGTTCTGCGATTGCCTGCCGTTGTTTGCTTTTTGGCCTGATCAAATCCCACTTGTTCAAAACAACGATCGCGGCTTTGCGCTCTTTTTGAATCAAGCCTGCGATCCGTTTGTCCTGAGCCGTAACGCCCATCGTGAGATCGACAATGAGAACACAGAGATCAGCGCGGCGAATGCTGCGCTCTGCGCGCATGACACTGAAAACCTCGACTGAACTCGAACGTTTTCCACGCCGGCGAATCCCCGCAGTATCGATGAAGACGAATTGTCGCCCATCACGCTCGTAGGAAATGTCAATGGCGTCGCGGGTCGTGCCCGGTAACTCGCTTACGATCGCGCGTTCGCTGCGCACAATGGAATTAATAAGAGAAGATTTTCCGACGTTTGGACGGCCGAGGATCACGATCGCGAGTGAATCGTGACTGGTGACTCGTGAATCGTGAGGAGACGAGGGGAGACGCTGCACGATTGCGGCTAACAAACCCGTAATCCCGCGGCCATGTTCGGCGCTGATCGACAAGCTCGGTTCGAAGCCTAATGAATCGAATTCTCCCGCCAGCGGCTCATGTTTTTCATGGTCGATTTTGTTAATCACGAGCACGACTGGTTTTTGCGATTTACGCAGCATGCGCGCGAGGTCTTCATCGATCGGCGATAAACCTTCCTTTGCATCGACAACGAAAAGTAGAAGAT
>QHOV01000039.1 GCA_003218885.1 Verrucomicrobiota bacterium | reverse complement strand
AGCTTCTGAAAACGTGCTGTCGATCTAACGATGTCACGCTCGTCATCGTCAATTCTCTCAGCGTAGTATCACTCATCGCGTCAGGTGTCTTGACCTCGGCGACTCTCTCCTGCTAAGCCGATGCGGTGAAACGGCTCATTTGGATCGATATCTCAAAGGGGCTGGCAATTCTTGTCGTCGCTTACTTTCATTTCTTCAGAACGTATTTTCAATATGGCGTTCTTCCGCCAGCCGACTGGGGCAACGTCGCGGCGAGCGCGCTGACCATCCTCAGATTGGTCTGGTTCAAAGTGTCCGGGCTCGGATTTCATGCCGTCGGCGTTTTCATCATCCTAAGCGGCTGGACGCTGATGCAATCGACAATGCGACGCGTCGAATCGGGTCCTCTCGCCTGGGGTGCCTGGTATCGCGCGCGGTTCCTGCGGCTTTATCCGATGTATTGGGTAGCCCATTTGGTTTATCTCGTTTCGCCTTTCGTGGCGCGTCTCGAACCGGTGGATGACCGCATTGTGCTAAGCCTGCTCGGCCTCCGCTTCATCGATATTCAGATGAACTTCATGTACCTCAACGCGGCGTGGTGGTATTTCTCCATGCTGATCCAGTTTTATTTGATCTTTCCCCTGCTCTTCTGGGCAGCGCGCCGACTTGGGCCATGGATGTTTCTGATAATCGCGTGCGCTGCCGGATTTTTCGCGCGCTACGTATTACTCGTGCTCTGGCCGCAAAACGGATTGTGGGTGCTTGGCGGTTTCGCAGTTTGTCGCTTGCCCGAGTTTGCGCTCGGAATGTCGTTCGCAATGTGGCACAGCCAATCAGCCGCTCGCGTAGAATGGTTTCTTCTTCGGGGCGCAGGTCTCGTAGTTGGACTAATTCTTTATCCCGCAGCGCTGCAGCTCTACCACGGCCTCTACGATTACATTTTCGTCGATTTCGCCACGGGCGCGTGTTGCATGCTGGAAATCGTCGGCATCGCCGGAATCATTTCGCTAGTCAAAGGACCGGCGAAACTGTTCGGGCTCGTCGGACTCTATTCGTATGGTTTGTATCTGATTCACCAGCCATATGTCATCTGGCTCGGGCTCCGCATCCGAGATGTGCCGATTTGGATGTTTCTATTGATCGCCGTGGTGACCCTGGCCGTACTCAGCGCGTGGGGAATGCTCTTGGAAAAAGGGACCAACACGCTCGTGAACAAACTCCTGTCGCTGAGAAAACCAGCGCACGCCTAGATTTGCTTCTTCTCGCTCTCTTCCAATAGAACTCGCAGTTCGGCGACTGCTTCGCGATCTTTTGGTCTGGCTGCCGCTTCCTTGATGCGAATCAACGTCGGAAGATCGACGCATCTGAAGCGCACACCAAAAGCGTCAATCTCGACTGAGTGCGTTAGCAAATCTTGATAGGTTTCACGACCGGCCACTTCGCCAAAGAGATCGAGATCACCGAGATTCGTCGTGAGAGTAAAATTCAAGCCGTCACTGATCGTCTTGGCGTCCCACGAGAATGGCAAGTTCGGCGGTGCATCCCGTAGATATGGGCCATGCGGCGCCAGCGCGGCGGCGAGGCGCTCGATGTTTTCATGCGTGCGCGAATAGACGAGATCGACGTCGAAGGTCACACGCGCAGAACCGTGCAGAATGGCTGCCATTCCACCGATGAGGATGAAATCAACCTTTGCCCTGACCAACGGAGGAATGATCTGCGCGAGATCAACGACCATCGCTTTTCTGTCTCAGCTTCTTGCCGGCGCGCCGCAGCTCTTCAACCATTTGCAACGCACGTAAATGCTTTTGAGCGCGTTGCTCGAAATTCAGTTTGAGGTTTTCGCGCAGCAATGTGCGATCGATATCGCGCATGTGGGCGCGCACGGCGTCGATCTTCACCACATCGTCTTTCATCATTACGAGAATAACACAACACGACGAGCGTAGCCATGCTCACGATACCGATCTTAGTCTTTGCTGGCCAAGTGCAGCTTCGTCTTGATTTCCTCGATAAGCTCCTTCGGCGTTCGCCCCAATCCCCAACAACAATTCCCGATTCTAGCTGCAGCGTGCGAAAGGCTTGCCAAAGCGAACCGGGCGCAACACTCTGCGGCCATGCCTCACCCCGACGATCGCAGCTTCTTTGGACATCCGCGCGGGCTCGGCTACATCGCATTCACCGAAGCTTGGGAACGCTTTTCCTACTACGGGATGCAATCGCTGCTGATTCTTTACATGGTCCACCAGTTGCTGCATCCCGGCCACATCGAGCACATCGCCGGATTCGCTTCGTTTCGTCATTTTCTCGAGACGCTGTATGGCGGACCGCTCGCAACGCAGCCACTCGCGTCCGCGATCTTCGGGCTTTACACTGGGCTTGTCTATCTCACGCCGATCGGCGGCGGATTGCTGGCTGATCGTCTCCTCGGTCGCACCCGCACGATCACGATCGGCGCGCTACTCATGGCCGCCGGCCAATTTCTCATCGCCTTCGACGTTACCTTTCTTATCGCGTTAACATGTCTTCTCATCGGTGTCGGTTGTTTCAAAGGAAACCTCGCCAGTCAGGTCGGGGCGCTCTACGCGACAGGCGACAACCGACGCGCCGACGCGTTTCAAATTTATTACATCTTCATCAACGCGGGTGTCATCATCTCACCGCTCATCGCTGGTACGCTCGGAGAAATTTATGGCTGGCACTATGGTTTTGGCGCGGCAGGCATTGGCATGTTGATCGGTCTGGCGATTTACCTCTCCGGCCGCAAATGGCTTCCTCCCGATTCGCCGGCTGTTGAAAGCAAAGAGAAAGCTGCGAAACCGCGTCTCACACACCGCGAAAAGATGGCTATCATTGCGCTCCTTCTTCTTTTGCCCGTGTTGACGATCGCAATCATCGGCAATCAACAAATTTTTAATGCCTATCTTGTCTGGGCAGAACGCAACGTAAATCTCATTTTCTTCGGCAGGAAAATGCCAACGACCTGGCTAGTCACGCTCGACTCGATAGTGTCAGTAAGTTTTCTCGCTCTCACGGTCGTCTTCTGGCGGCTCTGGGCGAAAAAGTTTTCGGAACCTCCCGAAATTACCAAGATCGGCATCGGCAGCCTCGTAGCCGTAACTGGATTCATCTCTCTCGCAACGGGCGCAGCGATTGCGACGAGTTCCGGAACAAAAGTCTCAATTGGTTGGCTCATCACCTTTCACGTGCTCAACAGCATCGGCTTCGCGAACATCTTTCCTGTTTCACTTGCACTCTATGCGCGCGTTGCACCGGCCGCGCTGTCTGCCACTATCATCGGCATCTATTACCTGGCGTTCTTTGCAGCGAACAATCTGGTAGGCACGATTGGCGGTCTTCTCGAAAAAATGCCAGCCACACAATTCTGGCTACTGCATTCCGCGTTATGCGGAACAGCCGGCGTCAGCTTCCTCCTCGCCGGTCATTTCTTCGGCCATCTGCTCGTACCGGGTGATGACGAAAGCGCTGCGACATAGCTCGGCTCTTCCATTGGGCGTTGAGCGTTGGACGTTTCTTCCACTCGTCTGCCTTCAGACCGCCAGCCTCACCGGCGCCTTCCGCCTACCCCAATCCCCGCGTTGCTCTTCGAATTGCCCGGCGATTTTGTAACCGCAAGATCGGCACCCGCCATTTTCCAGATTCCATTCGCCGAGTTCGTACCAATCGCGCTCGATTAAGAGTTCCCCGCAGGCGGGACACCACGTGCTGCCTCCCTCTGCATCGTGAACGTTCCCTGTGTAAACGTAGTGTAATCCCTTTGAACGTACGATCTCGCGGGCGCCAGCAAGCGTCGCGGCCGGCGTGTGCGGTTTATCCAGCATTTTAAAATCGGGATGAAACGCCGTGAAATGCCACGGCACATCACGCCCCAGATTTTCCGCGAACCATTCTGATGCGCGATGCAGCTCTTCGTCGCTGTCGTTCTCACCCGGAATGAGCAGCGTGGTGACCTCTAACCAAACATTCGTTTCGTGCCGGAGATATTTCAGTGCATCGAGCACCGGGCCGAGTTGCGCAAAACAAAGTCGATGGTAAAACGCATCGGTGAATGCCTTGAGATCAACATTCGCCGCGTCCATGTGCTGGTAAAATTCCGGGCGCGCATCGGCGGTAATGTAGCCGGCGGTGACCGCGACTGTTTTGATTCCGCGTTCGCGGCACGCATCGGCGACATCGATTGCGTACTCGGCAAAAATCACCGGATCATTGTAAGTGAACGCGACCGATCGGCAGCCGAGCCGCTCCGCCGCGAGCGCGATCTGCTCGGGCGACGCAGCGTCCGCGAGCTTGTCCCATTTGCGCGCTTTGGAGATGTCCCAGTTCTGGCAAAACCGGCAGCCGAGATTGCATCCAGCCGTGCCAAATGAAAGCACGCTCGTTCCCGGCAAAAAATGATTCAGCGGTTTCTTTTCAATTGGATCGACAGAAAACCCACTGCTTCGGCCGTGGGTGGTCAACACCATCCGATCCCCCACGCGTTGTCGCACGAAACAGAATCCGCGCTGTCCGTCGTTCAACTTGCAAAACCGCGGACAAAGACGGCACTCAATGCGCCCGTCGGGCAAGATCATCCACCAGCGCCCGGGATAATCGGATTGCTTAAGCTCTGCGACCATTCGTGAACAATATCGGTCACAAAATCAGATCTTCCACGCCACTGCCATGCGAATTCATGCAACCAAGCGACGATTTAGGATTGATTGCCCCTGGTTGTCTGTTCAGACTGGCTAGCGCGGAGATTTTATGAAAATACCAAACGCTTGTCGGAAAATCGCTTTGCTTGTGAACTGTGCTGCCCTTGCATTCGCTGCTTTTTCCCCACTCGCTGCTGACTCAGGGATCGTCACATTCCAAGCCGGTGACGACGCCTCTTCGGAAAATACGAAGCGGTTAATGGGTCATTGGCGGAAGACCACGATTGTCTTTGGCAGCCCGAAGGACGAACATCTCGTTCTTCGTGCTGATGGCGCGGCTGAGAACTGGGTCGTGACGGCAGACAGCCGCAGCGAACCCGTCACAGGCCGTTGGAGCGTTGAAGGCAAGACGCTGACCTTATCGTTCGGCGATAACGAGAACTCCAGCCCGTTCACCTTCTACGAGGGACAACTCGTTTTCCCAAATATTCCGAATCGCCGCGGGTTCTGGGAAAAGATCGAGTAGCGCGTTGTCTCAAAGACCAGCGCGGACACTCGTGCGTAATTTGCAGCGTATAGCGACCAGCCAAGCAAATGAGAATCTTTGGACCGGGCCACTAAGACGGTCCACTCAAGGGCGTTTCGACGCCGCTGAGGATTCCGCCGAGGTGTCCTGTGAGCGTGATTACCAGTAGGGCGATCAGCGTTAGTGCCCAGTAGGCGGTGCTTAGCGAGCGGCCCCTTCTGCGGAGGCGCGAGCGCATCCAGCAAAGAACAAAAATCAAAGACGCTGAAGTGAGGGCGCAGATCAGATGCAGTTGCAAGTTGCCCTTTAGGGTCGCGCCTCCGAGCTGCCAGCGCCAGGCTCCAAGACCAGTAGCGATTGCCAGCGGGACGGTCAACGCAGCGCCGATAAGGTTGTAATAAGCAACTGCCGCAAGGAGTGGCTGCTTGCGCCAGACCGCCAGCAAATCGAAAACAACGCTCGCGATAAACAGACCGATCGGGAAATGAATAATAACCGGATGCTGTGCATGTCCGGCGAGGAGCGCAGCCTTGAGATCGAAGGGATTCGAGGAATGGGAATGCGCGAGAAATAGGCTCATAACTTTCGGGACCACCGCTACAAATGGCATCAGTGGCGCCTTACTACTTTTCGACCACAATTGTCCCAGTCATTTTCGGGTGAACTGAGCAAAAATAGGTGTAGGTACCGGGCGCGCCTGCTGTGATCGTGAACTCTTGATCCGTGTCGAGCGCAGCCGACTTCTTGAACTGCTTTTCGACGCTCACCACCGTGTGCGGTTCTTCGTCCCGATTGATCCAGGTCACCTTCTCCCCAGACTTCACGGTTAAGGTCTGTGGATTGAAGGCGAAGTCTTTGATCTCTATTCTGTTTTGCTTGCTGCTAGTGCTATCGACGTCCTTCATCTCGCCAGCGAGTGCGAAGATGGATAGATTGAGAAAACTGATGGCGCATAATAGTGCCATTCTCTCATTTCTTGGGGTCAGTTTAGTCATAGTTAGGTTTAGTTAGGTTAACTGAGGTTGGAATCGACAACGGCGAGGGCAGTTTTGCCTTGCTTGTACTGGACGCTGGTTAGGCCTAGCATGCTGCGCAGCTTTTCAGCAGGGACCTTTAAAGGGCCTGGGGATGGCGCTGTTCCCGGCGCGGGCTGCGGGAAAGCGGTAGACATCGCAGTGTGGAAAGTAACGTTGCCTTCGACTTTCTGGAGCACCTGGTGAATGTGACCGTTTAGAACTGTCAGTGAGCCAAATCGTTTCAAATATCTAAGAGCACGTTCGCTATCGCTCGTTCCCCAGCCCCATTCGGGATAGACAGTCCAGAGCGGGATATGCGCGAAGACAATAATCGGCGTGCTCGTTCCGAGATTTTTCACATCGGCCTCAAGCCACTCGAGCTGCTCATCGCCGAGCTGCCCCAAACCGCCGGCCTGAAGGTTTAGGACGTTGACCAGTCCAATGAAGTGGACTCCGTTTTTGTTAAAGCTGTACCAACCGGAGCCCCTGGCTTCGACCCTCTTTAAATACCGTTCACGGTAAAGCTTTCCGCCATCATTGAGCACATCGTGCTCTCCGGGAACATAGAAAACGTCCTTGGTCCGGCAGCTCTTGAGAACCTCATCGAAGGTGTCGAACTCCTCCGGCTTCGACAACTGCGTAATATCTCCCGTATGAATGAGGAAAGACGGCGGCGTCGGCATGGCGTTGATGCGATCGAGAGCAATCTTGAGCGTCTCCGTCACATCTTTGTTTGCCTGTTTGCTGAAGCCGATGTGGCTATCGCTGATTTGCAGGAAGCTAAGGTCGGTAGTCGGAAATGGCTCCCCAGCCTTCGCAATTTGAGCAAGCGTTTTTGACACGAGGACGCCGCCGCTGACCGTCCAAAGCACGCCCGTGCCGGCCCAGGCCATGCATTTTAGGAACCCTCGGCGATCGATACCGTCGGCATTATCGTTGTGTAGAATGTAATTGTGATCGTTCATAATTGGCCTTTCTTTTCTGATCGCGATGACTACGCGACCGACGCTGTTATTCCCGATCGGAGAGAAAACTTGGGTGCGGGAATAAAATTCAGGTCCCCGGAGTCTTGATCCTAATGATTGAAAGTAACGACGCGTGTTCCAATTGACCGAACGCACTCGCTTGACCGAGTTCGAGCGGCAGGTCTTGCCGCATCTCGACGCGGCTTACAATTTGGCGCGCTTTCTCCTGCGCAACGATCGGGACGCGGAAGACGTTGTGCAGGAGGCCGCTCTGCGCGCGTTTCGATTTTTCGAAAGTTTTCGTGGCGAAAACAGTCGGGCGTGGTTTTTGAGCATCGTGCGCAACACTTCCTTCACCGTTCTCAAAAGCAATCGTATGGATGAATCCTCTGTCGTCGCCATCGTGCAGTTGCCACCGGAGTTCCGCGAAGCCATCACCCTGCGCGAGTTGGAAGGCTTTTCTTATAAGGAGATCGCGGACGTCGCCGGCGTTCCCATCGGCACCGTCATGTCACGTCTGGCCCGTGCCCGCCGCCAGCTTCAAATGATTCTTTCTAAGACTTATCTCGAAACTAGATGAGTATGGACCACGACCAAATTCGCGAGCTGCTTCATGCTTATGTCGATGGTGAAATCGATTTGGTAAACGCGCGCGAGATCGAGCAACACCTGCAGAGTTGCCAAGATTGCCATGGCATCGAGCAACAGATTCGCGCCTTGCGCGAGGCGTTGATGAGCGACGCGCTTGCACATCGCGCGCCCGCACATTTGCGCAGGAGAGTGCGCGCGGCGTTACGGCGCGAAGCAAAATCGACGCACCATGTTTTCTCGCCGTGGCTGATCTTTGCAACAGGCGCGGCTTGCGCCCTGCTCATTCTCGCCGCTGCCTTTTTCCAAATTGCGCGCGTATCGCGCAGTACGATTGTTGACCAGGTTGTCGCCAATCATGTGCGCTCACTCCTCGCAGGGCATCTTGTCGATGTTGCCTCGTCCGAGCAACACACGGTCAAACCGTGGTTCGAAGGCAAGATCGATTTCGCACCAGATGTAGACGATCTATCGGTCGACGGTTTCCCTCTCGTCGGCGGCCGGCTCGATTATCTCGACGGCAAAAACGTCGTCGCGCTCGTTTATCAACGAAACAAACACCCGATCAATTTGTTTATCTCGCCCGCAACGGTTCGCGACACGTCGCCGTCCCTCATCACGCGCCGCGGCTACAACATTTTTCACTGGACGCGAGGCGAAATGGAGTATTGGGCCGTGTCCGATCTGAATCCAACCGAGCTGCGCGAATTCACCGCACTTTTGGCGCGGTGAAGCCATCGATGAATGGCGGGTATCCCCTGCGAATTTCCTCCTTGTCATTTCCCGAAGTACCACCGGTAAAAATCTCTGTTAATATGTGAACGCTATGCCGCGTTGTCCCTGGGCCACGACCGAACCAAATATCAGCTATCACGATGAGGAATGGGGCGTCCCTGTGCACGATGATCGAGTGCTTTTCGAGTTCCTGATTCTTGAAGGCGCACAGGCCGGACTGAGCTGGACCACCATTTTGAAAAAACGGGAGAACTATCGGAAAGCGTTCGATGGATTTCGCCCGGAGAAGATCGCCAGCTACGGCAAACGCGATGTTCGACGGTTGCTGCGCGACGAGGGAATCGTGCGGAACCGCCTGAAGATCGCGGCCACCATCGAGAATGCGAAAATGTTTCTCGCCGTGCGCAAGGAATTCGGGACTTTCGACGCTTACCTGTGGAGCTTCGTCGGCGGCAAGCCAATCCAGAATCGCTGGCGGCGAATGGCCAACGTGCCCGCGCGCACGGCCGAATCCGACGCGATGAGTCGCGATCTTCTGCGACGCGGATTCAAGTTCGTCGGCTCCACGATCTGCTACGCTTTGATGCAAGCGACCGGCATGGTCAACGATCACCTCGTCACATGTCCGCGACATGCGGAACTTGGTGGCTAATGCTGTCGTGCTTGGATTATAGCGGTCGTCGATGATTAAGACGGCAGCGAAAACGACATTGTCTCATTCGTGGCGCGATGATTGGACCAGAAGTATTCGCCGTCGAACGTGAGTGAGCGCGCGGCAAAAGGGACCGCTGCGAGGTCTTCCACGCGCGGGGTTTCCTCTCTCGGATCAAGCCGAGCGATGCGCCATTCTTCGGATTTGTTCGGCTGGTTCTGATTCTCGCGGCCACGCAGCACGTAGAGCATGCCATCGAGAAAAGTGTGTCCGCAAATTTCCGCGCCGATGTCAATGTCGCGGAGTACGTTTCCGCGGGCGTCGAACGTCAGGATCCGCTCTTCATACCATTGACTCATGTGCAGATTTTCGCCGTCGAAGCTAAGGTACGAGCCGGTGAAATCGGGGCATGCGAAGAGTTTGGTGAAGCCTTTTTTGGCATACCGATAGACGTAACGGTCATCGTTGAGTCCTTTGCCAATCGTGAAACACATTTCACCATCGCCCGATGAGACGCCAGCCCACACAATTCCCGGTGGATCGATTTCCTCCACGATTTTCCACGTGCCGATATCAATTTTGTAAAGCGTCCCAAGATCACGCGAACTCATCCAGAGGTAATCGCGCTCGTACGCCAGCGCCTGCGGTGTGATGGTCGGCGAACCGAGGCATTTGTGCTCGACAATGTTCGGCAATCGGTTCTGATTCATTCTTCACATTAATCGAAGACTCGCCGGGTGCCATTCCCCTTTACCCGTAGCAGACAGGGTTTACTCGATTAAATGAATTGCAGTATGTTGCTGCAAAGCAATTCTGTTGATCCTGTTTAGAACCCTCCCAGGACTCGATCGCGCAATACTCAATCGCTATGAAAGATGAAAAAGACAACATCGACATCAGCGCGGTGGAAGACCACGGCGGGATATTGACTATTCGCGGCGGCGGCGCACGGCGCGATTGGAATGGCATTCATTACAAGCAAGGCATGTCACGCAACAATGTGGGAACGACGAGCCTGTCAGCCAATATCGCCACGATTCCGCCTGGCGGCGTTGCGTATGCCCATATTCATGTTGGCTTCGAAGTAATCCTTTACATCATCGAAGGGAAAGTGCGCCACGAATTCGGACCTGGGCTAAAGCAAGTGATCGAAAACGAGGCAGGCGACTTCATTTACATCAAGCCTGGCGTGCCTCATGAAGTCTTCAACATGAGCGACACCGAACCAGTCGTTGCCTTTGTCACCCGGTCTTCCGCCGACGAATGGGACAATATCATTCCTTACGATCGCAATCGGCTAGAATGTCCGTCGCCCTAAAACAGACTGCAGGTTTGCAACCTCCAGTGATAATTTCGATCGAAGAGATACGGCGCTGCTTTCCTGCGCTCGCGCGGACTCATAACAGTTACCCGGTCGCCTATTTCGACGGGCCGGGCGGCACTCAGGTGCCACGCACCGTGGTGGAGGCAATGAACGATTATCTGTATCACCACAACGCCAATACGCATTGGGCTTATCCGACAAGTGAGGAGACTGACGCAATTATCGATTCTGCCCGGAGCGTGCTGGCTGATTTCCTAAACGCAGGCCCGAGCGAAATCGTGTTTGGCGCCAACATGACGACATTAACTTTTCATCTCGCACGGGCTCTGGGTCGCAGCTACGACCGCAACGACGAGATTTTGGTCACGGAGCTCGAGCATCATGCCAATATCGCGCCCTGGCGCGCGTTGGAGAAAGAACGCGGCCTCAAGGTGCGCATGGCAAAAATGATTCCTGAAACTGGCGAGCTGGATTGGGACGATTTCTCCCGGCAATTAACCGGACGCACCAAGCTGGTGGCGATCGGTGCTGCATCAAATGCTCTCGGCACGATCAATCATGTACGGCGCGCTGCGAAAATGGCGCACTCGTTAGGCGCGCAAATCTTTGTCGATGCTGTCCATTACGCCCCGCACCGGCTAATCGATGTGCGCGATTGGGATTGCGATTTCCTCGCCTGCTCCGCCTACAAGTTTTATGGGCCCCACATCGGAATTCTCTATGGCCGGCACGACCTGCTCAATTCGCTCGATTTTCCGAAACTGCTCCCGGCACCCGACTCGGCACCGGAACGAGCAGAGACTGGCACCCAGAATCATGAAGGAATCGCTGGAGCAGCCGCTGCTGTGGATTTTCTCGCGTCGCTCGCTCCGGGCGCAACGCGCCGCGAACGCTTACGCGCTGCGTTCGAGCAATTGCACGAGCGCGGCGACGCATTAGTAACGCGGCTTTGGAATGGGTTGCGCGAAATAGAACGAGTCCGTCTTTACGGCCCGCCACCCGGCGCGACACGCACACCCACGATCGCCTTCACCGTGAACGGCCTGCCGTCGATTGACGTGGCGAAGAAATTGGCGGAGCACGGGACTTTCCTATCACACGGCGACTTCTACGCGATGACAGTGGTCGAGCGCTTGGGCGAAACACCGCACGGATTAGTCCGCGCCGGTTGTGCCTGCTACACCACGTCACAAGAAGTGGATCGTCTTCTGGCCGGCGTAGGCGCATTGTAACCACTCTAACAATCACGGCACGAAGGGTTACTAGGGAAATTTCAAGTCCAAAAGGGCCTTCTGAGACGATTTCAAAGAGAGAAGGCCTCATTGCAAAGCGCGAAGAGGCCCTATCAAGAAACTAAAGAAAGGTATTATGGAAGAAGAACGTAAGCCGAATGAACCGATCAAACCTGCGGCCCCAGGACAGCAAGGCGGCCAACAGGGCGATCGTGAGAAAGAGAAGGAACGTGAGAAACAGGGCGGAGGCCAACCGGGTGGTGGCCAACCGGGTGGCGGTCAGCAAGGCGGACGATAAGCCCTGTATCGTGAATTAATCGGCGGCGGGAGGCACCTCCCGCCGTTTTTCTTTGTGGATTTGCTACCTCTTGAGTTCGACAATTTTTTGTCAGCTTTGTCTTCTGTCGACGAATGGCGGCTGACTTCTCTTAGTCGCTTGCCGCCTTTTGTATCCTTTGTCAGGATTGCAGCATGAAGCATGTTCTTCTGGCCTTGCTTTTCCCTACGATGTTAACAGCTAAGACCACGCAACAGCTGACTGAACAGTTGGGCAAAACTGTCCTTTACGGCGACGTTGCTCTTTCTCCTGACGGTGCGCATGTCGCATGGGTGCAATCGACCGCCGCATCAACATCAAAGCAGACATACATTCGTGAAACATCGAAAGACGCGCCTGTGACGCTGGTGAAAATTCCGATCACGCGCGAGAGGACGGATTTCGATCCAGCCTGGTCTTCGGATTCCAAGACGCTCGCAGTTTTTTCAAACACCGGCGAGAAACAGCAGTGGCAACTCTGGTTAGTGAATGCCGATGGGTCTAATCCTAAAAAATTTACGGATCTAAAAGGATACGCGGCGCGTCCGCGATGGTCGCACGATGGGAAGCAGATTGCGTTTCTCTACATTGAAGGCGCGGGTGGCGGTGGGCCGTTAATGGCCGCCCCCGAAACTACCGGCGTAATCGACACCGCCATTCACAATCAGCGCATTGCTGTTCTCGACGTTACCACTCGCCAGTTGCGCCAGGTTTCTCCGGAGAATCTCCACATTTACGACTACGATTGGTCGCCCGATGACAAGACGTTCGTGGCGACGGGCGCTCCGGGACCGGGCGACAACAATTGGTGGATCGCGCAGATTTACACGATCGACATTGCGAAGCATAACGCCATATCCATCTACAAACCCTCGCTCCAAGTCGCAGTCCCACGCTGGTCGCCCGATGGCAAATCAATCGCATTCATTGAAGGCTTGATGGCCCTCCCGAAAAACGTCCGTTAACTCATTCTTTTGGGAGGCGCCCGATCGCATTCTCCTGATCGAGTATATAGGCGGCGGCAGTGGCATTGCCGAGTTGAGCCTCGCGAACAATTCGGCGCGGATAATTTGGCACGGCCCGGAGGGCATTCACGCATTTGGGAATTTTTCAAACTTCGCGTTGTCGAAGGACGGCAAGCTCGCAGCGGCTGGGCGCAGTACCTACAATTCGCCGCCGGAAGTTTTCGCCGGGCCGCTCGGCGAGTGGCGCCAGCTGACCAACAGCAACGCGGCATTGTCGGCGAACTGGGGCAAAGCCGAAAGTATCGAATGGACGAACGAAGGATTTAATATTCAGGGCTGGCTGGTTCCGCCGGCGAAAATCGAGCCCGGTAAAAAATATCCGATGGTCGTGCTCATCCATGGCGGACCATCCGGCGTGACTACATCAGAGTGGCCGGCGTCGTTCGGAATGTCTCGCGCGATCATCGCCGCGCTGTCTGCTCGCGGTTATTACGTTCTCCTAGCCAATCCGCGCGGGAGTTACGGTCAGGGAGAAGATTTCACACGCGCTAACGTGAAAGATTTTGGCGGCGGGGATCTCCGCGACACCCTCGCTGGAGTCGATGCAGCAATAAAAAAATATCCAATCGATGCTAATCGTCTCGGTGTGACCGGCTGGAGTTATGGCGGCTTCATGACCATGTGGACTGTCACGCAAACAAATCGTTTTCGCGCCGCAGTCGCCGGCGCCGGCATCGCAAACTGGCAAAGCTATTATGGCCAGAACCTGATCGATCAATGGATGATCCCGTTCTTCGGCGCGTCAGTTTATGATGATCCTGCCGTTTACGAGAAAAGCTCTCCCATTCGGTTCATCAAAAACGTGAAAACTCCCACCCTTGTCATCGCGGGAGAGCGCGACGCCGAATGTCCCTCATCGCAGTCTTATGAATTCTGGCATGCTTTAAAGACACTCGGTGTGCCAACTCAGCTCATCGTTTATCCGGGCGAAGGCCATCTCTTCATCAAACCTGAGTACCAGGTTGATCGAATGGATCAGACAGTCGGATGGTTCGACAAATATTTGAAGTATTAATGCCCAAACATCTTGTCATCAGCACCAGCGGCAATCCCGACAGCAACAGTCGGCGCATGGGACGCACCGCCTTTGCGCATCTGCAAAAGCAGAAAGTCGATTGCGATTGGATCGACATCCGCGAAATGGACCTGCCGCTCTGTGACGCTGACAAATGTTATGGTATACCCGCCTCGAAAAAATTAAGCGCGGCCATTGAAAACGCTGACGGCATTCTCATTGCTGCGCCGGTTTATAATTATGACGTCGCCGCCGCGGCCAAAAACATGATCGAGCTGACCGGGAGCGCGTGGGAAGACAAAATCGTCGGTTTCCTCTGCGCGGCCGGAGGCCACGCGAGTTACATGTCGGTGATGGCCTACGCCAACAGTCTGATGCTCGATTTTCGCTGCGTCATTATTCCGCGGTTCGCCTTTGCCACGTCCGACGCTTTCGACGGCGAACGCATCACCGACAAAAAAGTCGCCCAGCGAATCGAACGGGTCGCCGACGAACTGCTTCGCTTTACCAAAGGCTTGCGCGGCTAGCGGGCATTTCAGCGTTTTGCGTTTTCAGCGTCTCGGCTCGTCAGCTACCCGCAGCACAATCTTGCCGCGCGTGTGACGCGTTTCTATCTGCTGATGCGCCTTGGCAGCATCCGCCAATGGGAAAGTCTGCGACACGATTGGCGTGACCTTGTTCGCCTCGATCAACTTCCTCAGCTCATCGAGCACGTTTGCATCGGGATGCGCCATCACTTCGGAACAGCGAATTGCGCGTTTCTCGCATTCGGCTGGTTCAGGGTCGCCCGTAATCGAAACGATCATGCCTTGTCGTGTAATCGATGGGTTGATCGACGCCAAGTTGCTTCAGCGCATCCTGGTTCGCAGTTGAAGCGGTCGCGATCACTTTCGCGCCGCGCGCTTTCGCGATCTGGATCGCAAAATGCCCCACCCCGCCCGAGCCACCGTGAATTAGCACGGTCTGTCCCTTGTCGATCTTCGCCTCATCGATGAGCGCTTGCCACGCTGTCGTCGCGCCCAACGGCACGGCGGCGGCTTTTTCAAGATCAATGTTCTTCGGCTTAAGCGCCATCTCGCCCTCTTTCGCAATCGCGAACTCCGCATAACCGCCGCCGCGCATGATCGGCAGATAAGCGTAAACCGCATCGCCGGCTTTGAACTTCGCGATCTTGGCTCCGATTTTTTCGACAACGCCTGCAATATTCATACCCGATGATCATTGGCCGTTTGTCAAAGCCGCGCTCTGACAGCCTTCCCTGCCGCACGTACGCATCGACCGGATTCACTCCAGCTGCGATCACACGGACAAGGACCTCGTCGTCTTTCGGCTCCGGCCGCGACACCTCTTGCAATTTCAATACTTCCGGCCCGCCGTAATGCTGCAACACCGCCGCTTTCATTAGCGGCCCAGTTGCGGCGCGCACGGACGAAACGGCGACGACCGTTACGCCAATTACCGTTATCGCCCGTAAAATTCGCATGCGTTTAGCGTCTTCTCCGATAAGGCTGCACGCCAGCGAAAAAATTTCCTGCGCTTTCGCTACCGACGATTCAACCGCAGAGCAGCGCAGAGCCATTCTCTTAAGTTTTCCTCTGTGACCTCCTTGATTCTCTGTGGTAAAACAACTGCCAGTCCGGCTCGGACTATTTGCCGATGAGAATAAAGATGCCAGCGGCCAGCGCTACGATGTAGAGAAGGAAGATGGCCGGCCCGAGATTCAAGCCGAACCCTAAAAGGCCATCGAGGATCAAATAGGCCCCGAGCAAAAGCATGCCGACGTTTTTGGTGATTTTCATGATCTGCAGTTCACCACGAAGGACACGAAGATCACAAAGTAATTTTTTTGGTTTGCCTCCGTACGCTCTGTGCGCTCTGTGGTGAAGTTGCCTTGAGAATCGAAGCACAAGAAGAAGTCTGGCCGCTGAAGGAACTGTTTCGCATTTCGCGCGGTAGTCGCACTGAAGCGCGAGTTGTCGTCGTGACTGTGAGCGATGGTCAATATGCCGGACGCGGCGAAGGTGTACTGCAACAATTGCTAACGCCGGGTGCGGCGCGCAACGCATTGGACTGCGCGCTTTGGGACCTGGAAGCGAAACGCTCTGACAAACGGGTCTGGGAATTGGCGAACATTCCAATCGTTCCCGAAGTCGAGACGTCGTTTACGATTAGTCTGGATACGCCGGAGAGAATGGCCACCTCCGCGAAAGCGAATTCGAATCGTCCAATTCTCAAACTGAAACTTGGCGGTGACAAGCTCGACCTCCAACGCGTTGAAGCAGTGCGTGAGGCGGCGCCGGTGTCGCGTCTGCTCATTGACGCGAACGAATCATGGTCGCCCGAGCATTACCGCAAAATTGTTCCGACGCTGAAAGAACTGGGCGTCGAACTGATCGAACAACCGTTTCCAGCCGATGCTGATGAAGTTCTCGGAACTCTCGATCATCAGGTCCCGGTCTGCGCCGATGAAAGTTGCCACACGACTGTCGATCTTCCGCAGCTGAAGAATCGCTACGAAGCGATCAACGTAAAACTCGACAAAAGCGGCGGGTTAACTGAAGCACTTCGCTTGTGCGAGCGCGCACGCGAAAGTGGATTCAAATTATTGTTCGGCTGCATGGTTTGCACCTCGTTAGGCATCGCTCCCGCTCGCCTGCTGGCCAGCACTGCCGATTATGTCGATCTTGACGGCCCGCTTCTCCTCGCCAGCGATCGCGAGCACGGACTTTCTTATCAGAATGGAAAAATCGGAATGCCAGCTGGAGACCTCTGGGGTTAACTCTCCTCCGCTGTTTATTTCTGAGTGTACGATGACACCCGAAGCACGTGAACCGTCAACGGCCTGCCGTCGCGGCGAATGTTCCGCTTTTCAATGTTGAACTCGATGATGGACGCTGTTGTGAGCGTCCCGCCTCCGTTTTCCTGATACTCGACCTTGTAATGATTACCTTTGGACTCGAGCACCCGATACCGCATGAATCCGCCGGTATCGGGCACCGGACATCTTAGCCATTCGCCGTCCTGCGTCAGACCATCGTCATTGAATTGGTTCCCATTTTTCTCCACCGCATCGAGATTGATTTCTGTCACCACCGGGCTCTCCGAATCAGAGATCCAGGAACTAATCATGTTGAAAACTTTCGGATGAATCTTAAGCGCGGAAGGTTGCTCCGCGGCCGGCGTGGCGGAGCCAGCGGCGCTCTCAGAGCCGACAGGGTGAAGTGATTTAATTATCTTCACGAATTCTGCGACCGTAATTCCAGCCGCAGAAAACCCGTGATATCTGCCGAGCGCAGGATGACTCTCCGCGCCTTTCGCTTTTTCGTCGTTCATGTTCGCATCGCTCACCCAATTCGCGATGATCTCGATCTTGCGGCCCTCTTTTCCTTTTGGCCGGTAGATCAAATACATCGGCCCGAAAGATGACTGGATTTTAGTCTCTTCTGAGTCCGCCTCATCGGGCATGATGTTCCGGTCGCCGATCCCTTCGCGTGCCGACTCGATCGAGAATGTCGCGTTCCATCCATTTCCATATTCCATCGAGTAAAGTGGCAACGGATGATTCATGTCATCGAACTCTTCATGCAGTTCGTCGTAGGTGATCTCGACTCTCTTCAAGTGGAAGCCTTGGGGCAAATGCGAAGGAACAAAGCAAATGATCTCCAAGTTCTTCAGATCATCCAGAGTCGTAGCGGAAGAACGGAGGGCCAGGAACGGAAACAACAATGCGCCCACGGCAAACCAAGGCGTTGTTCGTTTGATTCGATCGCGACTCATCATTCTTTTAGTGTGACCGAACCAATTAGATTGTCGAGATTGTAGCCACCGGCCTGCGGCCAGTTTAAGAATTCGCATTTGTGAAAGACGGCCCACAGGGCTGTGGCTACAGCCGGCTCATCTTTTCAACACATCCAGATGAGTTATAACCTCTTGACGTAATTCTGTCCAGATGGCGAAGCCTCCTGAAAAGACCCGCTCGACCGCGTCGCGACCGATCGCGCCACCGCCGCTCTCGCAGCATCTGCGCGAGCTGGCGTTGCGCCCCGACGCATGGACAGTGTTCGCGCGAAATCTGATTCCCGTCATTGGCATCTACTGCTTCGGCTGGTCCGCTGCGCTCAGCGTGTTCAATTACTGGTTCGACGGATTGACCGCGCTGGCGGCGATCGTCGCGGCGCTGATTCCGCGCGCCTTGCGCGAGACGCAACCGAAAACCGGCCACGTGACCTGGCTCGGAACGCTTGTGCGCGGTGTGGTGACTTGGCTTTTCCTCCTGGGCATCGTCGGTCTGCCGTACTGGATCGTCCTGATTCCGCTCCATGATCTGCTACTCGGCGACGAACTGCGCCGACAGCTCGCGCATTCTCCGGCACTCTGGTTCACGTTCGGCTCGCTCGCGGCCAGTCATTTCTGGAAAACGTTCCGTATGGGCTACGACACGATGCCGGACAAGGAGCTGAAGCAGCGGGCGCGCTGCGATATCTATCTCCTGATTCTGCGGGCGATGGCGATGTTCATCATGGCCGCACACGGGCTCGCCTTCATTCTGGTGCCGCTGATGGCCCTGCTGCTGAGTTATCTTGAAATCTGGCCAGAGCGCGCACTCGGTGCAGTCTTCGGCGATCCGTCGCGCCTATGGGAATACGATCCTGGCGATCCTACATCGAACCGGCGCCGACGTTGACCGAGGCAATCGCGTTTAGATCCCGTCTTGTCTGGTGTCCGGCGCCTGCGGAGGAGATTCAAGCGGAGAATGTTGATTATCGCTCGAGGCGGTTTTCGCGCCCGCCTCAGCAGATCTCTTTGCGGCCCACCTGGCCTTCATCGCGGCCGCAAGTTGCGCGCGACGTTCCGGCGAAAGATTCAACTTTCTCTTCGCTTTCTTGACGGAGGCTGGTTTCTTCGCGGCCTTTTGCGCTGGGGACTTTTTTCCCATTGACGCAGAAGGTTTGGCAGCCGGGCGAGCCGCAGTAGCGCGTGCTGCCGATTTCCTCGCGGCTTTCATCGCCTTTGCTGCCGCCGCTGCCTGCAGTTTCTGCTTTAGTTTGGCCAGTTTCTTCGGGCCTTCTTGCAGACGCTTCTCAAGTCGTCGGATCTTTTTCTTTAAATTCTTAAGCTTCATGATTGTGGTCCATCTCGCGACGAAGGCGAATTAACGATTGGATTCAGAGTTAATGACAGAATCTCGCAGATGTCACGCTCGTATTGAAGACCTGCCGTAATGAAATAAATTGATTAGAAACGGCGGCGTCTGGGAGGCGGTATCTCTAGGTAAGGGCAGTCAAAAGCTCTCTTAATTCTATTCTGACAATGCTCGAAGCCGTATCGCTAACGCCATAAGGCAGGATGAGTTGCCCGTTGTGGACGAGTGCCCCACAGGAATAAACGACATTAGGAACGTAGCCTTCCCTTTCGTTCCCTTCCGGTCTTAAGAGCGGCTCTTTCAACTGGCCAATGATCCTTGCAGGGTCGTGCAAATCGAGCAAGGTCGCTCCAATGCAGTATTTTCGCATTGGACCGACGCCGTGAGTAAGAACTAACCAGCCAGCTTCGGTTTCAATCGGCGAGCCACAGTTGCCCAGCTTCACAAACTCCCAAGGCTGTTGGGGCCCTTCTAGTAGCTGAGAGTCGCTCCAAAAATGCGGGTTATCCGAGAAGGTCAAGAAGAGGTCCTCATCATCCTGTCGTGAAAGCATCACATAGCGTCCATCGATCCGACGAGGGAAGAGAGCCATGCCTTTGTTTTGAACTGCCTGTCCGTTAAGCGTGAGGATACGGAAGTTAAGGAAGTCCACGGTCTCGATCAGTTGGGGTAGAATGACTCGACCATTATAGGCCGTGTAGGTCGCGTAGTAGATAATGCTCCCATCGTCTTCGACAAAACGAACAAAGCGAGCGTCCTCAATGCCGTTGCTCTCGTTAGGCGAGACGGGAAAGA
>QHOV01000201.1 GCA_003218885.1 Verrucomicrobiota bacterium | reverse complement strand
TGGCGCGCTGGTGATCGATATGGGCGGCGGGACCACGGATTACGTTTTGTACGCCGACGGCGCGGTGAAACAAAGCGGTTGCGTGGCCGTGGGCGGCGACCACATCACCAACGATATCTCCATGGGACTGCGCATCCCGATGGCGCGCGCGGAGAAATTAAAAATTGAAGAGGGCAGTTGCATCCTCGGCAATTGTTTGCCAGGCGAAATGATTTTGTTGAAGGACGATTCAGGCTTCGCGGGCAAAGAGATCGAGCGGGAAACGCTGAACACGATCATTCACCTGCGCGTGCGCGAAGGACTTGAGCTACTCAAACGCAGGCTCGAGGACGAGCCGTATTTTAGCTACCTCGGCGCTGGCATTTTTATGACCGGCGGTTGTAGCCTTCTTAATGGCATCGACCATCTCGCAGAGGAAATTTTCGAAATTCCTGCACACTTGGCGCACGCGCAGACCACGTGGGGCGTAACGTCCGCGGTAGAAGATCCCCAGTTCTCGACGGCGATCGGCCTGGTCAAGTTCGCACAAGTTATGCAAACCGATCGACCGCGGCGAGGTTTCGGCCGGATGATCGGAAGATTTTTCAGCGGAATGCGATGAGAAGTTCGAACGCACTCTCCAGCGGTCATCCCGAGCCCCGAAAGCTTTCGGGGCGAAGGACCTCACAAATGCGCTGGGCGTTTGCTTGCTTCAATGCGCGTGACCATAAAGCGCGAATAGTGCTGTGTTTGGTTCGCGTGACCTTTTCTCAAATTGCGAGGTTCCTCGCTTCGCTCGGAATGACACGTTTAAGAAATGGGGTAGCAAGATCGATATGATTCAACTCAGTAAAAATTACAGTCTCCCGGACCGCCTGGCGGAATTTATTCCGGTAAAAGTTGTGAGCGTTGGTGGCGCCGGTTTAAACGCGCTCGATCGAATCGTGCTCGACGGCTTGGAGAAAGCCGGCGTAGTTGCAATCAATACCGATGTGCAGTCCCTCGCGAGTTCCGTGGCGCCACACAAAGTGCAGCTGGGGCGTACGGTCACGCGCGGTTTGGGCGCGGGTGGCGATCCCGAGCTCGGTTATCAAGCAGCGGTAGAATCGACCGAAGAAATTCGCGAAGCGCTGTCGGATGCAAATGTGATTTTTGTTTGCGCAGGGCTCGGTGGCGGCACGGGTTCAGGCGCGGCACCCTATGTCGCGCAACTGGCGCGCGAAGCCGGCGCGCTTGTCATCGGCTTCGTCACTCTTCCATTCACATTTGAGGGGAAACGGCGCAACGCCCAGGCGCAAGAGGCGCTCGCACGGCTCAACGAGGTCGCCCACTCAGTGATTTGCTTCGAGAACGATCGAATGGGCGACATGATCGCGCCACACGCTGGAATCCATCAAGCCTTCGCAACGGCCGATATCACGATCAGCCAGAGTGTTCGCTCGATTGTTAACCTGATCCAGCGGCCGGGACTCATTCGCATCGGCTTCGACGATTTGCTCGCGGCATTGCGCGCTCACAACGGCCGTTGCTTGTTTGGCTACGGCGAAGCCGATTCGGGCAATCGCGCGCATGACTCACACTGTCTGAAGTCGAAATCCTTATGCAGGAACTCGGCCGTCACGTTAACGAGCAAACACAAATTCTCTTCGGCGCCGCTGTGGACGGACGATTGGGAGACCGGTTGAGCGTGACCATCATCAGCTCGCTCGCTGCGGAGGACGAGGCGGGTGTGATTTCGACGTCTTCTGTGTTCGGCACCGCATCCATGGCGCCACCAGCGCAGGAGCAATACCAGCATCCCGCGCCACAGATTCATATCGAACCAGAACCAGCTGCGATGGAACCTGCGCCTCGTGAGGAAAGCATTTCGTTTGACGAGCCGGTGGCGGCCGCGGAAGCGACACCGGCCTCCGCATTCGTGCCAAGCGAACCAGCGCCGCTCATAAATGTGCCACAAAAGAAAACGGTCCCGAAGAAGGAAGAAAAAGCACCGTCCGAAAAGTCTACGCAGGCGAAACAGGAAGTTTTGCAATTCGAGCCGGTCACGCGCGGCCGCTTTGAAAAAAGCGAGCCGACGATCGTCGAAGGCGAAGATCTCGACGTCCCGACCTATCTGCGGAAGAACATCAAGGTAAAATAGTGGCACAGGCATCTTGCCTGTGGGCCAAGCAGGCTTCCAGCCTGCAAATCGAGTCACGCAGGCAAGATGCCCGCACGCCCCACAGCCAGGATGGCTGTGCTACGATTACCTCTTCATCAATTCCAGCACCGCGGTCGTCATTCCGATAGTGCCTGTGCGAATGGTCGGCTCGGGAACGGGTGCGAACTTGCTGGAATGCAGACTCGGCAGCGATACGCCGGTTTTCTCTTCGGCGCCCATACTTGGATCTTTCGGCACAACGTAGTCATTGCCTAACGCCGCTTTCAGCGCCGCAGTCACGCGCTTGGTCAGCTCTGGATTATTATAAGTCGCCGGGCTGAATTCATCCTGGAGCACGTGCACCTCCGGCAGCTTGTCCGGCGGAAGACCGAATGCTGTCGCGCAATCTTTGGCGATTCGCGCGATGGCGGCCAGCACCTTTTCGCGCACTTCCTTTTTATAAGTGCGCACCGTTAACTGCATCTTCACTTCGTCCGGAATGATGTTGTGCTTGGTGCCGCCATGAATCGAACCGACGGTGATGACCGCAGGATCGATCGGATTTTTCTCGCGCGAGGTGATCGTTTGCCAGGCATTGATGATTTCCGCTGAGAGCACAATCGGGTCTTTCGTCTTGTGCGGATACGCGCCGTGTCCGCCGATGCCGTGCACAATCACATCGACTGAATCCACATTGGCGAAAGCATAGCCCTCCGTGATGCCAATCTTGCTCGTCTCGATCTCCGCATCGTCATGCAAGGCGAGCGCGTAATCCGGCTTTGGCCAGCGCGTGTAGAGCCCGTCTTTCAACATCGCCTTGGCGCCACCAACTGTTTCTTCCGCGGGTTGGCCAATGAAGATGATCGTGCCGTGCCATTTGTCTTTCAGTTTTTCAAGCGCGCGCGCCGTGCCGATAAGCGTGGACATGTGAACGTCGTGCCCGCACGCGTGCATCACCGGCACGTCTTTACCCTCATCGTTTTTGGTCGTCACAGTGCTCGCGTAGGGCAGACCGGTCTCTTCGTGCACTGGCAAAGCATCCAGGTCGCTGCGAACCAGCACGGTCGGGCCGACGCCATTCTTCATCACGCCGACAACGCCGAAGCAGGTCGGGCCCGGCTTGTCGTATTTGCCGACACGCTCGGTGACGTCGCAACCGGCGGCTTTCAATTCCTTGGCCACGATCGCAGCGGAACGTTCCTCGTGCGCGGAGAGTTCGGGATGCGTGTGGAAGTCTTTGTAAATCGTGAGCAGCGACGGCAGCTCCGCATCGGCAAGCGATTGTGGTGTTGGCTGCGCAAGAACTGACCAGCTGACCACAATGGACAGCGACAAGATCGAGAGGAAACGAATCTTCATGCCGAAGATTAACCGCATGCCGTTGTAGGGCAACCGCGCCGGTTGCCGTCGTGATCCGGGCAGGCGAGGCGCCCGCCCTCCAACAAATTGAATGGCGCTTTTGAATCCGCGTTTATCCGCGTAATCTGCGGTTAAGAAATGGAATTCGAGAAAAACACGCTGCTTTTTGGCGCTGATCTCACCCCACGCATTGTCGCCATTGAGCTGGGCGAAGCCGGGACGGTGCGCGTTTATCGCCGCGAAAAAGATGGATCGACAATCGCCGACGTCGAGCCATTCCACCCCTTTGTGTGGGCGGACAGCGACGTAGTCGATCTTGGCATTGAAACCGAGAAACTTCGCGGCGATCTCAAGTATGGCTTGCTGATCACCGTCGATAGTTGGAAGGAACTAATCGCGTTGCGTAACGGACTGAAGAATGCCGGGCGCGACTTCTTCGCGTTCACGGACCCAGTGCAGCATTATCTCACGGCCACGGGCCGCACATTGTTCAAGGATCTGCCGTTTGAAGAATTGAAACGAATGCAGCTCGAAGTGTTGTCGTTTGAAGGCGACAACGATCATGTCATGAGCATTGCAATCTCGGACAACACCGGCTGGGAAGAATTGATCGTTATCGATCCAAAAAACGTCGAGGAATCCGAACGAAACGCGCTTAGGCGACTCACTGCGCTCATCAAAGAGCGCGACCCGGATGTGATTGAAGGTCATAATTTGTTTCGGGCTCATCTGTCTTATCTCGTGGCTCGCGCAAAGAAACTGAAAACCAAGCTCGACTGGGGACGCAGCGGCGGTTTTCTCCGCTCGCGGCCATCGCGACTCCAAATCGCGGAGAAGACCATCGATTATCCGAAATTCACAATCGGTGGCCGGCATTTCGTGGATACGTTTTTGCTAGCGCAATTTTACGATGTTGGGATGCGTTCTCTTGCCGGTTTCGAACGGACGGATGTCGCACGGCATTTCGATCTCTGCGACAACGAACAAATCTCAGCGCTCGCAGGCAAGGAACTGGAGCGCGCGTATCTGGAGAATTCAGAAACGTTCCAGCGACGCGCGTTATGCGGCGTTCGAGAAGCGCGTGCGTTATCGGACCTGCTCAGCCCGAGCTTCGGCAGCGCCATTCCATTCCCGAGCTGCCGATGCCGCGCGCGTTCGAAGGCGGTTACACCGACATCTTCTTCACCGGCGTGGCGCACAACGTCTGGCATTGCGACATCGCCTCGCTTTATCCGTCGGTGATGTTGCAGTTCGAGTGTTTCCCTGCAACCGATCAGCTCCAAATTTTCCGCCATTTGCTAACTGATGTCCGCGCGTTTCGGCTCGAAGCGAAGGCGGAAATGCGCGCGGAGAAAGATCCCGCAAAGCAGCACTATCTCCAGGCGTTGCAAAACACATTTAAAATTTTGCTCAACAGTTTCTACGGATACCTGGGTTTCGCACAGGGACATTTCGCCGATTTCGATGCCGCCGCGCGTGTCACTCAGATAGGGCGCGATTTGCTGAAGAA
>QHOV01000038.1 GCA_003218885.1 Verrucomicrobiota bacterium | reverse complement strand
AACCAGGCATTGAAATGGAAACTGATCGCGGGGTTCATCCTTGTGTTTGTCGCCGGGGGAATTAGTGGCGCGTTCCTTGGAGGATTGTATGCCCGGCATCTTTTCTTTGAATTTCATCGTCCCGAACAGATCGGCGCGCGAATGAAGGAAAGACTCCGCACCGAACTCAACCTGACGCCAGAGCAAGTCGCCAAGATTTCGCCGATTATCGATAAAACAGCGGTGCAACTCAGGGACATTCGGCGAGAGACGGGCCGGCGCGTGCATGAAACCATCGCTGAGGCGCACCGGCAGATGGCTGCCAATCTCACAGACGAACAGCGCCAAAAACTTCAGCAAATCGAAGAGCGACACCGGCGCTGGCGTCATCGTGACTTGCCGCACGAATTTGCGCCGGAGCCATCACCGACTCCATAGCCAGCAGCTCGATCACGCTTCCATGACTTCGCGAAGAAGTCGCGGCCCGCGATAAATGAACCCGGTGTAAAGCTGAATGAGCTGGGCACCGGCCTGAAATTTTTCCTGCGCCGATTCAGCGTCGAAAATTCCGCCGGAAGCGACCACCGGAATTGCGGACTTTCCAACAATCTCGCGCACGAGCGCTGTCGATTTTTCCCGCAGCGGCGCTCCGCTTAAGCCGCCTTCCTCATCCAGTTCTCGCGGGATTGACGAATGATCGAGAGTTGTGTTTGTCGCGATAATTCCGGCAACGTTGTTTTCTTCACAGGTTGCAATGATAACTTCCAATTCGGTGGACGATAAATCGGGAGCGATTTTCACGAGGACCGGCTTGGCGGCTGTGCCCGGTTGATTGCCAATCGCGTGTAACAACTCCGAAAGCCTTTGAGGTTCCTGCAACTCGCGCAAGCCGGGCGTGTTGGGAGAGCTAACATTCAGCGCGATGTAATCGGCAAAATCCCGAAGTAATCGAAATGAGTAGAGATAATCGTCCGTGGCCTGTTCGAGCGGCGTTGCCCTGGATTTGCCGATGTTGATCCCGATTGGAACCACCGGCCATCGTCCGCTCCTCCGCAGCCTGCCCAGTCGTTCCGCGATCGCGTCCGCACCGTCGTTGTTAAAACCGAGGCGATTGATCAACGCTTGTTGCCCGGGCAATCGAAAGATGCGCGGCTTGGGATTTCCCGGCTGCGCTTTCGCAGTCACGGTTCCGATCTCGATGAAGCCGAAACCCAGTGCCGCCCATGCGGGAAGGGCAACCCCATTCTTATCCAATCCAGCCGCAAGTCCGATCGGATTTGGAAAGGTGAGGCCGAATAGCGTTTTGGGCTTTGATGGAGGCTGAAAAAATCTGAGCACGCCCAGAGCGAGATCAAAATGCGAAGTACCGCGAAGCAACTCGATCGTGAAACGATGCGCCCTTTCCGGGTCCAGTGAAAAGAGAAGCGGCCTGATGAATCGTTCGTAGCCGTTTTTCATGTGAACCGCCGCTTCAACGGTTTAACGGTTTAACTCCGAAAGCTTTCGCGAGGATCCGCTTCAACGCGCAGCCTCTCATTTGCCGATACAAAATTGGCTGAAGACCGAGTCGAGAATCTGTTCCACATCGACTACGCCGATTACTTCCCCCACCGCGCGCAATCCCTGATCAAGATCAATCGCGACGTACTCTGGCGATATACCCTGGACCAAGGCTGCCCGCGCCCGATCACATGATTCCAAGGCGCGGCGCAGGCAATCTCGATGCCGCGTATTGATCGCCACTGCGCTTTCCGGCCTCAGATTTTGCTGCCTGATCCGCGCCAGAATTTCCGTTTGCAGCCGGGGCAGGCCTTCTCCAGTTACGCAGGAAATCCGCAACGCCGGGAAATCTTTCCAGTCACTGTCCTCCGGCAAATCGCTCTTGTTTAAAACGACAATTTCGTTCGCGTCGTCGGCCCGGCCATTGAAATGCGCCGGCTTGGGCGCGTTGCGATCGGCGATGTGAAGACGCAAGTCTGCCAGTTGCAGCGATTTTTCAGTGCGCGCAATTCCTTCGCTCTCCAGTTTGCTTTCCGAAGCGCGCAGGCCGGCCGTATCGAGCAACCGGATGGGCACACCGTCCAGGTTCACCGTCTCTTCGATTGTGTCGCGCGTTGTGCCATGGGTGTCGCTGACGATCACTCGATCGTAGCCAAGCAGTCGGTTGAGCAAACTCGACTTACCTGCATTGGTCGCTCCGTAAATCACCACGCGCACGCCTTCGCGCAGAACGCGACCCTGATCGGCGGTCGCGAGCAACGCGGTAATCTCTTCGAGAATGCAATCGAGCCGGGCGCACAATGTTTCGCCTTCATCTGGCGCAATGCCCTCCTCGGGAAAATCGATCGACGCATTGATGTGCGCCAGTAGTGCGATCAATTCATCGCGGATCTTCCTGATTTGATCGCCGAGCCTGCCTTCGAGTTGTTCAGTGGCGGAACGGAGCGCAAGATCAGTCCGGGCGCGAATCAGATCGATCACGGCCTCGGCCTGGGTGAGATCCATTTTTCCGCTCAGAAATGCGCGCTCAGTGAATTCGCCGGGCCGCGCCGCCGTCGCCCCTGCGCGCAGGCAGGCTTCAAGAACTTTCGCGGAAACCAGCGTGCCACCGTGACAACTGATCTCGACCAAATCTTCGCCTGTGTAACTCGCGGGTGCGCGATGGATTGAGAGCACTACTTGATCGATCAACTGATTTTCTGCGCCGACGATTTCGCCAAGGTGTTGAACGTGTGAGGCAAACCGGGACGGCTCTTCTTTGCCGCGGAAAATCTTGTCCGCGATTTGGACTGCATTCACACCGGAAATCCGGACCAACGCGATGGCGCCTTCACCTGGCGGCGTCGAGATGGCGGCGATTGTGTCGGAAACAGTCATGACTCTGGCATTCCAATTGTATGGCAACCGCTCCGGTTGCCAAGATTCGGCTGCGGCGGTGCTCCGCACCTTTTTGATTGAGATTTTTTCGCGCGCGCTATTGCGTGCGTATCAGTTCTCTGAGCGCCGTGATTAATTTCTTATTTTCCTCCATCGTGCCTACCGAAATGCGGACCCATTCGGGTAAGCCATAGCCTTTGAGCGGTCGCACGATGATTTTTCGTCGCAGCAGTTTCTTGAAGACCGCGCAACCGTCGCCCACGTTTACCATCACAAAATTCGCGACGGCTGGCACAAAGCGAATCTGCATTCCGGCAAATTGTTCCTGCAAATATGCGCGGCCTTCGTCAACAACGCGCTTCGTCTCGCGCAGATGCGCATCGTCTTCTAGTGCCGCGAGCGCACCCGCTTGCGCGATGCTGTTCACATTGAACGGCTGCCTCGTCCTGTGAAGCACTTCGATCACATCCGGCCGCGCAACGGCATACCCGATGCGCAACCCCGCGAGGCCATGAATCTTCGAAAACGTTCGCAGCACGATCACATTTCGGCCTTCCCGAACAAATCGAAGCGTATCGGGTGGATCATCGAGAAATTCGAAATAAGCTTCGTCGAAAACGACAACGATGTTCTCGGAGACGCGCGACATGAAGCTGTCGATGGCGCGCTGCGAAATCAATGTGCCGGTGGGATTGTTTGGGTTGGGGATGAAAATGAGCCGGGTTTTCTGAGTGACTGCCTCCAGCATCGTCTCCAAGTCCTGTTTATAATCCGGACTCGGCACCTCGATCATGCGGACGCCAAATGAGGTCGCAATCAATTTGTAAACGACAAATGCATATGCAGAGGCGATCACTTCATCCTGACGTGTGGCGTCGAGAAACGCATGCCCGAGAAATTCGAGCGCTTCATTTGACCCGTTGCCGAGGATAATATTCTCAGGAGCGAGACCGAGTTTGGCTGCGACCGCTTTGCACAGGCAAAATCCACTCCCATCAGGATACAGATGCGCGTTTTCCAACGCGGCGTGCATGGCTTGGAGCGCCTTTGGAGAAGGTCCCAGCGGATTCTCGTTCGATGCCAGCTTGATAATCGCGCCAGGCTCGACACCGAGTTCGCGCGCTGTTTCCTCGATCGGTTTTCCCGGTTCGTAAATCGCGATCTGGCGCAGTTGGGGGTTTGCCAGCTCCCAGATCGAAGTCATCTGGCAAAGACTAGATGGAACGAATGCAGTTTCCAATGCGCACGTTTTTCTTACTCTTATTCTTGCTCTTACTCTTGTTCATGCGTCATGCTCCGAAACCAGTTCAAAGAGCAAGGGCAGGAGTAAGACGGGCATATGATCACTGGCGACGAATTCGTTTACCTCGATAACAACGCTACGACGCCACTGGATCCTGCAGTGATCGAGGAAATGCTGCCGTTCTTGACGAAATGTTACGGCAATCCTTCCAGTGGTTACACGTTCGCGGGCCAAGCGCGAAAAGCCGTCGATTTGGCGCGCGAACGGCTCGCAGCGTTACTCGGCTGCGAGCCGTCGGAAATTGTTTTTACCAGCGGCGGCACAGAATCCAATAATGCCGTAATTCATTCTGCGCTCCAGTTTGCACCACTCGGGAAACATGTCATAACAAGCGCCGTCGAACACAGCGCTGTATTGCGTCCGTGCCAGGACCTCGAAAAACGCGGCTGCACGGTGACGTTCCTGGGCGTTGATAGAGACGGCAACGTTGATGTTGGCGAATTAGAGGCTGCGATTCGCCCGGAGACAGCGCTGGTCTCGATCATGTGGGCGAACAACGAAACGGGCGTGCTGTTGCCAGTCGAGAAAATTGCTGAGATTTGTCGGCAGAAAGGTGTGCTCTTTCACACGGACGCAGTACAGGCGGTCGGGAAAATCCCGATTCACCTGCGCAATACAGCAATCAATGTCCTTTCCCTTTCGGCGCACAAATTTCATGGGCCAAAAGGCGTGGGCGCGCTTTATGTCAACCGGCGAACGCGCTTCAGCCCTTTAATTGCAGGCGGCGGCCAGGAAAATGGACGACGCGGCGGAACGGAAAACGTCGCCTCGATTGTCGGCCTTGGAAAAGCAGCCGAACTCGCCGCGAAATATCTCGAAGAAGGCAAATGCAGTGTTCGCTCGATGCGCGATCGGTTTGAAAAGGAGATCCTCGCCTCCATAAGTGGCGCATCGGTCAATGGCGCTCCCGCAGCCGCGGAACGGATCCCGAACACGTCGAGCTTATCATTTGAAGGAATCGAATCGCCCGCCGCGCTCATCCTGCTGGATCGACATGGTCTCTGTTGCTCAGCTGGTTCTGCCTGCAAGACCGGTTCGCAGGAGGCGTCGCATGTGTTGCGGGCAATGAATCCGAATGGCGATGGCGCCCGGCGCAGTCTGCGTTTTTCCTTTGGCCGGTTTAACACTGAAGCGCAAATCGATCGCGCCATTGAACTCGTTCCGAGAGTAATCGGGAAGCTACGTCAAACCGCTTCGCCGATTCCTGTAGCCACGGCTCTGTGAGCCGTTCATTTTTGATAAGGCGAAATTTTCTTAACCGGCCACAGGCAGGTGGCTACACAAACGCCTGCGAACACTCTGCCTGCCACGCCGTAGCTGTTCGAAAGCGGGCCTGCCAGAGATGCGCCGAATTCGGGAGGAGCAATTGTTCTCGACACGTGGGCGAGTTTTTTCCGAAACTCATGCCTATGAAAACAACAATTCGATTAGCTCTAACGGTACTCTCGTTCCTCTGTCTGGCGGCAGCCGGACCCAAAGCACAAGCGGTCAGTCCTGCGCCCGACGGAGGCTATCCCGGGGGCAATACCGCGGAGGGGCAGGCCGCGCTTCTGAGCCTCACCACCGGCGGCTTCAATACGGCAGTAGGGTTTTTGTCGCTCAGGAGCGATACAACCGGTCCGTACAACACCGCTGTTGGTGCTGGAGCACTCCTTGCCAATACTGCAGACCTAAATACGGCCACCGGCGCCGGAAGCCTCTTAAGCAATACTACGGGCAGCGACAACACGGCTAATGGGGGGCTCGCGCTTTTTAGCAACATTACCGGCTACAGCAACACAGCCACCGGTGCGTTCGCGCTCTTTAGCAACACTGGCGGCCACCAAAACACGGCCCTTGGCGTTGGCGCGCTCTTTAATAACATCAGCGGCAACGGCAACACGGCTGCCGGTATTAATGCGCTACTCAACAACACGACCGGTAACGGCAATACTGTATTGGGCGTTGCAGCCGGCGGCGGCATTACCACGGCCAACAACGTCATTTGCATCGGCACAGATGGAAACAACGTGGACAACAGCTGCTTTATCGGCAACATCTTTGGCTCGACATCTGTTAATGGAGTTGGCGTCCTCGTTAATTCAAATGGTAGGCTCGGGACGATGACCTCCTCTCGGCGGTTTAAAGAAGAAATTAAGCCAATGGATCAGGCCAGCGAAGCGCTCTTTGCGCTCAAGCCAGTCACCTTTCGTTACAAAAAGGAGATAGATCGACAACGGATTCCGCAGTTTGGACTGGTAGCCGAGGATGTGGAAAAGGTCGATCCCGATCTGGTGGCGCGCGACGAGAAAGGAAAACCCTACAGCGTGCGCTACGATCAGGTGAACGCCATGTTGCTCAATGAGTTTTTGAAAGCGCATGGAAAAATGGAGGAGCAACAACGACAGATTCAGGCGCTGACGGTGCAGCTCAAAGAGCAAGCCGCTCAAATCCAAAAGGTCAGTGCCCGACTCGAGGTCGGCAAGCCTGCGCCGCAAATGGCGTGCCTGCCCGCCGTAGCTCAACGCGAAGGCGGGAACAATCCGTAAAGGCTGGGGATCACCAACGGATCACACGAATAACACTGATAGGGAGGACGCCGACGAAACACACCAGGGGACACGAACGAAACAAGATGCCTGTCTTTGCCCCGAAGCCTTTGGGGAGTTTGCGTCTTTTCGTGTGTTTAGTGGGCAATAAATAGCAAGAACAAACTAAAAAACCACAAACTACGAAGAAGGAAATGACAACCATGAACACAACAATCGGAACTTCAATTGGACGGCCGTTTTCGCGGTCCGTCTTCATTCTCGTCACACTCGGGTTTGCCTGCTTTGCGCTTTTGTCAAAAGCACAAGCAGTGAGTCCGGCGCCGGATGGAGGCTATCCCGGTGGCAACACGGCGGAAGGGCAAAGCGCGCTGCTTAGCCTCACCACCGGCGGTTTCAACACGGCGGTTGGCTTCTTTTCGCTCAGAAGCAACACCACTGGCCCGTACAACACTGCTCTAGGCGCCGGCGCGCTTTCGAGTAATATCACCGGCGACGGGAACACCGCCGATGGAGTATTGGCGCTCTTTAGCAACCTCACCGGTGGCGCCAACACGGCCACTGGTATCAATGCGCTCTTTAGCAACACCGTCGGCTCGGACAACACGGGCACCGGTCTTGGTGCACTTGGTTTCAATACCGCAGGCGACAACAACACGGCAACCGGTTATGGCGCACTCGGAAACAGCACGGGATCCGGCAACACGGCTTTGGGTGCTTTTGCCGGCGCCGACGTGACCACAGCCAGTAACGTTATCTGTATCGGCTTCGACGTCCGAGGAAACAACGTTGACAACAGCTGCTTTATCGGCAACATCTTTGGCTCGACATCTGTTAATGGAATTGGCGTCCTCGTTAATTCAAATGGTAGGCTCGGGACGATGACCTCCTCTCGGCGGTTTAAAGAAGAGATTAAGCCCATGGACAAGGCCAGTGAAACGCTCTTTGCGCTTAAGCCAGTCACCTTTCGTTACAAAAAGGAGATAGATCGACAACGGATTCCGCAGTTTGGACTGGTAGCCGAGGATGTGGAAAAGGTCGATCCCGACCTGGTGGCGCGCGACGAGAAAGGAAAACCCTACAGCGTGCGCTACGATCAGGTGAACGCCATGTTGCTCAATGAATTCCTAAAAGAGCACCGCGAAGTCGAGCGACAACAGAGCAAAATCGAGAACCAGGAAGAAACCATTATACGATTAATGACAAGCTCAGTAAAACAAGAGGCCATGATCGCAGAGCTTAAGTGCATCGTCGCGAAACAAGAGAAAGGCATGGAGGCTCTCGCTGCGCATGTCAGAGAGCAGGATGCAAAAATTCAGAAAGTCGGCGCTCAGGTAGAGGTGAGCAAATTCGCCCGCCGTACGGCGGAAAAGAATAATTCGATTCTTCGTTGCATTACTCGCCTTCACGTGTCTGACACCGGTCGTACCCAAAGTCCAGGCAGTCAGTCCAGCGCCCGACGGCGGCTATCCCGGCGGCAACACGGCAGAGGGGCAGGCCGCCCTACTAAGTCTCACCACTGGCGGTTTTAACACGGCAGTTGGTTTCTTTTCGCTAAGAAGCGATACCACCGGTCAGTTCAACACGGCCCTTGGTGCTGGGACGCTCCTTGCCAACACCGCAGACTACAACACGGCCACTGGCGCCGGGGCGCTTTTGAGCAACAGCACCGGCTCTCAAAATACGGCCAATGGAACGCTCGCCCTCTTTAGCAACACCACTGGCGAGTCGAACACAGCCGGCGGAATTACTGCGCTCTTTAACAATACCACCGGTAATCAAAACACGGCCTTCGGCGCTAGTGCCCTCGCTAGCAACACCAGCGGCGGCGGCAACACGGCCATCGGTCTTATCGCGCTCTCCACCAACAGTACGGGCACCGCCAACACGGCCACCGGTACTGGCGCACTTGGGGCTAACACCGGCGGAAACATCAATACGGCGATCGGTAGTGGCGCCCTCTTCAGCAATATGAACGGCAGTCTCAATGTTGCATTAGGCGGTGCAGCCGGAGGGAATCTAACTACAGGCGACAACAATATCGATATTGGTTATAACGTACTGGGAGTAGCAGGCGAGAGTAACACGATCCGGATCGGCAACACAGATATCACCACCACCATCATCCGCGGGATCAGCGGGCAGACAATCGCCAGTGGCTCGCCGGTGCTCGTGGCTGCAAACGGTCAGCTTGGCACGATGACCTCTTCAAAGCGCTTCAAGGATGAGATTCAACCGATGGACAAAGCCAGCGAAGCGCTCTTTTCACTCAACCCGGTCACCTTTCGTTACAAAAAGGAGATAGATCGACAACGGACATCGCAGTTTGGACTCGTGGCCGAAGACGTAGAGAAGGTTAACCCTGATCTTGTAGTCCGCGACGAGAACGGCAAAGTCAACAGCGTGCGGTACGACCAGGTGAACGCGATGCTGCTAAATGAATTTCTCAAAGAACATCGCAAGGTCGAGACATTGGAAGCGACGGTCGCGGATCTGGCGGCAGAACTGCGGCAAGTTAGGGCTCAAGCGCAAGAGGACCATTCTGCCGCGCGAGTGGTTGTAAGTAATCATTAAAGCAGACATCGGCGCCTGATTGCTGTAGCCGGCATCGGTGATGCCGGTCTGAACGTACGGTACTCGTCAGAGCGGATTTGTATCTCGACATGCTCTGGGCGTTTTGCGACACTGCGGCCATGAAAAAGAAAATTCCATCGATTCCCATCGTACTCACAATTCTGTTTTTTGGCCTCTTGCCCAGAGCGCACGCGGTCAGTCCGCCGCCTGATGGTGGCTATCCCGGGGGCAACACCGCAGAAGGCCAGGCCGCGCTACTAAGTCTCACCGCTGGCGGTTTTAACACGGCAGTTGGTTTCTTGTCGCTCAGGAGCGATGCCACCGGCAGCTTCAACACTGCCACTGGCGCTGGGGCGCTTCTCGCCAACACCGCAGATGAAAATACCGCCACTGGCGCCGGGGTGCTCTTAAGCAACACCACTGGCTTCCAAAACACGGCCGCTGGAGCGTTCGCCCTTTTTAGCAACACCACGGGCGACGTCAATACGGCCGTCGGCTATCATGCGCTCTTGAGCAATACTAACGGGTCTGACAACAGCGCCTTCGGCTGGGGCGCACTGGCGTCGAACACCACCGGTATTCACGACACAGCCACCGGTTTTCGCGCGCTCTATAGCGAGACCACTGGAGGCGACAACACGGCCACCGGTTATTTCGCGCTCGCTAACGTCACCGGCCACAGCAACACAGCCTTAGGCGCAGGTGCCGGCGGCAGCGTCACCACGGCCAATAACGTTATTTGTATCGGCACGAACGTCTCGGGAGATAACGTGAACGACAGCTGCTTTATCGGCAATATCTTTGGCGCGACGTCCCCCAATGGAATTGGCGTGTTGGTTAGTTCTAATGGACGGCTGGGCACCGCGACTTCGTCGAAGCGCTTCAAGGAAGACATCAAACCGATCGATAACGCCAGCAAAGCGCTCTTTTCACTTAAACCAGTGACCTTCCGCTACAAGAAAGAGATCGATTCAGCAGGTACACGGCAATTCGGACTCGTGGCCGAAGATGTGGAGAAGGTAAATACCGATCTCGTAGTCCGCGACGAGAACGGTAAAGTCAACACCGTGCGCTACGAGGCAGTGAACGCGATGTTGCTCAATGAATTTCTCAAAGAACATCGCAAAGTGCAGAAGCTCGAAGCAGCGCTCGATGCGGTCAATGCGCGTTTGAAAGAGCAGGACGCAAAAATCCAAAAAGTGAGCGCGCAGGTTGAGATGAGCAGGCCTGCGCTGAAAACGGCCCTGAATAATCAGTAAGAGCTGCGCATTGTAGCGGTGCTCGCCGCGGCGAGCACCGAATCAAATAGATCACACGTTTGACACAAACGCCTCTACAGGGAGATCGCGCCTCGAACCGGTGCGACAATTTCCTTGCAGGGCAAGGTTGTGCCGACTTTTCTTATCGCGATGGAGATTCCACACGATCCCGCGGCCTCGCATTACGAGCACGCCGGCAAAGGTCTGCGCCGGAGAGATCTGGATCCCGATCCGATCAAACAATTTGGAAACTGGTTCACTGCGGCAATTGAGGCCGGCATTCGCGATGTCAGCGCAATGAGCCTCGCCACGGCTGGTCGAGATGCCAGACCGTCGGTGCGAATTGTGCTGTTGAAAGGATTCGACCAGGATGGGTTCGTCTTTTTTACTAATTACGAAAGCGAGAAAGGGAAACAGCTCGAGGCCAATCCGTGCGCGGCGCTGGCGTTTTACTGGATCGAACTGGACCGCGACCAGTCTATTCCGCCGCCGCCGCACTGGGGCGGCTATCGGGTTAAACCGGACGCGATGGAATTCTGGCAGGGTCGTCCGAACCGCTTGCACGATCGCTTTCGTTACACGCGACAGAGGGATGGCAGCTGGTTGATCGAGCGGCTGGCGCCATGAGAAATGACAAATGACGAATGCCTAATGACGAAGGAATGCCGAAATCGAAATGATGAAACCGCATTGATGATCGGTTTCGTCATGTGAGCATTGGACTTCCTTCGTCATTCGGCATTCGAGCTTCGTCATTAATTACAGTATTGCTCGATTCGCCGAATTTTGGGATAACTGCGAAACGGATCGAATCTTGTCGTGAACTCGGGCACTTGGCTTCAAAGGCTGTGGTGGAAAATCCGCGACCTTTATCACCAATTGAAACCGTGCCGCTTCAGCATTGTTGTTGCGATCATCAGTTTTTTTGTGTTTACCACCGTCGTGCAAGGCGTCGAGGCTTTGCGCGCGGTAGGCGAAGGGCTAGCCGGCGGCAGCCAATGGTACGCGCTTCGGGTGGTATTTTTCTTTGTCGCCTTGATGCTGTGGGCCGTGTGCAGTTGGTACGCCTGTCGGGTCCTGCTTTATTTTGATTTTCCAAATGCGCCATCGTCGGGCGCGCGTTCGAAATGGGCGGAAGCAAATGTGCCGCGTCTGCTCGGCATCGCGCCTATTATCATTCTGGCGCTCGGATTTTGGACCGCCTCCCGCCGACACGCTCCTGAAGACAAAACGCAATACTGGCTGCTCGGGTTTGCTGCGCTCTGCGTTTTGTTGGCGATCAGTTTCTATGTCTTGCTTGCGTATCGGCGCGAAATTTTTCGGCTTGGCGCCATTGCAACGGTCAAGCATGTGGATCAACTCAGTCGCGGCACAAAGACCGGCATCGCTGTCATCGGATTCATCTCTGTGTCGCTTTTCATCGCTTTCACCGTCGCCCCAGTGGCTGTGGCCCAAAAAATCGGAATGGGAACCATTCTTCTTCTGGCGGCTTCTTCATGGGTGGT
>QHOV01000207.1 GCA_003218885.1 Verrucomicrobiota bacterium | reverse complement strand
ACCAGCAAACTTTCCGACGCTCCCGAAAAGTCGGCCGGGTGCATTACGATCTGAGCAACGATTTTTTCGAAGCAATGCTCGATCCGAATATGCAATATTCCTGTGCGCTCTTCGCCGAGGGCGACGATCTCGCCGCGGCGCAACTGCGGAAGCTGGATTGGATTTGCGAGAGGCTGCGTCTGCGACCCGGCCTCCGCCTGCTGGA
>QHOV01000208.1 GCA_003218885.1 Verrucomicrobiota bacterium | reverse complement strand
CGCTCGATGATTTCTTACGGATCGGAGGCAACTGTTTATGCACGCCCTCTTCCCTCGTGCGGATGCTCCTCGACATTCGGTTCTTTGTTGGTCGGTTCTTCGGTTGGGACCGCGAACCAGCGACAACTGCTACCTTCGCAACGCGTTTAACCAACATCGATCGTGCGAGATCACTAACCGCAGCCGGCACGCGCGATGGTTTCTTCCGGGCGGTGTACCGGTTCGAAAACGAGCAGCTCGTCGAGTTGATCAATCGGACAGCTCACGCTGCTGCGCTGACCACCCTGGTCGAGACAGCGACTGCCTACCGGTTCTATTTAGGGGTCTATGTCCGCAGCGTAAGCCGTTTCACGCCGTTCTATATGACACTGATCGATCCTTTTCGGAAACTGATCGTCTACCCGTCCCTCCTGCACAGTGTCCGTGCTCGCTGGAATCAAGCATTCGGCACAGGCTGACATGGATATTGCAAGCGAAGGAGAAAACATGGACACACTGCGATTCAAACAACTGCCGCACTTCGGATGTCGCGCCTCGGTTCCGTGGTTCCTTCTTCTTACTTCATACTTCTTAATTTTCCCGCTGCGCTCAAATAGATTTAGTCTTCGCGAGTTCGCGGCAGAAAATGTCAAATCGCCTGCTTGCGCCGTGTGGCGTGCAGCATTTCCCGTTTTTCAGCCGTTCCCATGATGCAGTGGTTTGCATTTACGATGAGACTCGCAACGTGATCGAGACGCACGCGTACGTTGGCGATTTCCGCGAATTCTAAAGTAAGAACAACGGCAACCGCGAGACCGTCCGCATCCGTTTCACCAAAGGGAGGAATGAACTCGCCTGAGCGTCGAGGAAATTCTGGGGTTTGAGGTTTGATCTCCCCTCGCAAAACAACAACCAAGGAGAAAAAAGATGAAAAAGCTTCTCTTAATCGCATTGCTCGTAAGTGGATTGGCCTTCAACGGTAAGGCGCAGCAGACTGATTTCTGTCGACGGACCGCGCAGGACGCCCTGGCGTCCTGTCGGGATGCAGCGCAGAGTGATTATTCGCTCGCCTTGGGAAAGTGCGACAACCTTGCTGATCCGGCCGCACGCGCGCAGTGCCAGAACCAGGCGTCGGCGGATCTGACTGACGCGCGGCAGACCTGCCAGGAACAAAACGACGCGCGGCTCGCAGCGTGCGGGCGGCTCGGCGGAGCACCGTACGACCCGGTCATCGATCCGTCGAACTTTGTCGCTCGGATCGACAATCCGTACTTCCCATTAACGCCGGGCACGACCTTCATCTCCGAGGGTCAGACCGCCGACGGTTTTGAACACGATGAGTTCGCCGTGACGCACAATACGAGGGTGATCCTGGGCGTCACGTGCGTCGAAGTCAATGATACGGTCACGACGGATGGCGAACTGACGGAAGATACGCTCGATTGGTTCGCCCAGGACAGAGATGGCAACGTGTGGTATTTCGGCGAAAACACGCACGAGCTTGAGGATGGCTTGATCACCACCATTGACGGTACCTTTATGGCTGGTGTCAACGGCGACAAGCCGGGAATCGTCATGAAAGCGCACCCGGCCATCGGCGACTTTTACCGTCAGGAATTTTCTCTGGCCAATGCCGAGGATTTCGCGGACACACTCAGTCTCACCGAGTCCGTCACCGTGCCGGCTGGCAC
>QHOV01000206.1 GCA_003218885.1 Verrucomicrobiota bacterium | reverse complement strand
TGCCAGGGAATTTGCGGAAACGTTTCGCGCGTCCACACCGATCCCTGGATCACGCGCTACATTTTCCCAAACTCCATGCTTCCTTCCGTCGCTCAACTGACGCGCGCTGCGGAAAGCGTTTTCATCGTTGAAGACGTCAAGAACACCGGCCCGAATTACGACCCGACCCTGCTCGCCTGGGAGGAAAACTTCCGCCGCGCCTGGCCCCGCTTCGCGGATCGTTACGGCGAACGCTTCCGGCGAATGTGGCGATTTTATCTGCTCAGTTGCGCCGGCGCATTTCGGGCGCGCAGTCTGCAGGTGTATTCGATTCTCTTTTCGAAACAAGGCGCCGCCACTGGGAATGCTGTGCGCGACCGGAGACAGGCCGCGTCCTCATCGCGCAGGGCAGTTCTCGAGGAGAGCGCACTCC
>QHOV01000200.1 GCA_003218885.1 Verrucomicrobiota bacterium | reverse complement strand
CTCATCGAGACCATCAACGATTTGCGCGACATTCTCGCCAAAGAGCAGCGCGTCTTCACCATCATCAAAAAGGAATTGCGCGAAATCCGCGACAAACACGGTTCGCCGCGCCTGACGGAAATCGCTCCTGATGAAGCGGAGATCAACATGGAAGACCTGATCGCGAACGAAGGCTGCATCATTAGCATAACCCATGGCGGTTTTATCAAGCGCACGGCCGTCAGCGCGTTTCGTGCACAACGCCGTGGCGGTAAAGGCGTGATCGGCATGGCTACGCGCGAAGGCGCGACCGAGCAAGAGGAAGGCGATTTCGTCGAGCATCTCTTCACTGCTACCACGCACGATTATCTGATGTTCTTCACCGCGACAGGACGCGCTTACGTAGAAAAGGTTTACGAAATCCCCGAGATGGGACGCGCGGCGAAGGGCCGCTCGATCGCAAATATTCTCGAGCTCAAGCCCGATGAAAAAATTGCGGCCACAATCCGCGTCCAATCCAAAAAATCCGGCACGGGGCCGAACGCTGTCGATCAAACGTGGGATGAAAATCTGCACATCGTTTTCGCGACGGAGTCTGGCATCGTCAAAAAATCGAATCTGTCTGATTACGCGAACGTCCGGCGGGGCGGCATCATCGCCATTCAAATCGAAGAAGACGACCGTTTGATCGACGCGAAACTAACGAATGGCAACAACGAGATCGTCCTCATCACGAAAGACGGGATGAGCTTGCGCTTCCATGAAGAACAACTGCGCGATCAAGGCCGCAACACCGTCGGCGTTTGGGGGCAATCGCGCGGCGGCAAAGGCATTATCACCATGAAGACCGGAGAAAAAACCGGCGACGTCATCGGCGCGCTTACCGTACGCGACACAGACGAGATCATGTTAATCACGAACAAAGGCCAGATGGTGCGCACCCGCGTGAAAGAAATCCGTGAGACCGGCCGCAACACCATGGGCGTAAAATTGATGGATCTGCGCAATGGCGAGAAACTGCAGGCCATCGCGCCTGTGGTGAGCGAGGCGGAAGAAGAACAAGCGCAAAGCGCGGAAACGCCGACCGATAAAAAATGAAAAGGAAGACTGCTCTCAGTCTTCCTTTTCGCGTGAGCAACTCCGCCCGGCCCTTAGTAACCGCCCGTCGTATGCGTTGTTGTGGTCGTCATAGCAGGCGGCGGCTGCGTAGTCACGGTGGTCTGACGCGTTGTGGTTGTGCTGGTCTCGGGTTCGCTTGAGCAAGACACCAGCATCAAGCCGACCAGCGAAAGCGCAGAAATCAGAATGATCGATTTTTTCATAATCTTGAATTGCCTCTTTAACAACGATTCGTCAGAGGCCGCTCTGAAAGATGTATTAGAACGAAGAAATTCTCTTAAACTTCGATCTTCGCGCGTTGCCGCTTTAATTCCCCCCGTTTCCGTTTCCTTTCCAGAATCTTCGCCTTGAGCACCGCTGGCCGCGGCGATTTTCTGCGACGCATCTTTTCGCGCTCCGCGATCTCGGCAGCGCGACGTTTCTCCTGTGCTTCTTCGATGGCATCAAGCAATCGTTCCCGCGCTAGCTTGCGATTCTGCGCCTGCGAGCGCGAATCCTGCACGGTCACGCTAATGCCGCTCGGTCGGTGACGCAGCGTCACCGCGGTCGCGACCTTGTTTACATTCTGGCCGCCTGGCCCGCGGGAACGCGCAAATGTTTCCTGTAGATCGACATCACGAATCCCAAGGCGACGCATTCGCTCAGCTAACGCGTCTTCGGACATCACTTCTCCCTCCCCTATTCCTCCGGAACTCCGGCAATGGTTTTTCGACCGTGGCGAAGAACGCGCGCCATCCAGATCAACTCATTTAGAAATTTGTCCACACGTGGAACGTAACTTTGATCGAGCAATCTTCCCTCTTCATCGAAAATTTCTTGCACTTTTCCGAAATTGACATCTTCAAAAATTGTAACCAGACCGAGTTCGCGCATGACCGGCAGGAGGCCCTCGATCACTCGTGCGCCGCCAAACGGCCCCGCCGAGACGCCGCAAATCCCGACCGCCTTGTGAATGTATTCCTTCAAATTCATATCGAGCGCATGCTTCAGAAGCCCGGGATAACCATGATTGTATTCCGGTACCACGAGGATGATTCCGTCGCACCGCTCGATCGTGGCCGAGAACGCTGCGTCTTTCATTTGCTCACCGGCGTCATCGAGCCGCATCGGAAGCTCGCGCACGTAGATCAGCTCCGTTTCCACATCCACGCGCTTCTTTGTCTGCTCAAAAACAAAACGCGCGACATTTTCGCTTTGTCTCCCCTGCCGAGCCGTTCCAAGGATAATAGGAATAAAGAGCGGCCGTTCCATTTTAACTGACACGTCGATCTTGCCTGATATCGAGCTTTCGCCTTGTTGCAATCCGCAACCTAAAAGAAGTTCACCCGCCGCGGCGGGCAATTCGCAACTCCGATAAATCGCGAGCACGCGACAAAAGTCGGTGTTGAAACTGCCGATGGCCGGACTCGAACCGGCACGGGCCTTTTACGGCCCAACGGATTTTAAGTCCGTTGCGTCTACCATTTCGCCACATCGGCGCTGTGTTCCCCAGAGTCTAAGCCTCCTGGGTTAGCCGTGAAACAAATTTCGCGATCAGCAGAGCTTTGGCACCGATTGGAAAGGAGCCTTTCACGGCCATTCTTGCCAAGCGAATAACGCACATCGCGACGACGGAAAGCGTTACGTTGTGGACGCGGATGAAAAGTTGAGTGCGTTTCTGGAACTGGAAGCCGCGATTAGCGCTTGCGGCAAATTGGCTTGACAAGCAGGCGAGATTTTTTCGATGCTTGAGCGTCGGGGAAACGGATCTGAATCAGGCGGAGAACTTTCCCCCGCTAGGTTCTTCGCCTCCTCCAGACCTGCAATCGCAGAATCGGCACGGCGGGGGAAAAGGAAAGGAAGAACCATGAATCCATTGATTCAGCTAAAAAAAGCAGCTCCAGTATTTCTCGTCGCGTTGGTTTGCATTGGCCTCTTGCCGACAATGCAGGCGGTAGTTCCTGCGCCCGACGGAGGCTATCCTGGGGGCAACACGGCGGAAGGGCAAAACGCTCTCCTGAGCCAAACGACCGGCGGATTCAACGCGGCGATTGGTTGGTTATCGCTCAGGGG
>QHOV01000037.1 GCA_003218885.1 Verrucomicrobiota bacterium | reverse complement strand
CGCAGATCGACTTCTTTCAACACCTGCTCTCGCTGCAAGGTGCCGTCAGTCTGTAGTTCAATTGTCCTGACTTGATAATCTGGATTCTCGAAGAACAGGCGTCTTGCAGCTTCGCGCGCTCCTGCGTAAACGGCACCGAGCAACGCCGCGAGCAAAATTAGTCTGGAGAGCACACCCATGGCTCTTCGAATGCGATGCTGTGTCGCTCTGCGGGAACGGACCTTCACGTCGAGCAGGTGCTGCTGACGCCGCTGGCGCACATTGGACACTCGTCGGTTGCGGGATCGGGGGTGTTTTTGGCCAAGACTCATCTCGGGCTCCCTTCTATTCTGCCGCGAGAGAGCGCGATAATGCGGGCGCAAAGATCGACGTAGCTGATCCCCGCAGCCGCGGCGGCTTCGGGCAGCAGGCTGGCCTCGGTCATTCCAGGAATGGTGTTGATCTCCAAGATGAACGGCTGCCCGTTCTCAGATAAAATCGCATCCACCCGCGCGTACACCTGCAGACCCGCTGCGCGAAATGCGCGGAGCGCTAGATCCTGAATCTCTTTTGTTTTTGCGGCGTCGATCTTCGCCGGGCAAACATGCTCTGCTCCACCGCCCGCCTGCGGATTGAGAAACGGATACTTGTTGTTGAAATCGTAAAAGCCGCCCTTGGGAATTATCTCGAGAATGGGCAAGGCTTGGTCACCGAGGATACCTATCGTCAATTCCCGGCCGGACACAAATTTTTCTATCAACAATTCGCGGCCATACTTTGCGGCTTCGCCGATCGCGGATTCGATTTCGCTTTCGCTCTTTACAATCACGACGCCCACCGTTGATCCTTCACGTGGCGGCTTGACGACGATCGGCAACGGAAGCGTCGGGCGCTGGCCGGGATGAATCACTTCCCAGAGCGGAGTCGTGACTCCGTGTTCCTGAAATTTTTCTTTTGTCCGAATTTTGTCGAAAGCGGTCTCGCTTCCTTCTACTCCCTCGCCCGTATAAGCGACGCCGCGGCGCTCCAAAATTCTCTGAAGCTGGCCGTCTTCGCCGAATGTTCCGTGAATCGTAATGAACGCAAGATCGACATCTCCGGATAATTCGAAGTCCTTATCCCGCACATCGATTTCCGCCACTTTCATGCCTAACGAGCGAAGCGCCTTCGATACACCTCGCCCGGTGGCGAGCGAAACGTCGCGTTCGGAGCCAGGGCCTCCCATGAGAACCGCAATTTCTTTTGGCAGATCCTCGCGGCTTTTCATTCCGCTTCCCCCACAATTTCCACTTCAGTCTCCAATTCGATCCCGCGCATTGCCCGCGCCGCGCTTTGGATCTTGTCGATCAACTGAAGCATTTCCGCCGCAGTCGCGCCGCCATCGTTCACGATGAAATTGCCGTGCACTTCCGACACGCGCGCGTTTCCGACTCGCGAATTCTTTAGACCCAATTCATCCACCAGTCGTCCCGCCGGAATGCTGTCGGGGTTCTTAAAAATGCAGCCTGCGCTCTTGGCGATAGGCTGCGTAGTGCGTCGTTTCTCCTGCGATTTACGCAAGCGCCTATCGATTTCTGCGCGCTCGGCGGGCTGCGTACGGAATGTCGCCGAAATCGCAAAATTATTTTCCAGCAACGGAAACCGCCGGTAAAAGACCTCCAGCTCATCTCGATCCTTGACGTGCGGATTGCCTTCGGCGTCGAGATAGCGAATCCTGGTCACGCTCTCGAAAGTTTGCGCGCCCATTGCGCCGGCGTTCATCCGCAACGCGCCACCGACGGCGCCCGGAATTCCTTCCATCCACTCGAGTCCGCCGAGATTTGACGCGCGCGCCGCGTAAGCAATTTCCCTCAACTTTACGCCTGCGCCTGCGGTAATTTCGGAGCTGTTGACCTGGATTTTGTCTAAATCGCCGCCGCGCGGATGAACCACCACACCGCGGATTCCACCATCGCGAACAAGAAGATTTGATCCACGACCCATTGCGAAAAGCGGCAGGTTTTCATCGCGGCAAAACCGAATCAAATCCGAAAAGGCCTTTTCGTTCCGCGGCTCGACCCAAAATTGCGCCGGCCCGCCTACGCGCAGCGTCGTGTGTTTCGACAGTGGCTCATAAAGGCGGACGTCACCTTCTTCGCCGACGACCACCTTTAACTTTTCGGCAATCACCAGATCCGCCGCCAAGATCGACAATTGCTCGTGAATATTGCCAGCACCGAGACTCAACACAAGATCGCCGATATCGAGGGCGTTGCCGATATCGCAATGCACGCGCTCGAACCGCGGCTGGTAACTCGCACCGCGATGACCGCGTTTGACCATTTCATCAACAATCGTCTGCCCGCTGATCCCAGGAATCGGCGGTTCGCTTGCGGGGTAAACATCCGTCACGACCACGCGATCGGCCTCATCGAAGGCGGAGCCAAACTTCCTGCACAGCGCTTTGGTACGGGAATAGCGATGAGGTTGAAATATGGCCAGCACCCGTTTGCGACCCATGGCTCGCGCAGTCTTCAATGTAGCGCGAATTTCGGTGGGGTGATGCGCGTAATCGTCAATAAGCAGAAAACAATCGCTCTCATACTTGATCTCAAACCGGCGCCGCGCGTGCTGGAATTTACGAAGCGAAGCCGCAATTTTTTCGAACGGAATTCCAAGCTCTGAGGCGAGTGCGATTACCCCAAGGGCATTGTGCACGTTGTGTTCTCCGGGAACATTAAGAGTCGCCTCACCCAGTTTTCCGCCACACCTATCAACGCAAAAAACCGAACCAAAATCCCGCAGCTCGACATCAATGCCGCGATAATGGGCCTCCTCAGAAAATCCGTAGGAAACCGCTCCTTTACGTTTCGCACACAACCGCGCAGCGTTGGGTTCATCGGCGTTATAGAAGACTGTTCCACTTGTTTGATCGATGAGCTGCTCAAAGACCTTCTCGATCGCAGCTAAGTCGGCATAAAAATCGAGATGCTCTTCCTCGATATTTAAAATGAGGGAGTGCTCGGGATGAAAGCAGCGCAGGGTGCCGTCGCTTTCGTCTCCCTCGGCAACAAAATATTCGCCGCGTGGGTCCCAGTGCGCGTTCGTTCCAAGAAGCGGAATTTCGGCGCCGACATAATGGGATGGGTGTAGTCCGCCTTCGCGCAAAACGTGTGCCGTCATTGCTGAGGTTGTTGTCTTGCCGTGCATTCCAGCGATAACGATCCCGCATTTTGCACGCATGATTGCAGCCAGGGCTTCCGCGCGACGCACGACGGGCTTACCCGAATCGCGCCTGGCCACGAGAATCGGATTGTCACCTTTGATTGCGGAGGAAAAAACGACAAGATTGGCGGCGTCCGCATGCTCCGGCCGATGCTGGTCATGAAACCGCAGGCCCAGCCGCTGCAATCGCTCCGTCTCCGTAGTGGTGACCTTGTCTGAGCCGCTCACTGCGTGCCCGAGCTCAATCAAAAGCCCAGCGAGGCCGCTCATGCCGCTTCCGGCTACACCAACAAGGTGGATCCGGTGCTGCTCACGCGTGAGGAATCGCGGCAAGTCAAGCGGTGGGACGCGACTCGGAAATTCTTCGCGAGCAGAGTCGGCGAGCGCGTCGCATTCTTCAGAGGCGGGCTTCATGAGTCGTATATTTCTCCATCGTGGTAGCTACTAGGCCGGCCGCGTCTTTCGGTGCCAGACGCGAACAATTCGCAGCCATTTGCTGAATCAGCTGCGGGTCCTGGATCAGTTCGCGAATTTTGCGTGCGAGCAACTCCCCGGTTACCTCTGACTCCTTGAGAAGAATCGCCGCCCCAACGCGAGCGTAAATTTCAGCGTTACGCGTCTGATGATCATCGGTGGCGTAAGGGAATGGAATCAGGATGCCGGGCAACGAAAAAGCGGCAAACTCAGCCAGACTAGCCGCGCCGGCTCGCGCGACAAACAGATCGGCTGCGCTGTAAATTTCTTCCATCCGATGGTGAAAAGCAGCGATGTAAGCAGGGACATTTTCGCGGCGATAGTTATCTGCAACCAGGCGTTCATCCCGCGTGCCGGGGAGGTGGATCACCTGGAGCGGCACACCTTGCAAGAATGGGAGGGATTTGATCAGCGCCTGATTAATTCCGCTCGCACCCTGGCTGCCTCCCATAACAAGCAACGTGGGAAGATCCTCGTGTAGCCCGAGTTTTTGGCGCGCAACCTTCCGATCCAAACGTACCAGTTCGGTCCGGACCGGCGTACCTGTGACTTCAGTGTGTGTTTTTGGAAAAAAGGGCGCGCATTCCTTGAAGCCGAGCATGACCGCATTCACTACCCGCGCCGTCAGCCGGTTCGCCTTTCCGGGGACGGCGTTTGATTCGTGAATAAAAGTGGCAATGCCGCGTATCCTCCCGGCCAGCACCGGCGCGGTGGAAGTGAACCCGCCCATGCCGAGAACCACCTGAGGTTTGAACTTACGATAAAGAGACCGGCAAAGTGACAAGCTTTCACAAAACCGGCGAATGAATCCAAAGAACGCCGGGGAAAACGCGGAGGGTAGCCCGACCGTGGGTAACTTCTCGACTCGGAAAGTTGTATGACCGGAAAGCGCCAGAGCGTCAATATCCTTCTCGGAAATTAACAGCATCACTTCGTGCCCGCGATCGCGCAGCACCTCCGCCACGGCGATGCCGGGGAAAAGATGGCCGCCCGTTCCTCCGCATGCGATCACTGCATTCATGAAAGTCGGTTTTCGGTTTTTGCTTGCCTCATAGGATTCATCAGTCGCACCTAGATCCGCAGTGTTATCCTCGCATGCATGGTGGCACGTTTCTTATGCGGCGGTTCTAGAATGGCCTGCCGATAAATGTTCAGCAACAAACCGATGCCGAACATACACGCGACCAAATTCGAACCTCCGTAGCTGATAAAAGGCAGCGGCAACCCCTTATTTGGCAGCAGCGACGTGGTCACGCCTATGTTGACCGCGGCCTGTAGCGCGAGGAGCGAAACAACGCCGCAGCCCAGGAGCAGGCCGAAACGATCCTTGGCGTGCAGCGCGATCATGATGCCACAAACAATTATCACCACGAATAAAAAAACCACGAGGAGGCTGAACCGCAGCCCCAGCTCTTCACCGATTATTGGAAAAATAAAATCAGTGTGCGCGTAAGGCAGATAAAGCATCTTCTGACGCCCGTTGCCCAGGCCAAGTCCTTCCATTCCACCGCTGCCCCAGGCGATCAACGCCTGCATCTGCTGCAAGCCAGCGTCTTCTTTGAAATTTTCCGGGTGAAGAAACGCAGAGAGCCGCCCCATTCGCTCGGAGATTTGCGTAGCGACGATCAGAAGCGCGCCGAGGCCGGCCACTGACACCAGACCCAGCCATAGAGGATTAGCGCCGGCAATGAACATTACGACGAACGCCGTCGTACCGATCAAAGCCGTCGTCCCCAGATCGACTTCGCCCAGCACAAGCCCAGCCGGCAGGCTGATGATCGCAAGTGGAAGAATCAATCCTAAAAGCACCTTGCGATCCGGTTTTTCATATCGCGCAAACCAGGCGGCGAGAAAAAAGATTGCGGCGAGCTTTGCGAGTTCCGATGGCTGAAGAGTAAGCGGTCCCCAACCGATCCAGCGGCGCGATCCGTTGAGGCGCATTCCGATATGCGGAACATAGCAAAGCGCCAGAGCCGCCAGTGCCAACGCGAACCAAAGCCACCATGTCCGCTGCCAGAAGTGATAATCGATCAGCGCGCCGAAGATGCAGAGCACAAGTCCAATCCCAACCCACGTCGCCTGCCGTTTAATGAAGAAATAAACGTCCCCATGACTGTCGCGCGCAAATGCGCTCGTACTGAAAAGCATGACGATCCCAATGACGAGCAGTGCCAGCACTGCAAGGAAAAGGATATAGGCGCTCTTACGATGCATAATTAGATTCGAGCATCGATTTTCATTTCTTGCTCCTCTTTTGGTTTGTCGTCGGGATCAGAAGCTTTTGGCCAATCTGCAATTTGTGGGGATCTTCAATGTTGTTCAGAGCTACAAGATCGTCGTAGGAGACTTTGAATTTCTTTGCGATTGTAACGGGATTATCGCCTTTTTTTACGATGTAAGTGTTTCTCGAAGAGGGAGGCGCTTTCGCGTCCTTCGAAGGCGAATGTGAAGGCTTCGCATCGTTGCGCGGCACTATTTCCTTTTGCGACCCCGTGGCACGTGGCTTGGCGACTTCTGCGCGAATCGCTGTTCCGCTCGTATCAGCCAGCTTATTTTCCGTGTTCGTTGGGACTGCCGGGACAAATGAACTCTCTCGGGTCTTGATCGCGTTGAACGCGATGATTCCCGACACGGCAACCACGTGCAACAGCAACACGATCAGCAGCGCCCGCGACAGCTTCATGTTTGGCTCCGGGATGTCCCCGAAATCCATTCCTGCAGACGCAGCCGAGGCGCGGCGCGCAGTTGCCGCCAGGAGTTTTTTATGTTTGAAAAGTTGGAGGATTTTCATCGGTCTGTTTGGGGCAGGGCCTGCACGAGCGCACGAAATTGATCCCCTCGATCGGCGTAGCTTTTGAACATGTCGAACGAGGAGGTTCCGGGAGAAAAGAGAACCACTTCCCCTGGTCGTGCGCTGGCATGTGCCCGCTCGACTGCGTCCGCGAGCGAGTTTGCAATTTCGCATTCGACCGCGCCGCTCCAGGAACGCCTGATGCTCTCGGCCATTTCGCCGATCAAAATCGTCGATCTGACCTTCTCTTTCACCAGGGATCGAAGCGGATCAAAGTTAAAACCTTTGTCCTTGCCGCCAGCAATAAGGACGACCAGCTTGTTTTGTGCACGCAGCGCTTTGTCCACTGCGTCGAGGTTGGTTGCCTTGGAATCGTTCACATATCCGACGCCGCTGACTTCGCGCACAAATTCACAACGATGCGGACGCGGCTCATAGGCACGCAGCGGCGGCACCATCTCCCGAAACGACAATCCGCGCGCCATGCCGGCCGCAAGTGTCGCCATTAGATTCTCGATGTTATGCAAGCCGCGTAGTTTGGTGTCCGCCAGCCGCAGGACCGCTTCGTTGTGATAAAGGATCGCGCCTTCCGAGACACGGAAGTCCGCTTGATCGACATAAGCACTAAACGTGATCTTGCGCAGGCGAATCGCGGGAAATTTTTCGATGGCGTTTACCACTGCCACGTCGGTGTCGATTTGATTTTCGAAAATGCGTAACTTGGCCGCGCGATAGTCAGCCACGGAGCGATAACGGTCGAGATGGTCAGGAGCGAAGTTGAGCCAAAGGCTGATGGATGGATGAAAGGTGCGGATCGCTTCCAGTTGGAACGAGCTCGCTTCAACCGCGAGGGCATCGAATGGCTGCCTTTCCCGCGCCACTTCCGAAAGCGGTTTGCCAATATTCCCGCAAGCAACCGTTCGCTGACCGCAGGCGTTCAACATTTGAGCCAGCAATTCCGTCGTGGTCGTTTTGCCGTTCGTGCCCGTGATAGCGATGACCGGAATTTCGCAGAATTGCCAGCCCAGCTCGAGTTCGCTGATTGTTTCAATTCCGCGCGAGAGAAAATTGCGCGCCAGCGGAGAAGCCGGATCGATGCCAGGACTTAAAATGGCCATCTGATACGCGGATGAATCCCCGTTCGCAGCAGGCCCGCAAACTACACGGACACCGTGTGCCCGCAGATTGTCTATGGTCGATTTGAGTAAGCTTCTCTCCTCGGCGCTATCGAGCACCGTGACCTGTGCGCCCTCCGACCTGAGCAGAAGCGCCGCAGCGCTGCCGCTCAAGCCTGCACCAAGAACGGCGATATTCTGATTTTTGTAGAGCGCGTTTTTCATCTCAGTTTCAGTGTCGCCAG
>QHOV01000036.1 GCA_003218885.1 Verrucomicrobiota bacterium | reverse complement strand
GCGCGTCAGAAACAAACCCGCAACAAGTTCTCGCGAATAAACGAAGCGTGATCGCCGTCAAACCCTGCCACCCAAATCAGCTGCACCAGTCGTAAACAATGCGATCCGAGATTGCCTCTGCCGAAAGTTTCAGTTCTTGCAATCTCGAGAGCTTTCTTGTCTCCTCGACCTTTCCTGCTCATGACGTCATGATTCGCTCGCGGTCGCTCTTCAGGCCTTTGGCCGCCGGATTACTTCTGACCGCTGTGCAACTTGCGATGGCGGTCGGCCTGCTGGCGCCGGAAGGGCCACTTTCGGACCGCTACCAGAGTCTGATCCAGCACGACAGCTATTGGTTCATGAACATCGTTGATCGCGGCTATCAGACCATTGTCCCGCCGATCGATCACAAGGTCATGGAAGTGTCGAATATTGCATTTTTCCCAGCCTATCCTGCGATTGCTGCATTATTTCGCTACGGACTCAACATTGACAGCGGCGCAGCACTGCTGATTACCGCTCAGCTCGCTGCCTGGGGTTTCTGGAGTTATTTCTTCCTGTTTTGCAAGCGCTGGAACGTTTCGCCTGCCCTCCAGATTTGCGGCGCGTTACTAATCGCTGCCCATCCGGCAGCGTTCTTTCTGGTCGCCGGCTATTCAGAATCGCTATTTTTGATGGCGCTGCTCGGCTTCATATATTGGAGTACGGCAGCAGGGCGATCTGCCAAACCCTGGGCAGCGGCGCACGGCATCGTCATGTCCGCGACGCGGATTGTCGGAATCGTATGTGCGGCTTTTCCTCTGGTGCACTCGCTTTTTTTGAAAGGATGGAAAGGCTTGCGCGAGCCGCGTGCGTGGTTTCGCCAGTACGCGGCGGTAATCGGGTTAATGGCTGTGGCAACGCTGGGAGCGCTCTTTTTCTTTATCTACTGTCAGGTTCGCTGGGGCAATTGGAATATGTACATGCTCACGCAGGCGGCTGGCTGGGGAATCATTCCCGATTATTTAGCGGTGTTTAAGCCCTCGAGTTATCGCTGGCTCGTTCCGGCACTGAATGATCCGACCGAAGCGAGCCAACTATCGATGACGCTCGGCGCCGTACTTCTGGTCGGTGTCGCGCTTTGCGAACTGCTTGCAACGATTCGACGGCCGGCCTGCCTGCCGGTCCGCGCTGGCATTTATTTCTGTGCGGCCGCGATCTATTATCTCTCAGTCAGCGGAGTGGCCTGCGTCAGTATGGAAAGCATGCTCCGCTATGAATTTTGCGTGCACGCTTTGATCGTGCTGGCGTTTTTGAATTTTCTGCGTCAATTTCGTACGCCGCCGATGCTTGTGCGAGCATTCGGCATCGCGGCAGTGGCGTTGCTCAGCGCCGCTGGGTTATGCGTACAGGGCTGGTACGTCTGGAATTTCACTCGGGGCAACTGGGTTGCGTAGTAGAAGATGAAAACAAAAGTCGCCATTATCGGTGCAGGGCCGGCGGGCCTGACGGCCGGCTGTCTTCTTTCGAAGGAAGACCTTGGCGTCATTGTTTTGGAAGCCGACCCCGTCTACGTCGGCGGTATTTCCCGCACGGTGACTTACAAGGGATTTCATTTCGACATTGGCGGGCACCGTTTCTTTTCCAAGTCCAAGGCGGTAGAAGATCTGTGGACCGAGATTTTGCCTAACGACATGCTGGTACGGGCGCGGTCGTCGCGGATTTTCTACGGCGGCAAGTTTTTCTCTTACCCGTTGAAGCCGTTTGAAGCGCTGGTGAAACTTGGCGTCTTCAAATCGCCTCTCTGCGTTCTCTCCTGGTTAAAAGCGCGCCTCTTTCCGGTACGAAATCCGCGCAATTTCGAAGAGTGGGTGAGCAATCAGTTCGGTAAACGGCTCTTCAACACGTTCTTCAAAAGTTACACCGAAAAGGTCTGGGGGATGAGTTGTAAGGAAATCTCTGCCGACTGGGCCGCACAACGGATCAGGGGACTTTCGCTCGGCAGCGCGATCAAGAATGCTCTTATTCCGCAGCGTTACAACGGCGACCGCAGCAAGGTCATCAAGACACTCATCCATTCGTTTCGTTATCCGCGCCGCGGTCCAGGCATGATGTGGGAAAAGTGCGCAGAAAAGATGAAAGAGCTGGGCGGCAAGCTGGAGATGGGCTGCAGAGTGACGCGCTGTTCGTATGACGAAGTCTCGGGCGCTTGGACGGTCGAATATAAGAATGGACAAGGCGATCTGCACACAATCGAAGCCGAACACATCATTTCATCCGCGCCGATGCGAGAACTCGTTTGCGGATTATCACCCGCGGTGAGCGAGCGAACAAAACGCGCGGCTGAAAGCTTGAAGTATCGTGACTTCCTCACCGTCATGTTGATCTTGAAAGATCGGCAGATGTTCGATGACAACTGGATCTACATTCACGACCCAAGCGTGAAGGTCGGCCGCGTGCAGAACTTCCGGTCTTGGTCGCCCGAGATGGTGCCTGAACCCGACAAGGTCTGTTACGGCCTCGAATACTTTTGTTTTGAAGGTGACGGCTTGTGGGACTCAGAAAACAGCCAGTTGATCGACCTCGCAAGGCGGGAGCTGGTCCAGATCGGCTTGGCTAAAGAAGGAGATTTTATCGATGGCTGCGTCGTTCGTCAGAAGAAAGCGTATCCGGTTTACGACGACGATTATGCGCGGCATGTCGCCACGATCCGGCTTGAACTCGAGACGCGCTATCCAAACCTGCATCTCGTCGGCCGCAACGGCATGCACAAATACAATAACCAGGACCACGCCATGATGACGGCGATGTTGTGCGTCGAAAATATTCTCGCCGACGCCAAACGTTACGATCTCTGGCAGGTCAACAGCGACGCCGAATACCACGAACAAGGTTCCGCGGCGGCCGAGGAAACAAACGGCAGCGCGCTACGCCTTGTCCCGAATCGCGTGGTCGCCGCCCCCGAGCTCGCGCCGGAGGCGTAATTTCACCGCCCGCTTCGCTCGAGAACACGGAGACCGCAGGGATTTCGGAAAATTCTGTCTCTGTGACCTCCGTGCTCTCTGTGGTAAGAGGATCCGTCGTCGCGCCCTGCTAACTATACCGGTCACACGTACTCAGCCTTGAAACGCCTCTACCGGTGGGCAGGAGCAGAAGAGATTGCGGTCGCCGTAAACGTTGTCGATGCGCGCGACGGCTGGCCAGAATTTGTGTTCGCGCGTCCACGGCGCGGGGAAAGCTGCTTGTTCGCGCGAGTAGGGGTGGTCCCATTTGTCAGATGCGATCTGCCGCGCGGTGTGTGGCGCGTTTTTGAGCAAATTATTTTGTCGATCCTGTTTTCCCGTGGCGATTGCTTCAATTTCCGCCTGAATCGAGATCATCGCGTCGCAAAAACGATCGAGCTCGTGTTTCGGTTCGCTCTCGGTTGGCTCGATCATCATTGTCCCGGCGACCGGCCAGGAAACCGTCGGCGCGTGAAAACCATAATCTATCAAACGCTTCGCCACGTCTTCCACTTCGATCCCCGTGCTTTTCCACTGGCGAAGATCAATAATGCATTCGTGCGCGACGAGACCGTGTTTGCCTTTGAAAAGAACTGGAAAGTACGGGTCGAGCCGCTTTGCCATGTAATTTGCGTTTAGAATTGCGACCTCACTCGCCCGTTTCAATCCCTCGGCGCCCATCATGCGGATGTACATCCAGGTGATGGTCAGAATGCTGGCGCTTCCCCAAGGCGCCGCGGCAACGTTACCGCCTTTCCCTCCACCGTGACGGTAATCGGAAATGTCTCCTCCATTCGGCGGACCCTTTCCTCGTTCTCCTTCTCCGAAGAGAATTCGGCCAGTCTCGGGATCGAGAATGAATTCGTGCGGAAGATATGGCGCAAGCTGTTTGGCCACGCCGATCGGCCCCACGCCCGGGCCGCCTCCTCCATGCGGGATACAAAACGTTTTATGTAAATTCAAATGACAAACGTCGGCGCCATAATCGCCCGGACGACACAGACCGCATTGGGCGTTCATGTTCGCACCATCCATGAAAACCTGGCCACCGTGTGCATGCACGATCTCGCAGATTTCGCGGATCGTTGGTTCGAACACGCCGTGTGTCGAGGGATACGTCACCATCAGCGCAGCGAGATCGCGCGCGTGCTCGTCGGCTTTGGCGCGAAGATCGGCAAGGTCGATATCCCCATCTTTCAAACAGGCGACTGAAACGACTTTGAACCCGGCCATGACCGCGCTGGCCGGATTGGTTCCGTGCGCCGAGGTCGGGATGAGACACACCTTCCGATGCGCTTCACCCCGCGACGCGTGATACTCGCGAATCGCGAGCAGACCGGCGAATTCACCCTGTGATCCGGCGTTCGGCTGTAATGAAACCGCAGCGAACCCAGTGATTTCGGCAAGCCAATCTTCCAGCTGCCGGCAGATTTCCATGTAGCCTGCCGCCTGCTCTGTGGGCGCCAACGGATGCAGTTTTGAAATCTCAGGCCATGAGATCGGAAACATTTCTGCGGTCGCATTGAGTTTCATTGTGCATGAGCCGAGCGGAATCATTGACGTAGTCAGCGACAGATCGCGCGATTCGAGCTTTTTGAGATAACGCAGCATTTCTGTCTCGGTGTCGTGGGTGTTGAAGATCGGATGAGTCAGGAAGTCCGAAGTGCGGATTGCGAATTGCGGAATGCACAGCGGCGGCTCGCCAAGATCATCGTCGGCGAAATCGCGCACCGTTGTGCCGCGAAAGACGGACATCAGCAGCTCGATGTCCCGCGGCGTTGTCGTTTCGTCGAATGAAATGCCAACTGCGCGCGGGCCGAGCGCGCGCAGATTGCAGTCCGCTTTCGCTGCGTGTTCCAGAATGACTTCGGCGGATTCAACTTCCACGCGAACGGTGTCGAAGAAATTGTCGTGCGTGATCGTGCAGCCAAGCGCGCGCAGGCCATCTGCGAGTTGGCTCGTTAGCAGGTGAACGCGCTCGGCGATCGCGCGCAGTCCTTTAGGACCGTGATAAACCGCATACATCGACGCGATCACGGCGAGTAGCACTTGTGCCGTGCAGATGTTGCTTGTGGCTTTGTCGCGCCGGATGTGTTGCTCCCGCGTTTGCAGCGCAAGCCGATAGGCTGGACGGCCTTCAGCGTCGTGTGAAACGCCAACGAGCCGGCCGGGCATGTGCCGTTTGAATTGATCCCGCGTAGCGAAGTAGGCCGCGTGCGGCCCGCCGAATCCCAGCGGTACGCCAAAACGTTGCGTATTGCCGACAGCAACGTCGGCACCGAATTCGCCCGGCGGCTTCAGCAACGTGAGGGCAAGAATATCTGCTGCGAGAACGACCAGAGCACCGGCATCGTGCGCTTGTCTGACGAAGTCGACGTAATCGTGAATTGCGCCATCGGTCGCCGGATATTGCACAAGCGCGCCGAAAACGGCGTCATCGAATTTGAAGCGCGAGTACTCGCCGATTTTGATCTCGATTCCGAGCGGTTTCGCACGCGTCTCAACAACCGCAATCGTCTGCGGGTGACAATTATCGGCGACGAAGAACGTTTTCCGATTTGGAACGACCGCATGACAGAGCGACATCGCTTCGGCGGCGGCTGTCGCTTCGTCCAGCAGTGAGGCGTTTGCGATGTCGAGCGCAGTCAGGTCGATGATCATCTGCTGGAAATTGAGCAGCGCTTCGAGGCGGCCTTGCGCGATTTCCGCCTGGTACGGGGTGTAAGCCGTGTACCAACCGGGATTTTCGAGAATATTTCGCTCGATGACCGGCGGCGTAATGCAGCCGTGGTAGCCGGTGCCGATGAACGAACGGACGATCTCGTTTTTGTTTGCAATCGCCCGCAGCTCCGCGAGCGCTTCGGTTTCCGATTTTGCCTCCGTCAAGTTCAGTTGCCGATTAAGCCTGATATTTTTCGGAACAGCAGCGTCGATCAACGCATCAAGATTTTCGAAGCCCACTTTGTGCAACATTGCGCGAACTTCCTCTTCGTTCGGGCCGATGTGGCGACGCGCGAAGTCCGAGCTGGACAGGCAGATATCGATCTTTCGCTCGCGCGCGTGCATGCGAGAGCCTACGGCGCGCAAGACGCGCTTCAACTCTCGAGCGCCGCTTGCGCCGCTGCCAATCGTGCGATGGGAATCCGGAATGGACTGCAACTGACGTAATTCAGGCCGAGGCGGTGGCAGAATTTGACGCTGGTTGGTTCGCCGCCGTGCTCGCCGCAAATTCCCAGCTTGATGTCGGGGCGCGTTTTGCGGCCGAGGTCGCGTGTAATTTCCATTAAGCGGCCGACACCCTTTTGATCGATCGATGCGAACGGATTTGTGTCGACGATATCTAGTTCGGCGTAAGCTGGAAGAAAACTGCCGGAATCGTCGCGGCTCATTCCGAGCGTCGTTTGCGTAAGATCGTTCGTGCCGAAACTGAAGAACTCGGCATCGCGCGCGATCTGGTCGGCCACGAGCGCGGCGCGCGGGATTTCGATCATAGTGCCGACTAGGTATTTGAATTTGGTTTCTCTTTCTTTTGCAACCTCACCTGCGACACGGCGGACGATATCGATTTGAAGCTTCAGTTCCCGCGGAAATCCCACCAGCGGAATCATGATTTCGGGGTGAACCTTGATCCCCTTTGCCTGGACTTCGACAGCAGCTTCAAAAATTGCGCGTGCCTGCATTTCGGAAATTTCCGGAAACGTGATCCCGAGCCGGCAACCGCGATGGCCGAGCATCGGATTGAACTCGTGAAGTTCGTGCACACGCCGCGCGATTTGATCTACAGTGACGCCAAGCTTGTTCGCCAATTCACGTTGTTGCGCATCGTCGTTTGGCAAAAATTCATGGAGCGGCGGATCGAGAAAACGGATCGTCGCAGGCAAACCCTTTAGCGCCGTAAAGATGCCGATGAAATCGCCCCGCTGGTAAGGAAGCAGTTTGGCCAGCGCTCGCGCTCGCTCGTCTTTCGTTCCGGCGAGGATCATCTCGCGCATTGCGTCAATCCGGTCGCCTTCGAAAAACATGTGCTCGGTGCGGGTCAGCCCAATGCCCTCTGCGCCGAACGCAACAGCGTTTTTGACCTGCTCGGGCGTGTCGGCGTTTGCGCGCACGCCAAGGATGCGAAATTCGTCCGCCCACTTCATCAACTTCGCGTACTCCTGATAAGTGACGCTTTTCTTGGGATCGAGCGACCTGTCCACCAGCACTTGCACAATCTCCGACGGCGCAGTAGCGACTTCGCCGGCGAACACTTCGCCGGCGGTTCCATCGATGGAAATATAATCGCCCCGGTTTAACGTCGTGCCGTTCGCGCTGAGTGTACGGTTCTGATAATCGATTTGGATCCCCGTCGCGCCGCACACGCACACTTTCCCCATTTGCCTCGCGACCAGGGCTGCATGCGAGGAAACGCCGCCACGCGCGGTCAGAATTCCTTCGGCCGCGATCATGCCACGCAAGTCTTCCGGCGAGGTCTCAATGCGGGCCAGAACGACTTTCTCACCTCTTTCCGCGCGCATGACGGCTTCTTCGGCGCTGAATACGACGCGACCGCAGGCCGCGCCCGGGCCGGCGGCGAGACCGCTGCCGATTTTCTTCGCGGCGCGAACCGATTGCCGATCAAAAATCGGCGCCAGAAGATGGGCGAGGGAGTCTGCCGGGATACGGCGAACCGCGTCTTTTTTGGTGATTAACTTTTCATCGACCATATCCACTGCAATGCGAACGGCCGCGTGGCCGGTGCGCTTGCCATTTCGCGTCTGCAAGATGTAAAGCCGATTCTCTTCCACCGTGAACTCGAGGTCCTGCATGTCCTTGAAGTGCTTCTCAAGAATCGCTCGCACTTTCATCAGCTCTTTGTGGGCGGCGGGCATTTCTTTCGCCAGATCTGCGATTGGATGCGGCGTGCGCACGCCCGCAACGACATCTTCGCCCTGGGCGTTGATGAGATATTCGCCGTAGAAAACCTTCTCGCCGGTGGCCGGATCACGCGTGAACGCCACTCCGGTGGCGCTCGTCTCTCCCATGTTCCCGAACACCATCGTCTGGACATTCACGGCAGTGCCCCAATCGTGTGGGATTCCATATCTTCGCCGGTACACGATCGCGCGATCGTTCATCCACGAGCCGAAAACCGCCCCGATTGCGCCCCAGAGCTGTTCGTT
>QHOV01000035.1 GCA_003218885.1 Verrucomicrobiota bacterium | reverse complement strand
TGCGAGAGGGCAGCACAGAGACCGGCGGCATTTTGGGCATGGACACGCTGTACATTTGTCATGCCATCATCGATCTCGAGGGCATGAACCTGTTTTTGAAATGAGATTTTAACCACGAATAGACACGAATGTTGTAAGGCGTTCGCCGCGGCGAACGCCGCTACACGGTTACGCCCGCATTCGCTGGGCTATCAGATCTTCAACTTTTTCTCGAAACTTCACGCCGAAAAATCCGAAGAAGATAGTGACATGTCGGACCCGGTCCAGAATCCGGTTAGAACACGCATCCTGATTTTGGACCCGCATTCGCTGGGCTATGACCGGCAAGAACTTTTTATTCTAGATACTTGATATGAGGGCTACTTAAATGGCAAAAAGCGCGGATTTCGCACCCGCACACGCATGTCGGACTCAGTCAAGAATCCGCCAAGAACACGCATCCTGATTTTGGAGGAGCATCCGCTGCTCCGAGGTCCATGAGATCGGGATCCCGGAACGCCGAGGTGTTTGGTGGTTCGGCGCATTCAAATATTGCGATCGAATTCGGGTTTCGCGGCGTGGGCACGACAAATTCAAACAGTTGCGCCAGTGGGACAGTATCCGTGGGCGAAGCGCTCCGTTACATTCGAGACGATTTTGCGGATGTGATCGTTGCCGGCGGTGCAGAAGCGCCACTGACCGCAATTACCATCGGCGCATTCGACATTATCAAAACGATGAGCAGATGGACGGGTGATCCAGCGCTGGCTTGTCGTCCATTCGACCTGTTGCGAGATGGATTTGTCATGGGTGAAGGCGGCGCTTCGCTGGTCGTCGAGGAACTTGAACACGCGCGAGCGCGTGGGGCCCGCATCTATGCGGAAGTGCTCGGCTACGCGCAATTGGCGCCCGAACAGATCGATTACGTCAATGCACACGCCAGTTCGACGCAGCTCAATGACAGCACGGAAACGGCGTCGATCAAACAAGTGCTTGGCGAACAGGCCCAGCGAATTGCAGTTAGCGGGACAAAAGGTTATTACGCGCATCCGCTGGGCGCGACCGGCACAATCGAGGCGGCGCTTTGTGCACTCGCGTTGGATCGGCAATGGATTCCGCCGACGATCAACTATGGAAATCCCGATCCGGCATGTGATCTCGACATCGTGCCGAATAGTGGTCGCGCCGCGGAGTTGAATTACGTCATGAGCAATTCATTCGGTTTCGGTGGAATCAACGCTTGCATCGTACTAGGTAAGATTCGCGACTAATACACGTGTGTCGTCCCGAGCGTAGCGAGGGACCTCGCACAGGCTGGTTGATCACGCTCGTTACCAGAAGATCCGCACTGCGATTGCGAGGTCCCTCACCGTCTTCGCGGTTCGGGATGACACCGCGAAGTTAATCTGCCAATAAGTCCGGCCGATTCTCGCGCGTACGCTTGATCGCCTGTTCTTTGCGCCACTTTGCGATCTCAGCGTGATTTCCGGAAAGCAAAANNNCCGGAGCTTTCGGGGCTGAAGCTATCATCAATTGCGGATTGTTCGTGACCAAGCGTCCCCGGAACCAAACGCACAATTGCATCAACAACAATCACCGCCGCGATCGCGCCATTCGTGAGCACGTAATCGCCAATCGAAATCTCAAGATCGACAAGATGTTCGATCACGCTGTGATCCACTCCTTCGTAATGGCCGCAAACAACGATCAGATGCGATTCCCCCGAAAGCTGTCCCGCCATTTCTTGATCGAAACGCCGTCCCGCCGGCGACATCAAAATCACTTTTGGCCTCTGTAATTGGACGTCGGACGTTGGGCGTTGAGCGCCTGCTCGCGATTTATCGGAGTTGGGCGTTTGCTGTTTCAGATCTTCCACCGCGCCAAAATCGGCTCCGGCTTCATCACCATCCCCTGCCCTCCGCCAAACGGCGCGTCATCCACCACGTGATGTTTGTCCGTCGTCCAATCGCGCAGATTATGAATATGGAGCTCCACGATTCCTTTTTCCTGCGCGCGCTTCATCATGCTCTCGCTTAATGGCGCGCGACAGATTTCGGGGAACAGCGTGACGATGTCGATCTTCATCTGGTAGCGGCGGGTCACCTGAACCGTCTGTGACGGGTAGAGAATAATCGTCGGTGGGCGATTCGGGTCAATCGCGCCTACCTCATTCCACGATCTCGAGAACTGCCCGTTGGCCGTGGCGCGCGGCGGAACTGGCCAGCAACGCGCGGATCGCATGAATGGTCTGACCGCCTCGGCCAATCACACGGCCAACATCCCCGCGTCGAAGTTGCAATTTAAAGATAGTCGTCCTGCCACTTGGAATTTCCGTCAGCACTATATCGTCAGGAAATTCAATCAGCTGCCGAATGACGAACTCGAGAAACTCCCTCATGCGTCAAAAAACTAATCACGAATCCACTTTTGCACAACACTACGGCGTGATGGATGAACGCGAATAAACACGAATTTTCGAGGTGTATCCCCTTCGCTGTGCGAAACGCTTGCAGTGATGGTGTTGAGGCGCGCGGCTTGGCACCAACAGGACAGCGGTAACAACTCGCTGCCAAGTCTACGCTGAGTCCGCAGGAGTTGGCGGCGACGCAGTCGAAACTTCGTCCTGGATCGATTGCGAGGTTTTTCGCTCTGGTTGCGATGACGGCTCGGCGGCCGTTGTCATTTTCTCGTTTTTCTTGATCAAACTCCGCACCGTGTCCGATGGTTGTGCACCTTTGCTGATCCAGTATTCGGCCCGTTCAACGTTCAAGGAGCTATTGCGACCAGTTTTTTTCGGATCGTACATGCCGATGACCTCGATAAATTTCCCGTCGCGCGGACTGCGGCTGTCGGCCACTACCACCTTGTAATACGGGCGATTTTTCGCGCCCTCTCTACGTAATCTGATTGAAACTGACATGTTAACTTTTCATTCGCGCCAGTTGCGCCATCATTTTCTTCATTTTGCCCGTGCTTTTCATCATCTTGCGCATCTGATCAAAGCGCCGCAGCAAATCGTTCACCTCCGTGACAGTGCAGCCGCTGCCGCGCGCGATGCGCTGACGCCGCCGTGCATTCAGAATGTCGGGGCGCGCCCGCTCTTCGTTTGTCATCGAAAGCACAATAGCTTCCGTGCGCTTAAGCTGCTTCTCGTCAATCGAGAGGCCCTGCACATTACTCATGCCGGGCAACATGCCAAGAATATTCTCCAGCGGGCCCATCTTTCGCATCATCTTGAACTGCGCCAGGAAATCATTGAAATCGAATGAAGCCGTGCGCAATTTGCGTTCAAGCCGAGCAGCGTCTTCGACTTCCACTGCTTCGGCAGCTTTCTCGACGAGACCAACCACGTCGCCCATTCCCAGAATCCGGCCGGCGAGCCGCTCCGGAATGAAAAGCTCGAATTGATCGAGCTTTTCGCCGGTGCCGACGAATTTGATCGGCTGACGCGTCACTTCCCGCATCGACAACGCTGCGCCGCCTCGCGCATCGCCATCGAGTTTCGTTAGAATGATCCCTGTGATTGACAAAGCATTGTTGAAATGGGTCGCCACGCTGATCGCTTGCTGGCCGGTTGCCGCATCCACGACGAGCAAAGTTTCTTGCGGCTGCAAAAATTCCTTCATCTCTTTCAGTTCCTGTATCAGCGGTTCATTGATTTCCTGGCGGCCCGCCGTGTCGAAAATGTAAATGCTCGGCGCGCCCGGCGGTCGCGTCCTACCAACTGCTGCCGCCGCGACGCGTTGAATATTTTTCTCGCCTGGGTCAGGGGCGAAGACCGGCGCGCCAATTTGGTTGCCGAGTGTTACGAGTTGCTCGATCGCTGCCGGCCGTTGCAGATCGCACGGCACCAGCAGTGGTGAATAATCCTGTTTCTGTAAAAAGCGCGCTAGCTTGGCCGAGGAAGTCGTCTTACCGGAACCATTGAGACCGACAATCAAAATGCGGCCGTCCTCTTCCAGATGCAGCGGCTCGGAATCGCCTCCGAGCAACGCAGTCAATTCGTCGTGGAAAATTTTTATGATCTGTTGTCCGGGCGTAATACTGCGAACAACTGTTTCACCCAGCGCTTTTTCCCTGATGCTCGCAATGAATTTTCTGGCCACCTGGAAATCGACATCCGCTTCGAGCAGCGCCAGGCGCACCTGACGCAAAGCGGCGTCGATATTCGACTCGCTGATAACGCCATGCCCACGGAGCTCCTTGAAAATTTTCTGAAGCTTGTCGCTAAGTTGTGGAAACATCACCATCGAAGGAGCGCTTCGTCGCGTCCCGCCTTTGAATGCACGACAGCGCGTGCCCGTTCAGATCATCTCTTTGGCGTTGGCGTTGTCGCTGCTGGTGGCGCCGCCGCGCCTTCTTCGATTCCGAAGGTCCAATGTGTCTCGACCTTCTTGCCCGCGGATTTCGCGCTGACAAATACGCTGCACGATTTCTCGCGCAGTTTTTGCGTCACTTGATATGACACGGTCCCTGTTTTGGGATCGTAGTTGGCTGGAACAACACCGAGGCCGCTCACGCGCATTTGCACACTGCCAGGTTCGATCTGCCCAATGCCGCTGAGGTTCGCTTTGATAAGGGGAAGCGCAGTGCGCACTGTCGCGCCGTCTGCCGGTTGGCTCGCCAGATCTTTCGCGCCAACTTCGGCCACCGCTGCCGCGCCTCCAGTTGACGTGCCGATCATTTTCACAGCATCTGCAAAGACCTTGGGCTTGTTCGCCTCAATCGCATAACGGCCGAGCGAATCGAGCGGCGAGGTAAAGGTGATGGGCTGACCGTAAACGGTAAACATCGCCTCGTAACCGGCATTTCGCGCAAGTTCTTTGACGTGCTCATTGTAATTCCCGAACGGGACGGCAAAACAATTTACTTTGATGCCGAGCCGCCGCTCAAGCAGTTCCTTGGAGCCGACCACTTCGTTTTGCACCCATTGCTCGTATTGGGGCCCGGTGAGTTTCGTCCTTGTTTTCTTCCCGCCAGGGCTGGCAAGCGTGATGGTATGCCCTTCGCGCAAGTCCTGGTGCGTCGCGGAGTGCGCCTCAATGTCGATGCCGTTGTCGCGCATGTCCGCGAGCTGTTCCCATGTGATCGCTCCTCCGCCGCCTAACGATCCACCGCGCACGCCTTCCGTGTAAATGAACATAGTGAACGGATACCCGAACTTCTTCATGATCGGCCACGCGACTTCGTATTGCGATTTCCAGCCATCATCGAAGCTAATGACCGCGCATCGCGGCGGTATGTTCTTTTCGCCGCGCTTCCATGCGAGCAAATCCTGCATGGGGATAACCGTAATCCCGCGGTCCTTCAATTCCTTCATTTGCGCTTCAAATGCAGCGGGTGTGATCTCAGTGCCCGGATAGCGGACCTTGTCTACCAAAAGATGGTAACAAAAAATGATCGTCTGAGCCGTTTGATCGACCACCGGCTTCGTAATCTTGGGAGAAGCCGCCACCGGCGCGACACCCGGACTGCCTCCGGCAGTTGAGGCACCCGACGCTGGCGATGAGGCGCCCGCCGGTTGAGGGTTCTGGGAAACAGTTTCGTGCTTTTTGCACAGCGAAAAGTTCAGTGCCAGGAGCAATGGAACGATTGCAAATCGGATCATCATAAAAGTGGTAACGCTTTAAGCGCGGCGGCGCAAAACACAAGTGATTTTATATGCAATTGGGAGAAACAAATGAACGCTTGCGCAATGCCACGGTCTCACTTGAGCTTAGGGAGAAACTTTTTGTAGGCCACGTGTTTTTTGCTATTAGATGAGAATGCCGCGCTTCGTAAACCGGATCGTTACAATTGGGTTTGTCGCTTTGCTACCTGCCTGCGCAAGTATGCGAACTCCGGCGGTCAAAAACACGAGTAAGAGCTTTACTACAGTGGTAGTGGACGCAGGACATGGCGGAAAAGATAACGGGGCGTATCGCCGTTTCGGAGGCGCCGAAAAAATCGCCACCCTCGATGTAGCCCAGCGTCTCGATCGCAAGCTGCGGGAATCGGAACTAAAAACCGTGATGACACGATCCTCGGACGTTTTTATTTCGCTCGATGAACGCGTCGCCATCGAGAATTCGCAAAAAAATGCCATCTTTGTCAGTATTCACTTCAACGATTCACGTCGGCGCGGCATACACGGTTTTGAGACGTATTATCATTCCGGAGATTCATTCGATCTGGCCAATCGGATTCAAGCCAAGCTGATGGCCATCCCGCACTCGGCCAATCGCGGCGTGCACACAGCGAATTTTCGCGTCCTGCGGCTTGCGTACTATCCGGCGGTTTTGGTGGAGTGCGGATTTTTGAGCAACCGTTCGGAGGGCAACCAGGCGCGTGACTGGGAATATCGCGAACTACTCGCGGACAAAATCGCGGAAGCAATTGTCGAGCAGCGGTACGGTCCCGGCGTGTACCGCGGTTCGCCTCAGGTGGCTGCGCAAACACAGCCGCAGACGGAACCGTCCAATGGCGGCACCAGTCCGGCGCCAGCCGCTCCGCATCGCTAAAATTCTGTTCAAAATTCTTTGCCCCGCTCTTCGGGCCCGATTGCGGCGAGCAACATCAGGACCAAAAAAATCACGAGCGTAAAAAGAGCGAGCGCCTTTGCATAATCCGGATGGCCACTTGCGTCACGGAAACGATCAGCCAACCGAGTTTCCACAACAGCTGTGTTCGCCGCAAAGAGATTCCCGAGTTGATAGGCAAATCCAGGGAAAGTTCCGCGCACTGCGCTCGGTGAAAGCTCATTAAGATGCACGGGCACGATTCCCCAGGCGCCTTGCACCATGAATTGCATGGCGAACCCGCCGATCACCAGAAGAGCAAAACCCGGCGAAAAAACCCACAAAGGAATCAGCGCGGTGCCGAACGCAGCAGTCAAAACGATCGAACGACGCCGTCCCCATTTTTGCGAGAGATGGCCGACCACCGTTCCACCGCAGATGGCGCCGAAAGCATAAATGATCCCGGTCGCCGCTTTTTGTGTGACCCCATAGTGGCGTTGTTCGCCGAGAAACGTTTGATACATGTCCTGGGTGCCATGCGACATTGCGTTGAATGCCGTCATTAGCAGAATGACGTAAAGAAAGAGCGCCCAGTGCCGTTTGAGCACAATCAGAAGTTGTCTCCAAAAATCACCCGTCGCGTGCTGCTGGCGCAACCAGACCGGTGATTCAGGCACGTGCGCGCGAATGTAGAGAACAAGAATCGCCGGCAGCGCGCCTGCGACAAAGAGACCGCGCCAGCCGAAGAACGGGAACACGATCCAATACATGACGGCCGCCAGCAGGTAACCGAACGCATAACCCTGCTGCAAAATCCCGGAAAACAGTCCTCGCGCTTCCGTCGGAAGAGTTTCCATCGCCAATGACGCACCGAGTCCCCATTCGCCGCCCATGCCGATCCCGTAGAGCGCGCGAAAGATCAGAAAGACACTGTAATTCGGTGAAAACGCCGTGAGTAGTTCCATGAGCGAATAAAAGATAATGTCGACCATGAGCGGGAAGCGCCGCCCGAACCGGTCGCCGAGTAAACCGAAAATAAACGCCCCGACAGGACGCATCGCCAGGGTGAGCGTAATAGCGTAGCTCAACTCGGCAATGCTCGTGCCAAAATCGTGCGCCATCGGCACGATCACGAACGTGAGCAGAAAAAAATCGAACGCGTCCAGCGCCCAGCCTAGGAAACAAGCGACGAACGTGTTGCGTTGATTGCGGTCGAGCAGTTTGAAGAGCCGGATCGCTTCCACGGCGTGATTCAACTAATTCGAGTGACCAGGAATCAACACTAATAAACACGAATGAATTAGATTGGGGAGCGCACCTAATTTGTTACGGTGAAAAACGGCCCAACGCCGTGGCGGCAACAAGACAGGTAGGGGCGATTGACCGCAATCGCCCGAGCCGCTCAGGTGAACCGCCCATACCAACTTCTCCCGGCCACAAAGAGAAAGCGCCGAGAGGATTTTCACCTCTCAGCGCTCATTCCTTAGCAGCTTTTCGCCTTAGATTAAGAAGTGCGTCGAATTATTTGCCACTTTGTTACGGAGTCGGAGTTGGCGTTGGCGCGGGGCAATTTGTTGTTTCTAAATTTCTAGCTGTCTGAGTTAATAATTGTTGTTGAGCACACCCATCAGCTTTTGGGCATGTGGAGGGGAGCCGAATTTGGGCGCATCCCCATTCGGCGCAGTGGGTTGTAAAGGGAAATTGGCTGTTCTGAAGTAGGGGAAACTCCCTAATCTTCGACTAAAAATTCCCCTAGGGGAATTGCCCTAAAAAACATCACGGATCGAACTAAGCAGCACCACTTGGAGAAATCTCAATTTTCTCGGTCAAAATAAATTCGCTACACTCGTCCGGGGTGTTGGCGAAGGTGTCCCGCCTTCGCGAACTTCCGAAATCAAAAAGTTCGTCGTACCGAGACGCGCGTGCTCCCGATTCGCGACGCGTAATCCGCGGTTTGTCCGTAATCTGATTTAAACGATTTAACGGTGGCGGAGTCATTCGTGTCTATTCGTGGTTAATGCTATCTTTTGGTCATGCGTTACCTCGTGAAAGCTCGCGTGAAATCTGGAAAGGCACGCGCTCTGGTTCGCGCAATTGACGATGGCACGCTCGGGAAAGGTTCTATCGCAGGCGACGAATACCTGCACGACATGGAACAGGCGCGGTTGAATGATCACGATGTTGCCACGTGGGTTGAAATCTGCTTTTGCGATCCGCCGCTCGGGGAAGAACGTCCGTATTGGGAGGAGTATCTCGAGCTACTTAGTGTGAAAGACGCACACTCGCGTCGCACCTGCCGGCATGAGAACGGAACAGAACCGTGGGCGTGTTGCGACTGCGATTGCACGAAGAAACTTGAGGAGCGGCTTGCGACGCAAGGCACATCGTTTCTCGAAGACCTGAGAAGGTAACCAGTTGGGGCGTTTGACCTCAATCGCCTGGTCGGCTTACGGCGCTGCCGACGCGCCACGTCTTCTCAGACGTTGCCATTCTTTCGTCATTCGACATTCCAACTTCGGCATTTCGAACAGAAGCAGCAAAGGCATGGGCAAGACCTCGGTGACACATCTACGCATCATGATGCGTCAATTTGTTTCTTGATTCACCAAGGAAACGCCATTTAGTTCCCCGGGCAATCATGACAAACAACGGTCTCCATCCCCTAGAAGCGGTCTTGCGCGAACGCATCGTCGTCCTCGACGGAGCCATGGGCACGATGATCCAGCGCTATAAGTTGTCCGAGCAGGATTATCGCGGAAAGCGATTCGCTGATTGGAAAGGCAAAGACCTCAAGGGGAGCCTGGAGTTACTCAATTTGACGCAGCCGCAGGTCATCGAGGAGATCCATACCCAATATCTTGACGCTGGCGCGGACATTATCGAGACGAACACTTTCAGCGGAACAACCATCGGCTTGCACGATTTCCTGTTTCAAGGCGAACCCAAACGTGGTCGCAAAGATCAGGAATTCTTTCAGCGTGTGGTAGATGATGTCGATCTTCGTGCGCTTGTTCATGAAATTAATTTTGAAGCGGCCGGGCTCGCGCGCCAGGCCGCGGATCGGGTCGCGAATGAAACCGGGCAGCAGCGATTTGTTGGCGGATCAATGGGACCTCTTCCGGTCGCTGGTTCCATTTCACCTGACGTCAACGATCCGGCGTTTCGCGCGGTCTCGTTCGATCAACTTCGTCAAACTTATTTCGATCAAGCGAACGCGCTGCTCGAAGGCGGCGTCGATCTTCTCATCGTGGAAACTATTTTCGACACACTCAACGGAAAGGCTGCGTTGTTTGCCATCCATGATGCATTTGATAAAACCGCAAGCAGAGTGCCGTTAATGATCTCGGGCACAGTGATCGACAAGTCCGGGCGGAACTTGAGCGGGCAAACAGTTGAAGCATTGCTCATATNGTACTACATGAGCGCATATCCAAACGCTGGTCTGCCGGATGCGCTCTCGCCGACAGGGTTTCCGGAAACAGCTGAAACATTTGCCCCCAAGGTCGCGAAGTGGGCAGAAAACGGTTGGCTCAACGTGGTTGGCGGCTGTTGCGGCACGACGCCGGATCACATCCGTGCGCTGGCGAAACTGGTGCGCAATTTCTCGCCTCATGCTGTTGGGACTACACTGAGTTACGCATGATTCTCCGACTTTCCGGGCTTGAAGCGCTAAATATTACGCCGGAATTCGGCTTCGCAGTTATTGGTGAGCGCACCAACATCACAGGATCGCCGAAGTTTTCGAAGCTGATTCTGGGAGGCGATTTCGACGGAGCTCTGGCTGTTGCCCGTCAACAGGTGCAAGGCGGCGCGAACCTTCTCGATGTGAACATGGACGAAGGGATGATCGACTCGGAAGCGGCGATGATTCGCTTCCTGAATCTTATCGGCAGCGAACCGGAGATCGCACGGATTCCAATTGTGATCGACAGCTCGAAGTGGAGCGTCATCGAAGCGGGGCTCAAATGCTTGCAGGGAAAAGCGGTAGTGAATTCCATAAGTCTGAAAAACGGCGAAGAAGACTTTCTCCGCCAAGCCCGGCTAATAAGGCGATACGGCGCCGCCACCATCGTGATGG
>QHOV01000100.1 GCA_003218885.1 Verrucomicrobiota bacterium | reverse complement strand
AAAGAAATAAACACGAAGCCGGCTTGGATGAACGTAGCGTTTCCATCGCGTGACGACCGCGGTCGGGTACGAGCGCAAACGCATCCCTCGGCGGAGCAAATTCCGATGAACTTCGTCGATACTGGTCACGTCAAACGGCTCAATCTGCCGGTAATGCACTTCCATGGACAAGTGCGACCAGAATCTCTGCACTGGATCACGCGCAAGGAAGATCACTTTTGAGTTTGGGAAATATCGGACGATTTGACGAATGAGTTTGCTGCTTAGCGTTGAATAATTTGGCGAAATGTCACCGGAGAGGAGCGATCCCTTGGGTTCGAACAGTCGGCCGTAATTCTCGAGGTCCATGTACGGTTTGGCGCTGAGGCTGTTTAGGCGCTCAAGAAAACGAAGATCGCGCTCGTCTCTGCAGCGCGGAGGAACCGAGTGTTGAACCCTGCTCAGTTGATCAAAATAATGCAATTCCTTTACAGGCGGCATCCAGAAATCCGGATGGGAGTCGAGCTGCTGATAAAGCCATGTCGTTCCGCTTTTGTGCGCTCCGACGCACATGAAATCGGGCTGTGCAGGTCCCGTCAAAGGCCGCTTTTTTTCGCCATCGTCTCCGACGCGCGCGTTAAATGGCCAAGCCCAATGCACCTTTCCATTATGCTCTGTCCCGTACCGAAAACGCAAGAATGCGAATTCGAACTTCTGACCTCCCCCATCGATGACAAGCGTGGCAACACTACGATTCGCGCAATGTCGATGCCCAGGTCGCTCGAGCCGCTGACCGTCAGAATTGCTTTGCATGGCCGCCCAGTGTGGGTCTATCCTGAAACTTCGCTTATGGACGTGAGTGGCAGCATCCGCGCGATCCTGAATCAAAAAAGCGACGAGGTTTTCTCGATTTCGCCGGATGCAACGGTTTTCGAAGCCATTGAAATGATGGACGCGAAGAATGTCGGCGCGCTGTTGGTGATCAAGCAGGAGCGGCTGGTCGGCGTCATTTCCGAACGCGATTACACGCGCAAAGTGGTCCTGCGGGGCAAGCGCTCGCGCGAAGCGAAGGTTGCCGAGATCATGTCAACGAATGTGTTCACGACACATCCGCGTGAAGGCGTAGATGAATGTCTGCGTATCATGACGGACAAGCATATTCGACACCTACCGGTGCTCGATGGCGACAAGGTTGTGGGCGTGATTTCCATCGGCGATCTGGTCAAGCACGTCATTTCCTGCCAGCAAGCCGCGATCGCCCATCTGGAAAGCTACATCCACGGCGGTTACTTGGGATAACTGTAGCGGCGCTCTGTGAGCACGGTCGGACAGAATTTTCGATGGTCACAGACCGCCGCTACAACTTCCAAACTGTTTTCCCGTCAACAATCGTTCGGACCGCGCGGCCTTTCAGTTTCCAGGCCTGGAATGGCGAATTGCGCGAGGCCGATTGAAACTGATCAACTCTGACCGTCCACTCCAACTCCGGATCGATCAGCGTTACGTCAGCGTGCGCGCCAATCGATAGCGTGCCTGCGTTAATCTTCAACAAACGCGCCGGTTCGACGGTGTACATCGCGATCAACTGGGCCATGTCGATCTTGCGATGCTTATGCACGAGTAGGTCGAGAAATAGTCCAAGCTCCGTTTCCAACCCGATGATGCCGAAGGGCGCTGCATCGAATTCCACTTCCTTTTCGAAATCGGCATGGGGCGCGTGATCGGAACATAGGATCGATAATGTTCCGTCGGCGATTCCTTCCAGCAGCGCATTTACATCTGCCTGCGACCGCAGAGGCGGATTCATTTTGGAGTTCGTATCAAAATCTTGGATCGCTTCGTCGGTTAACGCGATGTGATGCGGGCAAACTTCGCCGCTGATTTTTACGCCCCGCGCACGCGCTTCACGAAGGAGTCGCACACTGCCAGCCGTCGTGAGGTGCTGGCAATGAATGTGATGATCGCAAAGTTCCGCCAGCAAAATGTTGCGCATGACCATCGCTTCTTCGCCGGCTGCGGGCCAGCCCGGTAGCCCGAGCAGTGTGCTCCAATAGCCTTCATGCACGACGCCGTTGCCAACCAGATTGTAATCCTGACAATGATCGAACACGGGCAGATCGACCATGCGGGCATACTCGACCGCACGCCGCATCACCTCGTGATTTTGAACACAGTGGCCGTCGTCCGTGATCGCCACAACGCCCGCCTGCGCGAGTGAACCGATCGGCGCGAGTTCTTCGCCGGCCAGATTTCTTGAAATCGTGCCGGTGGGTAAAACATTGACGCATGCGACCGCCGCGGCGCGATCTTTGATCCACGCGATGGTGCTGGGATTATCCGCCGTTGGCGAAGTGTTCGGCATACAAACAACCGTTGTAAATCCGCCGGCTGCAGCCGCGCGCGCGCCCGACTCGATCGTTTCTTTGTGACTGAATCCCGGCTCCCGAAAATGTACATGAATATCGATCAAGCCAGGCGCCACGATCAGACCTTTCGCGTCAATCTCTTCGACGTCTGACTTCTGATTTCTGACTTCTGACTTCTGTGCTATTCGTCCGTCGGCGACGTAAAGATCAGCAATTTCATCGCGCTTGCTCGCGCGGTCGATTACTCGACCGTTGCGAATAATCATAGCGCTCATTGTGTTGAAATTCCTCCGCACAGATAAAGAACGGCCATCCGAACGGCGAGACCGTTGGTGACTTGATCGAGAATGACGCTTTGCACTCCGTCGGCGACGTCGCTGTCGATCTCGACGCCCCGGTTGATCGGGCCGGGATGCATGATCAGGCAATCCGGCTTCAAAAGTTTTGCGCGTTCCTTCGTGAGGCCAAATAAGCGGATGTATTCACCGAGCCCGGGAAAATATTCCCTGCGCTGACGTTCATGCTGAATCCGCAACAGATTTACGACATCGGCTTTCGGCAGCACGTCATCGATCTTGTATGAAACTTCGACCCCCAGTTTTTCAAACTCGCGCGGGACGAGAGTGCTCGGCCCGACCAGCGTCACGTGTGCGCCCAGCTTCAGCAGACCGAAAATGTTCGAGCGCGCGACGCGACTGAACAAGATGTCGCCGATGATCGCCACGCGAAGGCCGGCGATTTCTCCTCTCCGCTCGCGGATCGTGTAAAGATCCAGAAGCGCTTGGGTGGGGTGCTCGTGGGCGCCATCGCCGGCGTTGATCACGCTCGCCTTCAGCCGATTTGCGAGAAACTGTGGCGCGCCCGCGGAGCTGTGGCGCAGCACAAGAATATCGGCATGTAATGCCTCTAGATTGCGCGCGGTGTCCTTGAGCGTTTCACCTTTGGTGAGGCTGGAAGTCGTTGCCGAGATATTGATCACGTCCGCGCTCAAGCGAAATGCAGCCAGCTCAAATGAGGTGCGTGTCCGGGTGCTCGGTTCGACAAAAAAGTTTACCAACGTTTTCCCGCGAAGGGCCGGCACCTTTTTGATCTCGCGAGTTCCGACTTGTTTGAACGCGTCGGTAGTCTCGAGAACGAAATTGATTTCGTCAGCCGATAATTCGCGCAGCCCGAGCAGATCTTTTCGTGCCCAGCGCGTGCTCATATTTCCCTTCCCAGCCATACTGCGTCGGCTTCGTTATCGGTTTCTTGCAGGCGCACCTGAATTTGTTCGCGCGTCGCGGTCGGCAAATTCTTGCCGACGTAATCGGGGCGAATAGGCAGCTCGCGATGGCCCCGATCAATCAGCACCGCCAGTTGGATGCGGGCGGGGCGCCCGAATGAATTGATGGCATCCATCGCCGCGCGAACGGTGCGGCCAGTATAAAGAACGTCATCGACAATGATGATGGTGCGTTCTTCCAGCGGTAGCGGAAGCTTCGACGCATGCACCAGCGGTAACTCTGGGCGCTTCCCAACATCATCCCGGTGCATCGCCACGTCGATGACCCCGGTTTCGACGTCGATCTTTTCAATCTCGTGAATGAAGGCCGCGATGCGTCGCGCGATCTCCACGCCGCGTGAAGGAATTCCCGCAAGCACCACCTGCTCAAGCGGCGCGTTTCGCTCAATGATTTCGTGCGCAATCCGGCGCAGCGCGCGACGGATTGCCTCCGCGTCCATGATGGGGACGGCGGCTTGTGGATTTTGTTTTGTTTGTTTCATGCGTTTCCTTCGGGACCTCGCGGGATCACGTTAAAGGAAAAAAATTAGGAGGCGGACTTTTCGGTGCGCGCCTCCTTTCGTCGTCGCTCTCGCCAATTGGAGCGATGTTTCACGATCCAATCAAGCAAGGCTCTTTCAAAGCCGATGTCTTTGCCGGCTTTTTCGCTTTCAATCCACTTATGCTTCAAAATCTCTGCGCGCTCAGCAAGGAACTCCTTGTAGAGCGCCGAATCCTTAACGAATTGAGCTTGATCTTCTTCCGAAGACGGCATCGCCGGTTCTTCTTTCATAAAATTTGGGATAAGTCAACAAAATCGACGCATTGGAATTTGACGGGGCGGCCACACCATTTATTTGAGGCTTCTTTGCGCGACCGGTTGTGGACGCCTCACTACGCCAACGCCTTACGCAGATTTTCTGCGATCTTTTTAAACTCGGCTGTCACGGGTGATTGTCTATCTTCGCCCACGATGGGAATCCCGCGATCGCCTGACTCGCGTGTGGCAATATCGATCGGAATCTGGCCAAGCAGCGGGACACGCAACCGTTTCGCTTCGCGTTCCCCACCGCCACTGCCAAAGATATCGTAGCGTTCGCCGTCGGAGGGAGAAACGAAGTAACTCATGTTCTCAATCAAACCGAGCACAGGCACGTTGACCTTGTCGAACATGGTCGCGGCCTTCCGGGCATCGATCAGCGCAACTTCCTGGGGCGTGGTTACGACAATCGCTCCCGAAAGGGCCACTGTCTGCACAATGGTGAGTTGAATGTCGCCGGTGCCGGGCGGCAGATCGAGCACGAGATAATCTAGTTCGCCCCATTCCACCTGCCGCAAAAATTGTTGCGTGTAGCGCGTAACCATTGGCCCGCGTAAAATCGCTGGCGAAGCATCGTCGAGCAGAAATCCCATCGACATCAGTCGCAAGCCGTATTGCTCGATCGGAACGATTTTGTTTTCTTCCGTCGCCATTGGCCGTTCGCGCGTGCCAAACATCAGCGAAATGCTCGGACCATAGATGTCGCAATCGCACAGACCGACGCGAGCTCCGGTTTGCTCCAGCGCCACCGCAAGGTTGGCCGCAACCGTCGATTTGCCCACGCCGCCTTTGCCGCTGGCCACAGCGATCACGTGTCTGATTCCCGGAATTCGCGCGGCGCCCATGCCGGCGCCTGCGCCTCCGGGCGGTGCGTGGATATCGATCAAAATCTTCGCGCTGCGCACTCCTTCGATCCCGCGCAGTGCGCGTTCCGCTTCGTTCTTGATTGCTGCGGGGACATTCGGATCATTTGTCGCGAGCGCGAGCTGCACCTTCACCTCGCCATTATCGATTTGGATCGACTTCACCAGGCCGAACGAAACGATGTCGCGAGTGAAGCCTGGATATTTCACGGACTTCAATGCGGTCTTCACCTGGTCCTCTGAGATCGACATACTTGAACTTTACGTGCGCTACCCAAGAGGTAAACCGCGCGCTTTGGTTATCACCGACCCAGCGACTTCTTGGCGTTGAGGAAAGTGGTGGCGGATTCTGCTCCCCAGAGCTTTTCTACTTCGACCGCGAAGCTCTTTGCAACCGATCTCTTCACCGCATTCCAAGCTTGACTCATTCAGCACTCACCATGCAGGATGCCCGCCATGAAGTTACAACACACTCTCCGAATTATTTTCGCAGGCGCGTTGATTGCGCTTATGAGCGCCTGCGCGACCATGACACCGTCCGCACCAGCCGCGCTCGCCGGTACCTGGGCCCACTCATTTGGCGCCGTCTGGACGATTAATGCCGACGGTACATTTCACGTCATGGCTACTCACCCAAAGGCAGAGATATGGGGCACCTATACTGTCGCAGGCGATACCATCACGGCTCAAGAGACCCGCCGATCCGGAGCGATCCCCAAAGCTTGCAGAGGTCCTGGCGTTTATAAGTTCAGCCGCCCGGACCAAAACAGTTTGTCCTTTGTGTTAGTCAGTGACGTTTGCAAGCCGCGGATTCGAAACGTGACGCAGCCGTGGCATCGGAAGTAATCCCGGACCCGGAAAGCATTAGAATGCCGCGTAGCGGGCGCTCCCCAGAATCGCGCTGGGGATTGAGGTCAACTCGCAAAAGCTTTCGGAGTCAATCGCCACTGCCAATTAACCTCAGATAATTGTTTTCCAGTCGTCGCGCCTGCGCTTGCAGGTCGAAATTTTTTCGGACGACCTCAGCGCCTGCGGAAGCAATGCGCGAAAGGAAGGTTGGATCTTTCGTCGCGCTCAGCAGCGCGTGCGCCAGCTGTTGATGATCGCGCTCAGGCACAAGCAGACCGCTGACACCGTTCTCAATTGCTTCGGGGATGCCGCCGTGATGGGTCGCAAATACCGGGAGGCCGCTGGCCATTGCTTCGAGCATCGAATTTGGGATGCCTTCCTGGTTTCCGTCACGACCGGTCTGGCTCGGGTGCAGGAAAATGTGCGACCGATAATAGATGTCGCGCAATTGCTCCTGGGAAATGAAACCCGTGAATGAAACGCGTGCGCCAACGTTGAGTTCGCGCGCCAGTTGCTGAAGTTCGCCGAGCATTGCTCCTTCTCCGGCAATCGTCAGTGTCGCATTTGGGTATTTTCCCAGGAAAACTGCGAAAGCGCGAAGAGTAACCGGCAGACCTTTCTTCTCAATCAACCGCCCAGCCTGCACGAGTCGCCATTCGCCGCTTTTCGGCCAGCTTCGTTCGCGGAAAGGAAATTCCTCTAGCGGAATTCCGGCGCGCTGGATTTCAATCTTTTCCGGGTCGCAGCCAAGATCGGCAACTGCGCGCCGCAGCGATTGGGAGCGAACCAAAACCAGCTTCACTGCTTCGAGCATCTGCTGTGTGGCCTCTCGATAGGCCGGCTTGTTCATGTCCACCGTGACATCCGCGCCGTGAAAGGAAACGATCGAAGGGTTTTTCCACGCGCGAATCAGCGGCAGCAGATGCACGGCGATTTGGCCGAAGTAAATGTGCAAAAGGCGAGCGTCGGTTTTACTTAAGACGCCCAGCAACGCGCGCAGTTCGGAATCCGAGATCTGCCACGGCATATCGCGCAGTTGCCTGAACCAAAAGCGCCGCAGGAAATGCGTCGCCGGCTTGGGAACAACTTGGGCGGGCTCAAATGGGTAGCGCTCGGTTTGTTCGCGTTTCTGCGCAATCACCACCGGAACGCATCGTTTCAGCGCGGTGATTTGCCGATAGATATGCAACATCTCCGGTTTCAGAAACGTCGCGCAATAACAGGCGACAGCCGGCCGTGACTCGGTAGTCGTGTTCAATGCCGAAGGTTAGACGTTCAACGTTCAACGTCCAACGCCGAAAGGAGCAGACCATCGGACGCGGGGAGTGAGGGCTTATTCAGACGCGAATGGCGCTTACGTGCTCGAACCCCCTCACCTTATTCTCTCCACTTGCCCGGAGGAGAGGTGAAGTCAGCTAGCCTTGGTGTAACTCAGGTGGAAAACTGCGCGCGCACTTCCGTTGGCACGCGCGTCGGCCGGCCGCTTTGCGTATTGATCGGACACCACAGGGTCCGGGCCGTTGAGAAGAGCTGGTCATCGCCGTCCCGCCGGATTTCCGTGAACCGTTCGAATGTGAGTCGAGTGGTTTTGCCGACCCACGTGCGCAACACGATTTGGTCACCGAGCGCGGCGGGAGTTTTGTAGTCGATCTCGTGCCGCAGAACGACCCAGCCGATGCTCTCCTGCGCTTCCTGGCTGGCTATGGCTCGCCAGTGCGCAGTGGCAACTTCCTGCACCCACCGCAGGTAAACGGTGTTGTTCACGTGATTTTGCTCGTCGATGTCATTCGGCAGAACTGAAACCGTCATTTCGAAAGGCGCTGAGGACATCGGGACTACAGCGGAGCAGAAGCAGGGTAAACGTTCAACGCTCAACGCTCAACGTTGAGTCAGCTTATGTGGAACCGCCGCATTAATTCTTGCCGCGCTTCCATGGCGAGGTCCGGCCTCATCCGGCTGAGCAATTTTTCCCGGCGTTCCGGGTCCATCGCTGCCAGTTCGCGCACCATTTTGTCGCGCGTTTTCCATTTCGCATACTTGCTCCAGCCGATGCCGACCGCGAGAAGCGCAGAGATGATCCAA
>QHOV01000099.1 GCA_003218885.1 Verrucomicrobiota bacterium | reverse complement strand
CACCATGTCGAAAAGACGTTGCAGCAAATTCGAGACGGCGGTTGCCGCGCCGGGCTAACTTTAAATCCTGAAACCTCCTTTGATCTCGTCGAGCCCTTTTTGGACAAGATTGACTTGTTGTTGGTCATGACAGTGCACCCCGGTTTCGGTGGCCAACCATTTCGAACTGATCAAATGCACAAAGTTAGGCGCGCCAGATCGCTGAATCGCAAGCTCGACATTGAAGTGGATGGCGGCATCAACGCGGACACGGCCAGGCTCTCAATCGAAAACGGTGCAAACGTACTCGTCGCCGGCACCTCAATTTTTCACTCGAAAGATTACGCCATGGCCATTCGCGAATTGCGTGGCGAATGATACGACAGCCAATTTTGAATAGTAGCGCCTAGGCTGATTCGGCGGCTACCACCGGCTCGGCTTCTTCGGTGGTTTCAGCCATCACTTCGTCGGTTTGCGTGACGCGCACAACTTCTTCGATGGTCGTCCTGCCTTGGGACACGCGTCGCCAGCCATCATGCCGTAATGTCTCCATGCCTTCGGCGATGGCGCATTGCTTGAGCTCGCCGCCATCGCGTTTTCGCATGATCAGCTTTCTCAGCGGTTCAGTGATGAGGCAAATCTCATAGATCGCCGCGCGACCCTGATAGCCAGTCTGGCGGCATTGATCACAACCCGCGCCGCGGCGAAAGCAGGTGCCGAGTTCTTTCACCGGGAAACCGATCTCGGCGAGATAATCGCGCGGATACTCGACCATTTGGACGCAATCCGGACAAATTGTGCGCACGAGCCGTTGGGCGATGAACGCCTTCACCACCGAGGCGAGCAGGAACGGTTCCACGTCCATGTCGAGCAACCGCGTGATGCCACCTACGGCATCGTTCGTGTGCAGCGTGCTGAAAACAAGGTGGCCAGTCATGGCCGCGCGAATCGCTATGTCCGCGGTTTCAATGTCGCGAATCTCGCCGACCATGACCACATTCGGATCCTGTCGCAAAATGTGACGGAGACCTTTGGCGAAAGTCAGATCAATCTCCGGTTTCACATCGATTTGCGAGACACCGGGAATTCGATATTCGACCGGTTCTTCGATGGTGATGATGCGGCGTTGCACTGAATTGATGCTGGTCAGGAAGCAATAAAGCGACGTCGATTTGCCGCAGCCGGTCGGGCCGGTGAGAAGGATGATGCCGTTGGGCTGCGCCAATAAATGGCGAATGATCTTCTCCTGCCTCTCGCTGAGATCGAGACGATCAAACCCGAACTGTTGCTCGCTGCGGCTGAGCAACCGCAGACTGATCGATTCGCCATTGACAGTGGGAATGGTCGAAACGCGCACGTCGATGTTTTGATTACCCGCCTGCAAATTCATGCGCCCATCCTGAGGCAACCGGCGCTCGGCGATGTCCATGTGCGACATCACTTTCAGGCGCGAGATGATGGCCGACTGCAAGACGCGCAACTGCGGCGGCACAGCGACTTCGTGCAAAATTCCGTCGATTCGATACCGAATTCGCAAATCGTTTTCCAGCGGCTCGACGTGAATGTCGGTCGCGCGCTCGAAAATCGCCTCGCGAATGATCTGGTTTACGAATTTCACTACGGACGCCTCCGGATCGTCGGCGTTGAGCTCGATGGCGGTTTCGGAGTCTTGCAACACCTCGAAGGCACGGTTCGTCTTCAGGATTTCGTCGAAAGTTTCTGCGCCGATGCCGTAGAGCGTTTTCATCGCGCGCAAAAGCTGCGCGCGCGGCACCAGCACCCATTCGGCCGGCTTTTTCAAAAGCTGCGCTGCGAGCTGGCGGCCAATGGAATTGAAAAGATCATAAGTAGCCAGCACGACCGAATTCTCCTTCACCTCAATGGGCAGAATGTGATGCTGAAAAACAAAACGACTCGGTAGGGTCGATAATGTGTCGCGATCAATCTTTTTCGCGTCGATGGAGACAACCGGCACCCGGAAGAAATTCCCAACTGCGCCGAGGAATCGTTGTTCGTCCACCTTGCCGGAATCGAGCACCTGGCCCACCCATGAACCGCCGTTCAGGTTTGTGGCCAACTGGACCGCTTCTTCGTTCGAAGGCACGCCGCTTTCCAGCAGCAGATTAATCAGGGATTGGCTGGGAGCTGCGTTCATTCCGAAAAACTCAGGGCATGTGCAATGCGCGCCGCACCGGATCGTTGAGCATCCCGGTGACGCGCATGGAATAGTTCTTCTGCAGCCGCGCGATAGCGTCGCTTACTGCTGGGGTAAACACGCCGTCGATCGGCCCGCAATAATAACCCAGCCGGCGCAACGCCGTCTGCATGGAGCCGACGTACGCCGGTTCGAGAATTAATTGTTCGGGGGCCTTAAAGTAATAAAACCATCGCCAGTGATATCTCGGTGCGAAATCTGTCGCATTCACATGGGGCCCCTGATGGACAAGTCCATATTCGTCTCGTTGAGCCAATGAGTCGGTCGGGCGAAAAACATCGTGAGACAAAACGTCGAACTCGTCAGCTTGCGCGACGGTCGCGCCGAGGCTGAGAATTAATGCGAGAGCTATTCGTTTCATAAAGATAGAAGCGAGTTAGTTCATGTCTTTCGCGGCGGGAATATCAGGCGGCGGCAAATTTATCTGTTTGCCACTTTCCACCTTGGGACAATCCTGACACTCGCCCTGATCGAGTTCGGGACCGAAATGCGTGGTGTCCTCCCATTTCTGGCGCAGCCGATAAGAATCCAGCTTGGTCAGGGTCACCTGCGGACACATAAGAATGATTAGCTCCCGCCGCTGTTTGCTAGTTGCTGTGCCACGGAACGCCGCGCCGATAAGGGGAATGCGGGAGAGATAAGGAATGCCCTGGTACTGTTTGTTCTTCTGCTCTTCAATCAATCCGCCAAGGATAATCGTCGATCCGTTCGGAGCAGCAACGTTCGTGCGAATATACTTCGTGTCGATCGTTGGGACCGAATTCCCACTGATGGTTACGTTTCCGTTCGGGACAATGCTGTCGAGCTTTTGCAAAATATCCAGCGACACTTCCTTCTCGGAATTAATGAGCGGTACGACTTCAAGCTGAAGCACGACCTTCTTGTACTCGATGCTCGCCTGCACGGCAGCCGTTTGGGTGACGGTCGTGGCGACATTCGTAAGAGTATTTACAGGAACTGGAACCTCCTGCCCGGAAGCGATGATGGCCTTCTTATTGTTGCTTGTGAAAACCGTCGGTCGCGACATAACTTTGAACTTACCCGTGGACTCAAGGAGATGCACAATCGCCGCGAAGGCGTTGCCGGCCGCGACATAAATGTTTGTGCCATTGGCCACGTTCCGAACGATCTGGCTAAAGTTGATCAGGTTCGAAGGATCGATGATGCTGCCGCCGGCAGCCGAGGCCGAGGGATTGGGGATCGGAATTGCCGGGACATTTCCGCTTTGAAATATGGTGTTGTTGCGCGAGGTGCCCACGAACCTCTTGTCGTACTTTGCGAACCAATCGACACCGAATTCCTCGTTGTTATTGAGTGTCAACTGGCCAATTACGGTGCTCAACGCCACCTGCGGCGCTTTGACGTCCATCTCGTCGAGGATCTTTTCCACCTTCACGACGACCTCGCGATTGCCGAGAACGATAATCGAGTTCGCACGCTGATCGGCGATAAGCTTTGCGTTTCCGATTGTGACTGCTTTAGGCGTAGTGTCCACCGGCTGCGTGGAAAGTTCTTCTGAAATGTTGACTGCGCCGCCGCCGGCGGTACCGCCTGTCTCGCCGCCGGTCAAGCTGGAGAAGGGACTTGTCCCCGTGTAACTCGCCCGGCGCGCTTGTGGTTGTCCTTGCCCAGGCGAAGCTCCTGGAATCGCTGCGCCTCCGGCGGCGCCAGCGCCAGCCTCCGTCCCTGGCTCGGTCAACGCCTGCACAAGCACTGGCAGAACGTCGCCAGCCGAAACGTATTTCAAATAACGTGTGACCGGTTTTGCAAACTCAACGTTGGCATCAAATTCGTGGATTAGTTGGCGGATGAAAGGCATGTTAATCGGCCGCGTCACAATATGAATGCGGTTGGTGCGCACGTCGGGAGTAATCTTAATTTTACCCACGATCACCGCTTCTTCGGACAGGATACCGCCGCCCGCCTCAACTGGCATCGGCTGCGGCACGCCCCCAGGCATCTTCACCGCGCGAACACCGGGCTGGCCCGGCGTTTCAGTGCTCTTTTCGAAAATGTCCTTCAGCATATCCACGACTTTCGTGGCATCGGCGCGCTCGAGCTTGATAAACTCACTCACCACTTCCGCCGGCGCCACGTCCACCTGGTCAATCACACCGGCAAGCTGGCGAATGATGTCGGCGTTCTGCGTCACCAGGAGGCTGGACGATTTCGGCAGGGCCAGAATGTTGATCGTGCCTGAGCTCCCCTGGAAATATGCCATCAACACCTGTTGAAGCTCCTGTGGATCGGCATACTGCAGCTTGAATAAAAAGCTGACCACAGGGTTTCCTGCCGGCATGTCCGCCAAGTCGGAAATAATCGGTACCGGGGCCTTCCGAGGGTTCTGGCCGGCCCCCACGACGTCGAGTAGGTCGCGGCCAGCCGGAACAAGTGAAATCCCGTTGAGACCCATGCTCATCTCGATGATCTTGATTGCCTCATCGCGCGAAACGTCTTTGGCGATGAAAATGTTCACCTTGCCCTGCACAAAATTATCCATCACCAGTTTCTTGCCGGTGAGCTGCTCGTAAAGATGCAAGACATCGACTACATCGCTGTTTGGAAACTGGAGCCGAACCGTCGCCGGCGTGTTCGGAACAGCAGGCGCATCTGCCGGTGGCGGATTGGCAACCTTAGGCGCAGGCGTATCTGCTGGTGGCGGATTGGCTTGCTTGACAGGTCGCAATGTCCCGGGGCGCTGCGGTTCGCCCTGAGCTAAAAGTGCAGTCGCGCTGGCAAGCACGAGCATCGCGATGCAGAAAAGCCGGTGCACAGTCCTATCTGGGTGGATGGGCGACCGTAGTAGATTTATGAAACCCGTCAACGTATTTCCCTCGGTTGAGACCTTTAGTGCTGGCGCTGGATGACGCAGGGCTGGTAGCTTATCAAGGATTACCAATGCTGCAAGCGATTCGCCGTTTAAGTCTTGGGGGCAGGCGCACCCTCGCGATCATTTTTTGTATCTCGACGGCGGCGACTGTGTCCGCCACGCCGACGCAGACCCAAAACGCAATTGCCCAAATCCGATCCGTCCTCCGTGCACAACAGGAAGCATGGAACCGAGGCGATATCGACGGATTCATGAATGGCTACGCACGATCAGCATCGACTGTCTTCGTCTCGGAGGATACAATTAGGCGCGGCTGGGAAACCGTGCGCGAGCGTTACAGGAAAAAATATTCCGATCGCGCGAAGATGGGCACGCTCACCTTTTCCGATCTCCAGATCACGCTGCTTTCACCTGACGCAGCTGTGGTGCTCGGCCGCTGGGGGTTGAAGCGTGCAAAAGACTCCCCGCACGGACGCTTCACCCTCATCTTCAAACGCGTGCCAGAAGGCTGGCGTATTGTGCACGACCATACGAGCGCGGCGCCGCTGGCTCGTTAAATCGTTAAACGAATCACGCATGCAACCGCGCGAGCAACTTCTCATGAATGTTGTCGAACCCGCCGTTACTGAAAACCACAACCACATCTTTTGGCCGCAGCATTGGAACAATTCGATCCACAATGGTATCGGCGCTGTGTTCGTAAAACGCAGGTCGGCCAGCCTTGGCAATCGCAGCCACAACCCGCTCTGGTTTTAGTCGCTCAGCTTCGGGGATCTGTTCCAGCCTTGCCACCTGCGAGATGAAAACTCCATCGGCCAATTTCAGCGCTTCAGGAAGTTGTTGTTGAAAGATCGCGCGCCGGGTCGTATTCGAGCGCGGTTCGAAGACAGCCCAGAGGCGGTGCTCGCGATAGCGCTGACGCAGCGCCTGCAACGTCTGCGCGATTGCTGTGGGATGGTGGCCGAAATCGTCAATCACCTTCACGCCCCGTGCTTCGCCACGAAGCTCCAGCCGCCGCGCAATCCCAGCAAAACTCTTGAATGCACTGTCGATTTTCGTCTTTGGCACATCATAAAACCGCGCCGCCATGGCAGCCATCGCTGCATTGTGGACATTGAATTCGCCAACGAGCGGGATTTCAAAAGTGTCTTCGCCAAGTTTAAACCTGGAACCTTCAGCCGAGTAAGCGACCTCCCGGATTCGCTGGGCGCAATTCTTCGAGAAGCCAACCTCGATCATCTGCGCCAGACAATCTTTTGCGACCTCGACGCAATTGGGATCGTCGCCATTCAGGAGCACCATTCCATTCTGAGGAACGATATTGAGTAAGCGCCGGAAGCTCAGCTTGATTTCGTCAAGATTCTTAAAGATGTCCGCGTGATCGAACTCGATATTATTTACGATCACCAGCTCCGGCAGATAATGAATGAATTTGGAGCGCTTGTCGAAAAACGCAGTGTCGTACTCGTCGCCTTCGATCACGAAATATTTCGAATCGTTCAGGCGCGCGCCCTGGCCGAAATTTTTCGGCAGTCCGGCAATGAGATAACCGGGCTTGCGTCCGGCTTTCTCCATGATCCAGGCAAGCAACGCCGTGGTAGTTGTTTTACCGTGCGTCCCGGTAACGACGAGATTATGACGGCCGCGCAAAAAATAATTTTTCAACACTTCCGGCAACGAGAGGTAAAACAGCTTTCTGTTCAGGACGGCTTCCACTTCCGGGTTGCCCCGCTTCATGGCGTTGCCGATCACCACTATATCCGCATCGGATGGGATGTTCTCCGCGCGATAGCCTTGCTTCAGCGCGATCCCTTTCTCCTCGAGAAAGGTCGACATCGGCGGATAAACGTTTTCGTCCGAACCAGTGACATTAAAGCCGCGCTCTTGCAGTGCCGCCGCCACCGACGCCATGGCAGTTCCGCAAATTCCAAGGAAATGAAATTTTTTTGGCGCTTCCTTCACGCGCATTCTTTACGCTGCGCCGCTAGAAAAAGAAACCACGGATTACCCAGCGCCAAAATCATCGCGAGCGGACGATCCTTCACACAGTTTCGGCTTGGCAGCCACGGATGGGACACAAATTCATGAAATGTCGAAATCCGAATCAACGATGAACGTGAGGAGGTGCTACGGAAGCGAAAACAGAAAGTCATGTTGTCGCACACCGCGGCCTGGACCGTGGCAACGGGCGGTTACTGCTGAGCAAAGAGAGCGTAGCGTATCAGCGAGCTGCTACTCCGGCGCCCCGCCCGGAAAGCTCCCGTCGAACTCTGTCGTATCAACTTTACTATAGCGCCCTACGGGCGAGGCGCTGGGGTTGGACGCGGCCGCGGCGTCGGTGAACATCTCCCCGTGCATGGGGTTGCCGTCGGTGTGGGAGTAGGAGTAGGCGTGGGACTTGGCGGCGGGCCAGATTGCGCACAATATCGCCCGCCCGTGTTGAAATAGTTGGGGTTCCCAGCCCACCCACCCCAGACGATCATTTCACTGCCGCTCCAAATCGCCGTGTGAACGTATCGGGCAGGGGGCGCGTTGGCGATGGTGGTAGCCGTCCAGCTATCCGTGTCCGGGTCATATCTCCCACCGGTGTTCAAATAGTTTCCGGAGCCAGCAGATCCACCCCAGATAATCATTTCACCACCAGTCCACACAACCGTGTGTGAGGATCGGGCAGAGGGCGCGTCGGTGATGCTGGTGGCTATCCAGCTATCTGTGCCGGGATTGTATTTCCCGCCGGTGTTCGTACGGCCGCCAGTCCCAACCCCGCCCCAGACGATCATTTCACTTTCGGTCCACGCTGCCGTATGTGAGGCTCGGGTACCGGGCGCGTCGGTGGTGCTCGTGGCCGTCCAGCTATTCGTGCCGGGATTGTATCTCCCGCCGGTATTTAAGTAGTTGGTGCCGTCATACCCACCCCAAACAATCATTTCACCGCCAGTCCAGACCGCCGTGTGAACGTATCGGGCAGAGGGCGCGTTGGTAATGGTTGTGGAGGTCCAGCTATCGGTCTGGGGGTTGTATCTTCCACCGAAGACCGAAAGCTGAGTACAGTTATCATTTGCGCACCCGCCCCAGACGATCATTTCCTCAAAAAGGTCCTCTCCGCCCCATACGACCATCTCACTACCGGTCCAGACCGCTGTGTGATTATAGCGGCCAGAAGGCGCGTTAGTGGTGCTCGTGGTTGTCCAGCTGTCGGTACTGGGGCTGTAACCTCCCCCCGATGTTCGGATACCCGCTGACATCAAAACCGCCCAGACGATCATTTCGCTGCCGGTCCACACTGCCGTGTGATCGACTCGCGCAGTGGGTGCGTTTGTGGTGCTGGTGGCTGTCCACGTATCGTCGATGCATGGAGGTTCTCCATCAAGAATCTCCGGAAGTGTGTAGGCGGCGTTTCCTAACGTCGTAGCCATCGGCGCGTCACGTAGCGCGTTGATTCGCACAGACCCAACATGTCTTGCTTTGTCTTGCGGCGACAAACCGGCAACCAAACGCTCCGTTAATACCGGTCTGGCCAGACACTCCGCGATGGCCAATGGATCGTTTCCTAATGCATCAAAGAGTTCGCGCAATACTTCGGGCTGCTTGGTATGCTGCGCCATGCGATCCATTTCAGCTTGTAACTGCTCAGCAGTAAGTGGCCGATGCCAGTAATCCTCAACGTGCCTGTGAGTTGCGCAGATAATCTTCCACTTTCTTTTCCAGTTGCGCCTGAGACATCACCGCATCGAGCGGCGGCTTGGGATCAGGACGTTCCCCGCGATCGCGGGGCCAGATGCGGTGACGCCAGTAAACTTCCTCGATGGCTTTTTGATACGCGACGCGCTCTGCAAACGTCAGCGTTCTTTGAGAAGTCTCCAATGGCGCTTCGGAACGGAAGAAAGCCAGCAGTGTCCCGCTTACCACCAAACAGGCAGCCGCCGAGCAAAGAACGATCGCGAATAACGCGCGCAGACTAGAAAATCCACCTCTGCCAAGGCTATGGCGGACAGGTCGGGAAGCGGATTTCTTTGCCATCGTCGCGAAGCGCACAGGGTAGTTAATACGGCAGAAGCATGTCAACGAGTTTGTTTCTTTCATCGCTTTCGTCCCGTTTCCGTACCACCTGCTCATGCGGTCCCGGCGGCCGCACCCGACCATCTTATTGTGAAGTCGCGGGGCCCGATTGCGAACCACTGCGGGAATCTGCGAATCGCTTTCGCAGGTTCTCGACTGGAAGTATCAACTTTACTATAGCGCCCTACGGGCGAGGCGCTGGGGTTGGACGCGGCCGCGGCGTCGGACTTGTCCTTCCACTAGGTGTAGCCGTCGGCGTTGCTGTAGGCGTCGGACTT
>QHOV01000196.1 GCA_003218885.1 Verrucomicrobiota bacterium | reverse complement strand
TAATCGCGCAAATGACGGAATGGATTCGCGAGCGCGACGGATGCCACTCCATCGCCGCAACCGGAATGCACGGCGTTGTCGAGGCGCAGCACGATGCTTCCTTCAAGGACGTTCTGAATGGAACGGATCTGGTCGTACCTGACGGCATGCCGCTCGTGTGGTTGGCGCGGCGCCAAGGCAACTCTCTGCGCAGCCGCGTTTACGGGCCGGATTTGCTCCTGGCATTTTGCGAACAAAGCGCCAGACAAGGCTACCACCATTTTTTCTACGGAGGAGAGCCGGGCGTTGCCGAGAGCCTTGCAGAATCACTCAGAACTCGCTTCCCGGGGCTGAACATCGTGGGCACGTGCCCGCCTCCTTTTCGTCCACTAACTGCGGCAGAAGATGAAGAAATAGTGGAGGTGATAAACCGCGCTTCGCCAGATGTGCTCTGGGTCGGATTGGGCACGCCAAAGCAAGAACGGTGGATGCACGCCCACAAAGACAAACTGCGCGTCCCCGTCCTAGTTGGTGTGGGCGCGGCCTTCGACATGGTTTCAGGGAGAAAGAAACAAGCCCCTCGCTGGATGGGCGAGCACGGCCTCGAATGGTTCTTCCGCTTAATGCAAGAGCCCCGCCGTTTGTGGCGGCGTTATTTGGTTTACGGAGCCCAATTTATCGCTTACCTGGCGCTGGAACGCTTGGGGCTGAAGAATTTCGACGCTACCGGCAGCAGCCTCCAAAAGGGAACACAAAGCCGTCAAGCGCGTATTTGACTCTTTTCTCTTTGCAATTTCCGCCCGTTTAGCCTCAGGTCTTCACCTGCATTCCAATTCAAGGCTGCACCTTATCGACTGGCGCGTCCTTGGTTCGTAGTCTGCATTTGCCCGGTCTTCGTTTCGAAGTGGGAGTCAGAGCAATCCAAGTGGAAAGAATTCGGTCCAAGAGGTTGATTCTAGGCGCCTTTGCATTCGCCATATCTTTCTTCTGTTTGCCGCAGGATCTATTGCCTGCCGCCAAGGCAGACAATCCAAGTCAAGGCTCCCAGGAAGTTCGCTCCTCATCCGAATCGGCAAGTCAGAACCAAGCCGTACCTCAGCCAAACTTGGAAACTGCCGGGGATTGGAATCACCGTCTGAAAGAACTGCTAGATTCCAGTCCATCAACGCCGGCTCTGAGCGCGCAGGAATATCGCATCGGTCCCGAAGACGTTCTCAACATCAACGTCTTCGAAGCCCAGGAGCTGAATCGCGAAGTCCGCGTCTCGGCAGGCGGCGAAATTTCTCTCCCCTTGCTCGGATCAGTCCGTGCAGCTGGATTGACTCCTCGCGAATTGGAATTTGTCCTCCAGGAACTTCTTCATCGCACCTACATGAAGGACCCGCACGTCAGCGTGTTTGTGCGCGAGATGCAAAGCCATCCTGTTTCTGTAATGGGAGCGGTCAGACGGCCCGGCGTTTTCCAGATCCGTGGAAGCAAGACGCTTCTTGAGGTTCTCTCTCTCGCAGAGGGTTTGGCCGACGACGCCGGCGAAACTGTCATCATTCTGCGAGGCGCGGGCTCGTCCACAGAGCCGGAACCGCCCGCGGATCACTCCATGGATCATCCCGCCGCACCCGATCCGCCTTCCCCCGGCCCGCAAAGCCCCGGCGAAGCGAACGCCGCGTCCTCGTCCCTCAACGATAACCGTTCCACGTCAGAAGGCGCCGTGCAGGTGAACTTGAAAGATCTTCTGGAGTCGGCTGATTCTCGCAGCAACCCTTTGGTTCATCCCGGCGACATCGTTAAGGTCACTCGCGCAGGCGTCGTTTACGTGATTGGTGAAGTTCGCAAGCCCGGCGGATTCGTCCTGAAATCAAATGAGAAAATTTCCGTCCTCCAGGCCCTGGCTTTGAGCGAAGGACTCACTCCCACCGCTTCAAAGGGCAACGCGCGAATTATCCGCACAGATCAACAGAGTGGTGAACGAAAGGAGACTCCGATCAACTTGGGCAAAATTCTGGCGGGCAAGGCTCCGGACCCGGTGCTCGGGCCGAAGGATATTGTCTTCGTTCCTAACAGCGCCGCGAAGACTACCATGACCCGGGGAGTGGAAGCCGCGGCGCAAACGCTCACCGGGCTGCTCATTTTCCATTGGTAAGAATATGGACGACCAAAATCAAGTCGAGCTTTATAACCGCGGCCATCGACTTGATCGGCGTGGGCCCGGCGCTCTCGATAGCCGCGTCCTAGAGCTGCCTGATTCCTACGAAATCCTGGAACCTGGCGAGGGGCTCGACCTCCGCAGCTATGGCCGCATCCTTCGCAAGAGGCTGCCGACAATCCTTGTCGCCTTCTTCATTCTGTTTACCGCCATTCTCATCGCCACGCTCAAGCAAAAGCCTGTCTATCGAGCCCAAGTCTTGCTGGAAATTCAGAAAGAAAATCCGGACATCCCGACAATCAAGGAAATGTATGAACTCGACGCTGTGTCCGATGCCTACCTGAGGACGCAATACAGCATTCTGGCCAGCGAAAGCCTGGCGCGCCGGGTGATCGACCAGCTTCAACTGGAAGCTCTCCCCGAATTCAATTCTCCCAAGTGGTGGCAGTTCTGGCCAAAGAAGAGAAAATCTCCCGTGGCGCAGACTTTTGCAATCAGTCCCGTACCCGAAACCCGAGATCGCGAACTGTCCCAGCGAGTCCTTGAGCGGTTTCAGGATCGGTTGACCATCGATCCCGTCAATCGCAGCCGTCTTGTGGCTGTTCGATTTGACTCACGCGATCCGGAACTTGCCGCGCGCGTCGTCAACACTCTTGCCTCGGATTATGTCGATCAAAGCCTGGAAGCGCGCTGGCAAGCCACGCAAAGGGCCGCGGAGTGGCTTTCCCAGCAGTTGGTGGGCGTGAAAGCGAAGTTGGAAAAATCCGAAGATGAGCTCCAAGGCTACGCGCGGCGCAATGGCCTGGTCTTCCTTGAAACCGATAAAGGCGCCAGCCAGAACGTCGCGAACGAGCGGCTGCAGCAGCTCCAGGAACAACTGACCAAAGCGCAATCCGAGCGCTACGAAAAGGAAGCGCTCTACCGCTTGGTTCAAAATGGCGAGTTCGGAGCCTTGCCCGGAGTCTTCGAGAACAAGCTGATTCAGGACTTGAGCGAACGTCTGGCGGAGCTCAAGCGTGAACACGCCCAGTTGTCGACGACGTTCAGTCCCGATTATCCTCGCGTCAAAGAAATTCAGAGCCAGATCGACGAAATCGAGTCCTCGCTTCGTGAGGAGCGCCAGCGCGCCGCCGATCGCATCGCCAACGATTATTCCGCGGCGGTGCGCCGTGAGGACTTGGTTCAGCAGGCGCTGGACGGCCAGCAAAAACAGGTAAGCCTGATCGCCGAAAAATCAGTCCAGTACAACATTCTGAAACGCGAGGTCGACACGAACAAACAGCTCTACGAAGGCCTGCTGCAGCAGTTGAAAGAAGCGGGCGTCTCTGCCGGCCTCAAAGCTAGCAATATCCGTCTCGTGGATTCCGCCGAGCCGCCTGCCAAACCATTTAAGCCGCGAACGCTCTTGAATCTGTCT
>QHOV01000098.1 GCA_003218885.1 Verrucomicrobiota bacterium | reverse complement strand
AGCGTGCAAGTTTATGGATGCAATCATGTCGCAATCGAAGTGGACGACGTCGAGAAGGCGGTGGCGTTTTACAAAGACGTTTTCAATCTGGAACAGATGGACGGCGGCGAGGGCGATGCCTTTTTCAAATTGGGCGAGCATCAATTCCTCGCGATTTTCGAAGTTGACAAGGTGCAACCAGCGAACGTCCGCCATTTCGGGATCATGGTTCGCGACGAAGCGCAGTTGGAGGAAGTCCGCAATAAACTAAAGCAAAAATATAAACTTAAACTCGAGCCGCCATTCCGCTGCGACTTTCACGATCCGTGGGGCAATCGCATCCAGGTTGTCGATCTTCACGACGAATCGCTCGTTTGGCTTTTGCCTTATGCCGAAGTGCAGAAGGCTGGCATCAAATTCGATGCGAAATAAATAATGATTTCATTCATCGTTCCCGCGCATAACGAAGAATTCGAGCTGCCATCCACGCTCGCCGCGATTCACGCTGCGGCTTCTGGCGCAGCTGAGCCGTACGAAGTGATCGTAGTTGATGATGCATCGACGGACGCCACGCCGGATATCGCTGCGCAGGCCGGCGCGAAAGTTGTCCCAATCAATCTGCGCCAAATCGCGGCCGCTCGGAATGCAGGTGCGCGCGCCGCGCAGGGTGAGTATCTCTTCTTTGTCGATGCCGATACGCGGATCAACCGGCTGCATGTTACCCAAGCGATCGCCGCTCTCGAAGCGGGCTACGTCGGCGGCAGCGCGCGCGTGGCGCTGGATGGATTGATGCCGCTGTGGGGACGCATTCTGTTGCGTGCATTTTGTACGCTTTATTTTGGCCTCAATCTTGGTGCGGGTGCTTTTCTTTTCACCACGCGACGCAATTTCGAGACCATTGGCGGCTTCGATGAGCAATACTTTGTCGGTGAAGAAGTTTATTTTAGCCTGGAACTAAGAAAACTTGGCCGGTTCAAGGTTTTGCGTGAACCCATCGTCACATCGGGCCGCAAATTGCGCATGTACCCAGCCAAACAAGTTCTTCACGACTTCTTTGGTGTGATCCTTGGTGGTCCTCGTGGGGCGCGTTCGCGCGCGAAACTGCGTCTGTGGTACGACGGCAAACGCGAAAAGCATGCGGCGGAAGCATGACGGATGCCGCAGGATTGGCATGATACGTGGTTGCTAAAACGGGTTCTTCGTCTAAAGTAACCCCTTCGTTATGGCAGAGAGCAGCGAAACGTTGAGTCTCAAGGAGTTTCAGTTGCATGACAAAGATACCGGCAGCGCAGATGTGCAGGTCGCACTTCTCACCCGCCGGATCGAGCATTTGACCGAACACCTTAAGACCAACCGGAAAGATCACTCTTCGCGCCGCGGCCTGCTTAAGATGGTCGCGCAACGCCGGAGTCTGCTTGATTATTTGAGCAAAACAAAAGCCGATCGTTATAAACAACTGATCGACAAATTGAACCTGCGCAAATAAGAGCACCGATCGTTGGTTTCGTGTTCGAACAGTTTGAACAGTTCTAGGCCAGAATTAAATTAACAAGAAAATACAATCAGCAGTCCAGGCCCAGTAATCACCTTGGATTTTAGGTTTTAGTTTCGCGCTCCGCGCTACGGAGCAGCGGGTTTAAAACCTACAGTCAGGGTGACCGGCCTGGAACCTGCGCATCCAGGAAAAGTAAAATGCAACAAAAGGTCACGGCCCAAATTGGGGCCAATCAAATCTCTATCGAAACCGGCAAGATCGCCAGACTTGCCGACGGGGCGGTCGTCGTCTCATGCGGTGACACCATGGTGCTGGCCAGTGCCGTCTCGGCCACAACTATCAAAGAAGGTCAGGATTATTTCCCGCTTACAGTCGATTATCGCGAAAAAGCGGCAGCCGTGGGGAAATTTCCCGGTGGCTATTTCAAGCGCGAAGGGCGTCCTACGGAAAAAGAAACGCTCACGTCGCGCATGATCGATCGGCCTTTGCGGCCACTCTTTCAGCAAGGATATTTTTACGACACACAGATCATCTCAATTCTGCTTAGCGCCGACGGTGAGAATGATCCCGACATTCTCGCGATGAATGGCGCATCGGCTGCGCTATCCGTTTCGGATATTCCGTTTGCCGGGCCAATTGGCGCTGTGCGTGTCGGCCGGGTGAAGGGCGAGTTCGTCGCCAACCCGACGCACACGGAGCGCGCCGAGAGCGATCTCGATCTTGTTTACGTAGGCACCGAAAACGATGTGATCATGATCGAAGGCTCGGCCAGGGAGGTGCCAGAAGCCGAGTTCGTCAAAGCGCTCGAGTTCGCACACGGGCATGCGCGCGAGATGATTCGCATTCAAAAAGAGCTGGCGTCAATGGTGGGCAAACCCAAACGCGACGCGCAGTTGCTCCAGGTGAGCCAGGAGCTGCTCGATATTGCTTACCGCGTTGCGGGCGATCGGATCGAACAGGCGCTTTATACCGAAGGCAAGATTGCGCGCGCCAAAGCCGTGGATGCGTTGCGCGAGGAAGTGAAGACGGCGATCCTGGAGAAATATCCCGAGGCTGACTCCTTCTCGATCTCACAGGCATTCGATTACGTCCAAAAAAAGGCGTTTCGCGTCAGCATTCTGGAAAAACAGAAACGCGTCGATGGCCGCGGTTACCAGGATTTACGGCCGATCAGCTGCGAAGTGAGCGTTCTGCCGCGCGCGCACGGTTCGGCCATTTTCCAGCGCGGCGAAACCCAGGCGGTTGCGCTCGCTACGCTCGCCCCAATCGAGGAAGCGCAGATGATTGATGCTTACGGCGGGGGCGAACAATCGAAGCGGTTCATTCTGCATTACAACTTTCCGCCATTTAGCGTAGGCGAAACAGGCCGGACAGGCGGTCCTGGGCGGCGTGAGATTGGTCACGGCGCGCTGGCGGAGCGCTCGCTGGAACCAATTGTGCCGAGCGAGAACGATTTTCGGTACGCCATCCGCATCTCAAGCGAGATCATGGAATCAAACGGATCGACCTCCATGGCGAGTGTGTGCGCGGGCACGCTGGCGCTCATGGACGCGGGCGTGCCAGTGAAGACGCCGGTCGCCGGGATCTCCATCGGGCTGGTCACTGAGCATCGCGATGATCAAGAAATGAAACGCTACGAATTGCTTACCGACATTATCGGCTCCGAAGATCATTTTGGCGACATGGATTTCAAACTCTGCGGAACCGACGCAGGCGTCACCGGTTTTCAGCTGGACCTAAAACTCTCCGGTATCAGTCACAAGATGATGGCGGAAGCAATCGAACGCGCCAAAGAAGCGCGCACGAAGATTCTCGACATCATGCGCAGCGCGCTGGACAAGCCGCGACCGGAGTTATCGAAATACGCGCCCCGAATCGAGACAATAAAAATTAATCCGGAGAAGATCGGTGCGCTCATCGGACCCGGCGGGAAGACCATCAAGGGGATCGTCGCGGAGACTGGTGCTGAGATTAACATTGAGGATGATGGTTCCGTGCACATCTACGCGACCAGCGGCGAAAGCATGGCGCGCGCGAAGGAAATCATTGCTGGCATGGCGCGCGAAATTGAAATCGGCCAGACCTATCAGGGGCGCGTGGTTTCCACAAAGGAGTTCGGCGCGTTTGTCGAGGTTTTGCCAGGCAAAGATGGGCTTGTGCACATTTCCGAGCTCGCGGATTTTCGTGTGAAACGCACCGAAGACGTCGCCAAGGTCGGCGACATCATCTGGGTCAAGTGCATCGGCATCGACGACAAAGGCCGCGTAAAACTTTCGCGCAAAGCAGCGTTGAAAGAACGCGCCGAGGCCGAAACGGGCCAGCCCGCTCCGGCGGAAGAAGCTGGGCGCTGATTGGAAGTGTAGGGCTGTAGCGTGCGCTGTCCTCAGTGGACATCGGACATCGCGTGACACCGGAATCTGCTGCGCTGAGGACAGCGCACGCTACAGCATGCGGCGTAGATTTCCCGGGAGTTGAGACAACGTCGGCTACGGGTGAAGTTGAAAGACGAAGCAGCGGCCATGATTACCCCCACTCGACTCTCCTACGGTGTGCTCGCTCTCACACTGATTCTTGCCGGGCTTCTACATCTTGGAGTACCTCTGCTGGTCGTCTTGTTTTCCTATTTTGCATTACGGCAACTCTATTTCCTGACGAAAAGAAAGTGGCTCGCTTTAATCTTGTTTGGCATCGTTGTGGCGGGGATTGGCACCGCAGCGGTGTTCTTTACTCGCGCTGCTATTCTTGCGCTGCCGGATGTAGCAGACACCTCCCTTCCCTCCGCCAGCGCCTGGGCGCAGAAGCGCCAGATCGAGCTACCTTTTAATGATTTTGAGAGTCTTAGACAAGCCGTGACCGACGCGCTTAGCCAGGAAGCGCAGTACCTGCGAAACCTCGCTAATTTTGCCAAAAGCACCGCGGCGATACTGTTTTTCAGCGTAATCGGAATCATCGCGGCCGGGAGCCTCTTTTTTAAAACAGGTCTCGACCCTCACCGGGGCACGCATCGGGTGAAGAACAATCTTTACTCCATTTGCTGCGATGAAGTTTCGACGCGATTCCGCGATTTCTACCGCAGCTTCGCCACCGTCATGGGAGCGCAGATCACGATCTCGCTCATCAATACGGTATTGACCGCGATTTTCCTTCTCGCAGCGCATCTGCCGCACGTGCCGCTGCTCATTGCAGTCACGTTTCTTTGCGGCCTTGTGCCTATCGTCGGCAACCTCGTAAGCAATACTGTCATTGTTTTCGTCGGTTTGACCGTTTCCCTGAAACTGGCGATTTCCGCGTTGCTGTTTCTGGTTCTGATCCACAAGCTGGAATATTTTTTAAACAGCAAGATCATCGGCGACCGGATACGAAATCCCATTTGGCTGACGTTGATCGCCCTGATCATCGGCGAACGACTCATGGGTATCCCCGGTCTGATCCTCGCGCCGGCGGTATTGAATTATTTGCGCGTGGAAATGCTGACCGTTGAAGTGCCGGCTCCGCCGGAAAAGGTGGAAGCGTTGAATCGCTGAAGCGTTACACAGTTGCCCATCAACGCCGACGTGCGTCATGAAAGCCGGTTTTCTTGAGAAACTTATCGAGCGACTCGGCCGCATCGGGCCGGAAGAGGTGCAGAATTATTTTCTACGCCTAGCCCAAGAGAAAGGTTTCTTTGAAACGGTTTTCAATGCCATCCAGGAAGGCATCATTGTGACCGATTCCAAAGGGCGGATTACGTATCTGAACGATGCAGCATGCGGATTGTTTGGGCTGGAGGCAGTGGACGCAATCGGCAAACGGCTCGACGAACGTATCCGGGGGCTCGATTGGGAAGGGCTCACGAAAAGCGGAGGGCCAGTCAGTCATGACATGGAAATTTTCTATCCCCAAAATCGCTTCATTAATTTTTACATTGTGCCACTGGTGATAGAGCCGCGCGAGGCGGCTGTAGTAGCCACGCCTCTACGAGGCGTCGGAGAGGAGACGGGCCACCCGCCTTCGCGGGTCTTCGGCGGGACAAGCAGGCCTGTGGCTACAAGTGCAGCCGAACAAGTTGGCCACGTCATGATCTTGCGTGATATCACAAAGAGCAGGCGCACAGCCCAGCAAACCATTGATTCGGAACGTTTGAACGCGCTGACATTGCTGGCAGCAGGCGTAGCCCACGAGATCGGCAATCCACTCAACTCGCTGCATATTCATTTGCAATTGATGGAGCGCAGCGTGCAGAAGCTGGACGATGGAGCAAAGGCGGAGCTTCAACAATCGATTGACGTCGCTCGCTCCGAAGTCAACCGGCTGGATTCTATCGTCACTCAGTTTTTGCGCGCAGTCCGGCCATCGCAGCCGCAACTTCGTCCGGAGAATGTCAACACGATCGTCGAGGAGGCAGTGCGCTTTTTCACGCCCGAAATTCAGGACCGCGACATCGTTGTCGAACAAGAACTGCGCTCGGACCTGCCTTTGCTCCAGCTTGATCGTGATCAGATGAAGCAGGCGTTTTACAACGTGATTAAAAACAGTCTCGAAGCCATGCAACGCCATGGCACTTTGCGCATTCGCACCGATCTGGACGATACGCACGTCCTCGTCAGGTTTGTGGATACCGGCAGCGGTATGTCGGCGGCAAACTTGAGTCGCGTTTTTGAGCCTTATTTTACAACCAAGCCGGCGGGCACCGGCCTCGGATTGTTGATTGTGCGCCGCATTGTGCGCGAGCATGGCGGCGAACTCTCCATTGAGAGTAGCCAGGGCAAAGGTCTCACTTTGACGATTCGATTGCCATACATCGACAAGCGCATTCGCATGCTCGAAGCGGGCGAGGCCAGAGACCAGAGATCTGAAGTCAGAAGTCAGTGATCGCTGCCAAATGCTCTTTTTAACCACCCTTCAAACTGACGAAAGAAGAGACTGAGATAGGCTCCCGGCGATTGCTTGAAAAGTTCGATGATGCGTGGACTCAGATCCTGCCCGGGGTCATCAATTGTTCCGAACAGACGCACATTGGTCCATAGATAGCCGTCCTGCTTGCGGCTAAAGACTTCTTCAGGATTCGGCAGCCAATCGAGATATTCACGGGTAAGCCCAAGTCTGATCGTGCCGCGCAAACGACGCTGCTCGATCGACATTTCTCCCTCGATCCGGAATTTTCCTCTCTCTTCGATAGCGATGTTATTGATCTCGATCTTCGGATAGTTCCAACCAAAGCTGAGCGAACAATCATTTAACTCCAAATGTTCGAATGATTTCTTCTGCGCAAGCTCTGTGAGCTTTTCCAGAACGGGAAGGTTGTCGATTCGCCCGTTGCTGACGCGCAACGAACCTTCGCCGGAAGAGCTTTCCAGCTTCGGATCCTGTCCGGCCCAGTGAAGATCGCCGGAAGCGCTGCCAGCCAGATGCTGTTTCCAGTCAGCCGGTAGCCAAGAGCGAATTGGGACCTGATTGAAGTTCGCTCTCAAATTGACGCTCTTATCCTTGCCGATGCCGGCGTTTGCCTGGGCGTGAATGCTTTCGGCGCTGCCCACATCTGATGCTAGGTCGATTTCGTAAATCGTCAGGAGCGTTTTGGTGATGAGAAGATGCGCGCGGCGAAGCTCCAGATCCGGAAGCAAAGCCATCTTCAGTCTGCCGCTGGTGGCAACGTATTCAAAATCAGGCCCGTGAGGCGTGATGAGCAGTTGTGTGCCGAAAAATCCGGCCCGCTCGCCGCGAAATTGCCAGGTTATATTGGCCTGCTCCGATTCAATTTTCTTCAGGTAAACTCTGTTCGGCAAGAAAATGGAAAACCACGGCTTGGGTGCCACGGCTTCAGGATTCGCTTTGTAAATCTGAATCTCGACGTCGCCGGATTGCACGCGCACATCGGTGAACCTCCATTGCCGCACAAAGACGCCCAACGGATCAAACGTTGCCGTGATGCCGCGACCGTCGAGTGACTTCATGGCTTTCTCTCCATTCCGCGCTTCAAAACTTTCGCTTTGCGCTGTGAATGCGCTGGTGCGTCGGATCGGCGAGTAGCGGCTCCGAGGGAAATGCAAGCCTTTCGCCGTCTCATCTTCCATGGCTCGATGAAACGACTCGCTCTCGACGTAGCGCGTGACTAATGGGCTGTAAAAAACGGCCACGCCACACACCGCGGCGAAAAGGATAGAGATGGCGAGTGCCGCAGCGCAGATCAGTAGTCTTCTTCGCAAACTGAGGCGAACCTAATGACGAATGACGAATGACGAAATCCGAATCAATGACGAATGAAGCTTATCTTTCCGACATTCTGGTTTTGGCATTCCTTCGTCATTCGCCATTAGTGCTTCGTCATTTCTTTGTCATTCCAAATTGCGCAAAGAGAAAAGCGTAAACGTCGGCCAACAGTTCGACGTACACGTCGCCGCAGCCAGGGTCACCGATCCAAGCTACAGCTGACGGACGGCATACCTCGGATCTTTAACCTGCTTACGGATGGCTGCGAACAGCCTGCTTATTCCCGTCAGGCTCACATGATTTGCGATGAACGATGGAAGGAAGCCGCCGCTGTCAGTGTAAATGGAATAAGTCGCGCGAGTCCTGGTTATGCCCTCCGGCTCAAGCAGCCATTTGCC
>QHOV01000179.1 GCA_003218885.1 Verrucomicrobiota bacterium | reverse complement strand
ACGACCGAGAAAGCACCCATCTCGTGAAAATCCTTCTCGAAAGAGCCGGCGGCTACGTCGTGCTTGAAGAGAACGAGGCTCCCAAGGCCCATCAAAGTGCTAGGAATTTTCGGCCGGATGTGATCTTGCTCGACATCATGATGCCAGAAACAGACGGCGCTGAAGTAGCGGCACAAATCGGGGCCGATCCGGAATTGCAGAGCACGCCGATAATTTTTCTCACGGCCTTACTCACAAAACCTGAGACGAAGAACGGCCTCCGCATCGAAGGGCACCGATCTCTCGCCAAGCCGATTGATATCCCCGAGCTGATCGACCGGATTGAAGAAACTCTGCTCCGCGCGCTGTAGCACCCTGTAGCTACGGTCTCTCACTGCCGACTTGCTGCGCGCCGTCAACGATGGCTAGCCGGAACAATTCGAACACCCCACGGGGGCGTGGCTACAACATTTACGAGAGGCGTTCTCGCACAAACTTCTCAATCTCACTTACCACACGATCGAGCTCGTCGATGAGATCGGCATGGTCGCCATGCTGGCGAAACGCGGTGACCAGCGCCCGGTAATACCAAAGCGTCCCATCTTTTTTCCCGGCAAACCGCTCGAACACTTCCAGACCATTTCTTCGAAGCACAGCCAAAATGGCGCGTGTGTTATGCAATTTATCGGAAGCAGACACCAGTCGTATCGAAGAATCGGAATCCTTGAGATGCTCGAGGTAAGCTCGTTTTCGTTCCAACCAGGGCGGCTTTGGCGTCTGATCGGTGTCGGTGCAACCGTCAACGATCCTGCCGACATCATCGCCAAATTTTTCCCGGATATCGCGCAATCGCTCCGCGCCACCGCAATCTTCGACCGTATCATGAAGCAGCGCTCCGATCGCTTCGGTTTCATTCGCGCCGTACTCAAGCGCGATGGCAGTGACGCCAAGAATATGCGCGACGTACGGGATCCCCGTTTTCTTGCGCGTCTGATTCCCATGCGCATGGGTCGCATAAATCAGCGCTTCCTCAAACTTCTCCGACAGCTTCATTAATTCCTGATTTCAGCTGTAGCCACGGCGCTGCGCTCCGTCAAAGATGGCCAGCCCAAATATTCGAACGCCCACAGGGACGTGGCTACAACCATTTTTCTCGTCCGCTCACAGTCAATCTGTGGAATCTGTGAATGATTTCTGCGCTCTTGACGGACGCGGCCGATTTCTGGTTCAATAACGCTGATCGCGATCTCATGTACGGCGGCCGAATCACCAGCGAAGAAAAATCGACGATCAGCACGTACGTCGGTGTCAGCATCGCCGTCGTGCTCGCCGTCGGGGCGATCTACTTCTTCTTTCTCACGGAGAAAGAGAAAAAGGAGACTACAACTTTCGATCCGAACCGGCCGGTCCCGAGCGACGCCGTCTTGAAAAACCGGTTAAAGGCCGAGGAATATTCCGTCGTGCGGCAGGGTGGCACCCAAACGCCTTTCCAAAATGAGTTCTGGAACAACGAGCGCACGGGCATCTATGTCGATGTGACTACCGGCGAACCACTTTTCACTTCGCTCGACAAATTCGACGGCCACGTCGGCTTTCCCACATTCAGCAAACCGATCTCGAAAGATCTCCTTGGCGAGCGCCTGGATACTTCGAACGATATGCAGCGGACCGAGGTGCACGCCAAACGAAGTAACGCCCACCTCGGCTATGTCTTTCCCGACCCGCAATCGCCCACCGGACAACGTTACGCGGTGTGCTCGGCCGCCTTCCATTTCGTTCCAATCGAAAAAATGAAGGACAGAGGTTACGGAGCGTACGTATCGCTTTTTGACAAAAAATAAGGTCTGACGCTTGCTGTAGCGGCAGGCGTGTCGCCTGCGTATCCTGCACGCCGCGGTGCGCCGTCCGCTCCGCGATAATACAAACGCGCGCCACAGGCGCGTGGCTACAACGATGTAATCTCTGCCTTCTCCGTGTCCTCTGTGGTAAATTCTCCGCGGCTGACCTTTCCAGGATTCCAACTTTCGGCTTTCTTTTGGCGATGCCGGAAACCACGATTTCGCCGCGGAGTCAACGCATCCGCGGCGTACTGGCGCCCGTCGTAACGCCGTTCAAGGCCGATCTTTCGCCTGACCGGCAACGATTCATCAGGCATTGCCAATGGCTACTTTCGCAGAACTGCGGGCTGGCCGTATTCGGCACCAATAGCGAAGCGAACTCGATGTCAGCCGAAGAGCGATCGACGTTGCTCGATGCTCTGGTCGCGGCCGGCATCGATCCGTCCCGCATCATACCGAGCACCGGTTGCTGCTCAATCACCGAGACAGTCGAGCTTACAGGGCATGCGGTAAAACACGGTTGCGCCGGTGTGCTGATGCTGCCGCCGTTTTATTACAAGGACGTCAGCGAGGAAGGTCTCTACCGTTACTTCAGCGAAGTGGTGCAACGCGTCGGCGATACGCGTCTGAGAATTTACCTCTACCATATTCCATCAGTAGCGATCGTCGGTATCACACCCAAATTGGTCGAGCGCCTCCTGAAAGCTTAGTTCCTGCTCGCCAATATGCGCAATGGCGGTGTGGGCACCATTTCCGCAACGGCCAACGTGAGCCCGGCGGCGATTCGCAAGCTGTACAGACAGTGGAACACCGCGGATGATGCAGATAACGCGGATCAACAACAATCGAAACTAAATGTCGTGCGTGAGGTGTTCACTAGCAGGAAGTTTCCGTCCATGATCGCAGCATTGAAGCAGGCGATTGCGATTTACGCGAACGACCCCGAGTGGACCAGGGTGCGGCCGCCGCTGGTCGAGCTCACGACAGAGCAGGCAAAGTTGCTTGCGGCGGATTTGAAAGCGATCGGGTTCACAATGCCGGGCATTGGGGCGAAAGCCGACAGCTGAACGGAGCAAGCGGTGACTGGGGTTGCCGCGTCAGTTGTTGGTGCGCGAGATGCGGAGCATATTGGCAAAGTTTAATGAAAGATTCTGTTGTCAGAGGATGCCTGCTGCAGCTTCTCTATGAACGTCGAAGCGAAGGTTCTCTTCCGTTCGGCCAGGCTGAGCACGCGGTCCCGCCCCCGGGAGGTATAAGTCGCCGTGACTGGTTGGGCGCTGTGGCCCAGCTTTCAGAGTATAGACTTATCGATTGGACCCCTCTTGAAGATAAGAGCGGGATGGGTGTGATGTCCGGCTTTGCCAGGATAAACGACTTCGGAGTCGAAGTGCTCGAAGGCGGCGTGGAGCCCCCGGTCTCGATCTCTATCGATAAGAGCCGACGAGCCCGCGTTTCTAAGCGGGAACAAGCGCCGATTGCAGGGCGCACTCCGCAGCAGCAGGCGATTACGGAGGCGCTGGAGAAAGTGATCATCGCGATCGACCAAGCCAAAGTATCGGAGCAGGAGAAAAACGAAGCCAAATCTTTGTTGCGAAAGCTACTGGGTAGCAAAGCAGCGGCCAAAGTGTTCGGCGCTGGCGCGCAATTCCTCGCTGCGAAGTATTTCGCAGAATAGAGCACGTATGCGACCGCGACTTTTCAATCTCAGGAGCTGAGGTCGCCGCGTATTATTTCGTTGCCGCCTGCTTCTTCTTCGCGAGGGCCAGGCGCTCCGTCTTCTTCCGGCGTTTTGCGCGTTTCTTAGCGTTGTCTCTGCCTTTGCTGTGTCCCATAATTCCCAACACTCTGCCGCTTACATCAAACCTCAAACATCAAAAATTCTTCGGAGACTCACCCGCTCCAGCGGTCGAGCGTGGCGGGAGCAACTGAGATACAATTCGAAGTTTACGGCCGTTGCATCGGACGAAACCGTGGCCGGCGTCTGCGTCCGTCTGAGGCGGACTGCGCTGGATGTGATACCTGCGCTGGCGCATCCTGAACTTGTTTGATCTCGAAAGTCCGAAAGAGCGGAGCCAGATCGATCACGTCGTTCGCGGCTGATCTCAACATGTTCCCGAGATTTGCGGCGACTGACGCGACTTCCACGCGGATCCCGTGCCGGCGCAGCTTGATGGCGAGATAAGCGAAATCGGCGTCGCCAGTCACGAGGATCACAACATCGGGCCGCATCTCGATGGAAAGCTCAAGCGCGTCGATCGCCATCATCACGTCCACGTTCGCCTTGTAATGACCTTCTTCGGCGGGCGCACCATCTTTAAGCTAAGTCCTATTGGCAGCGGTCAGTGGATGGAGACCGTAGTTCATCCCTTCGAAGGCCCTCCAGATGGCGCGTTTGCCTATAACGGGATGGTCGTCGATGGGTTCGGAAATTTTTATGGAGCCACCGTTCACGGGGGCGACAACGACGACGGAGCCATCTACAAGTTCACGCCGTGATTACCGCAAATGGCTAGTTAAAAACTGAGCAGGCAGACTACACCGAAAATCGCAGGCGATGAACTTGAAGAGGAAGTTGTGCTCGCTAGAACTGAGCGGATGTAGTTGATTCCTGTCTGGATGCGAAAGAGAGATTCAGATGTTCACGCTCGTTCCCGAGTGTTGGTGCTGGTGGATGAATCGAACGTCGGCAGTTCCGTGCGGACCGCGGGACGCGGGCTCGATTGGTTAAAGCTCCGGGACTTTCTGGCCGGCCCAA
>QHOV01000097.1 GCA_003218885.1 Verrucomicrobiota bacterium | reverse complement strand
GGCGGCATGGAATCGAGAATCTCTGCCCGCGCATAAAGCACGCCGATGCCGGTCGGTCCACACATTTTGTGCCCGGAAAATGCCAGGAAGTCGCAGCACAACTCGCGCACATCAATCGGTAAATGCCCCGCGCTCTGCGCCGCATCCACCAGCGTGAGTGCGCCGACGGCGTGCGCCTTCGCGCAAAGTTCAGCTACTGGATTGATTGTGCCCAGGGAATTTGAAATGTGCGTGAAAGCGAAGAGTTTCACCTCAGGCGTGAGCAGCGCAGGCAGCTGCTCGAGCTCGAGCGTCCCGTCATCACGGACCGGGAGAAAGCGGAGCCGCGCACCCGTTCGTTCGGCCAACAATTGCCACGGTACAAGGTTGCTGTGGTGCTCCATCACCGTCAGCAGGATCACGTCCCCTTCGCGAATAAATTTTCCACCCCATGCCTGGGCCACGAGGTTGATGCTTTCAGTGGTTCCGCGCGTAAAGACGATTTCCTCGGCGCTCGCCCCGCCGATGTATTCCGCGACGCGCTGCCGCGCCTTTTCATAAGCTTCCGTCGCACGCGAACTCAGTGTATGCAGACCACGATGAACGTTGGCGTTCTCGTGCTCGTAAAAATTCCGAAGCGCCTCGATCACCGCGCGTGGTTTCTGGGAGGTTGCCGCGCTATCGAAATAGATCAGCGGATGGCCGTGCGCCTGCTCGCGCAGAATCGGGAAATCCTCGCGGAGAACGCTCCAATCCACATTGGTGCTGGCAATTTTGTGCACACCATAATCTGCTCCGCGCGCCGCCTCGCGCCACTTTATTTGAGGAGGGCAAATCTGAGGAGACCGAGCAGCTCGGCTTCCTAAAGCTTTTTGTTCATCACTTCGGCCGCTCCCGCTGAAGTGCGCACCGGGATGATTTCGAACTCCATTAAGTCTCGCCAACTGTAGATCCATTTGTCGAAAAGTGTGAAGTCCTCAGTTCTCATGAGCTGATAACAAATTTTAAAGTCGAGGTCGATCCAACTCGAAACGTATTCGAGACCTTCAGGCATCATTCGTCCTTTCTCGCGAAAACGCCGATAAATATCCGGCGCAGCGCCTTGTTTGAAATGCTCGATGACCATGTAAACCATTACTGCTGGCGCCTCCTGCGGCTGAAGACAGCCGCCGCTACGGATTTTTCAATTCTTCGTTCACTTCGGCGAAGGCGTTGACCGCGAATTCCAAGTCTTCGCGCGAATGAGCGGCGGAGACTTGCGTGCGGATACGTGCGGTGCCGTGCGGCACGACCGGGTAAAAAAAGCCGATAACGTAAACGCCTTTTTCCAGCATTCGCGCGGCGAACCTCTGCGACTTCGCTGCGTCGCCAATCATAATCGGGACGATCGAATGCACCCCGGACTTGATCGTCAGGCCGCGTTCGGTCAAGGCGGTGCGAAAATATTTTGTATTTTCTTCGAGCTTGTCGCGCAGTTCTGTCGATGCGCTGAGAAGTTCGAGCGCCTTCAACGAAGCCGCGACAACTGGCGGCGCGATGGTGTTGGAGAACAAATATGGGCGCGAGCGTTGCCGCAAAAGATCGACAATCTCCTTGCGAGCACTGGTAAACCCGCCGCTAGCGCCGCCGAGCGCTTTGCCCAGCGTGCCGGTAATGATGTCGATCCTGCCCATGACGCCGCGATATTCGTGTGTGCCGCGCCCGGTTTTGCCGAGGAAACCGGTCGCGTGCGCGTCGTCAATCATGGTAAGCGCGTTGTATTTTTCAGCGAGATCGCAAATCCCGCCCAAATTCGCGATCGTTCCATCCATCGAGAAACAGCCGTCAGTGGCGATCAATCGGAACCGCGCATCGTTCGCTGCACGGAGTTGCGCTTCGAGATCTGCCACGTCGTTGTGCTTGTAACGAAACCGTTGCGCTTTGCACAGCCGGATGCCGTCAATGATGCTGGCGTGATTTAATTCGTCACTGATCACCGCGTCCTTGTCGGTCAGCAGCGTTTCGAATAAACCGCCATTGGCGTCGAAACATGATGGATAGAGAATCGTCTCTTCTGTTCCGAGGAATTTCGTGAGCGCGGCCTCCAACTCCTTGTGAATGTCCTGCGTGCCGCAAATAAAACGCACGCTCGCCATTCCAAAACCGTGCGTCTCGAGCGCCTCTTTCGCAGCGGTGATCAACGAGGGATGATCGGCGAGCCCGAGGTAATTATTTGCGCACATGTTCAGCACGCGTTTGCCGCCGGTGATCGCGATGTGCGCATCCTGCGGGCTGGTGATCACCCGCTCGGTTTTGAAAAGACCTTGCGATTTAATTTCCTCCAGCGTTTGAGAAAGCTGTTTTTCGAATTCAGCGATCATAAGTAAACCGGAGATTACGCAGAAAAGGTCAATCAGGAAACCATGAACCCAGGAATTTAAATTGGGAAAAGAGGAGATTGAGAAACCAAGACTTGTTTTGTGTAAAAAGCACTTGCGCTGCTTGTGAATAACTGTTAATAACTTGGCCGGCGATCCACCTTGACCTACGCCCAGCGTCGTAATCTTGCGTTAGCCGTTCTCGCGGCGTTCATCGCCATTGTTTTTCTCAGCGCCTGTGGAACCACCGAGCGCGCGCTGCCGCCATACGAGCGCCCGCTGACGAAAACGGATTTCCAAAATGTGCGCACCACAGCGTATACGCATACTGAATCCGACCATCGCGAATACAGCAATCACAACGCGCTCGGCGGAGAACTCCATGCGGCTGGTCCCGCCATCCACCGAGCCGAAGTTGTAGCGCGTGCGACGCTGGCGTATGAAGCTCCCCGCGCTATTCCGGTGGATGAGACCGTTTCGTACTCGCCCCCGCTTCAACCGTTCTCAATGGAAGAAACGTCCGGCAGCCGCCGGATCACGCGTACCACAAAAGGCGTGACGAGAACAACACACAGCGTCAGGCGCGCTGTCGCGGTTTCGCCCGGGCGCCGTAGCCGTGGCGAAAGCGGCCGACCGCCCCAGATCGGCAGCGCCGCGGCCGACTGGTCGCGCTGGCCGGCCGGCACGGTCCTTCGCCTGCTCTCCACGGGGCAAAATTACCGCGTGGAAGATTACGGCTGGGCGCTTTCCGGACGAAACACGATTGACCTTTACATGGCGAACCAGCGCGAAATGAATTCCTGGGGCGCGCGCCAGGAAACCATCCAAGTCCTGAAATGGGGTGATCCGCAGGAAAGCTTGCGGTTCCTGCAATCGCACCAGAACTACAAACACATTAAGCGAATGGTGCTCGAGCTCGAAGGCCGCCAAGAAGAAGCGGCGGCGCTGCGCTAAGCGCTATCTAGTTCGCAGGCGCTCGCGCATCGGAAGTCATCGGTTCCTGCGTTGCGAGCTTTCGCTCAATCATGGCCTTAACCTTGTTGAATTCATCGGCGCGGGACGCAGGCCCGTAGCGACTTTGGGTCAACATCTCGTGGGCTCGGGGAAACTCGCCGCGCGCCGCGTAGGCGACGGCTTTCGCAGCTATCACATTGGCCTTCTTATCGTCGCCTACCAGACTTATCGAATAGTCAAAGGCAGCTTCGATTTCAGCGGATGAAACTGCGGCTGGTGATAAATCGCCCACCAAGGCCTGCGGTTCGATTTCTCTCTCGAGACGGAAGAGGCTCGATTGATGAAGATCCGCCACGAAGCTGAAGTAATCGCGAAGCCGAAATGTCAGGAAATGGATCCACGGGGCGAAACAGTGCGGAAAGTCCTGATGAGCGACATAGCTTTTGCCCGGGACCAGGTGCGGAAAAAAGTTCGAGGCGATCGCAGTGGCCACCTCGGGAGACTTCATCGCGTCGATGAAAAGAAATTCGATCGGGCCGTGTTCCCAGCGCGCGTGTCTCAGATCTTCCTCGTGTATGACGATGTAGTCGCGCCATCTCTGTGTGCGCCGAAGGAAGTCGGGTAAAAAACTGCCGCCAATAGTAAACAATCCTTCCACTTCTTTTCCCCTGGCCCAGGCTTCATAACGTTCGTTCCATGTGAAAAGATCGTAAGCGTGTATCTGCTTACGCTTTGCTTTGCGGTTCAATACAAGGCCTTCCGCCAGGGCGATAGTTGTTGCGCCGAGAAAACAGCCAAGATCGACAATCGCCCCCACTCCGCGGTAACGCTGTGCGGCATAGTTTCTGAGCCACCGCTGTTCCGGGCGCGAGGTCATCCCGAATTTCCACGTCCGCCCCAACTTGCGAAGGTGCAACCGGGTTCTCAGCCCGAATAATTGAGCAAAACCGCTCATGGGTTTTGCTCAGGATGACACATCGCTCCAATCGAGCACAATTTTGCCGGAGTTGCCGGATTTCATGAGCTCGATGGCTTCCTTGAATTGCTTGTAGGAAAACCGGTGCGTGATGACCGGCGAGATATCGAGGCCGCTTTGGATCATGGCGGTCATTTTGTACCAAGTTTCGTACATTTCGCGGCCGTAAATTCCTTTCAATGTGAGCGCGCTAAAAACTACCGTGGTCCAGTCAATCGCGGCGCTGCCAGGCATGATGCCGAGCAACGCGATTTTGCCGCCGCGAAACATGTTCGGCAAAATGTCGGCCAACGCTTTCGGGTTGCCGGACATTTCCAGGGCGACATCAAAGCCTTCTTTCATCGCGAGCTTTTGCATCGCGTCGGTCACTTTTTCAGTGCGCATATCCAATGCGAGATCAGCGCCCATTTTTCGCGCCAGACTAAGGCGATACGGATTCATGTCGGTGATCACGACATGACGGGCACCGGCCCGTTTGCAGATGGGAACGGCCATGCAACCGATCGGCCCCGCGCCGGTGATGAGCACATCTTCGCCCACGAGATCGAACGAGAGAGCGGTGTGCACCGCGTTGCCCAGCGGATCGAAACAGGAAAGCACCTCAAGCGGAATCGACGGATCGGCGTGCCAGCAGTTGTCCTGTGGAATCGCTACGAACTCCGCCCACGCACCGGGGCGATTGACGCCAACGCCCTGCGTGTTTGGGCAAAGATGACGGCGCCCAGCCAGACAATTGCGGCAATGTCCACAGGTAATGTGTCCCTCACCCACAACGAGATCGCCGCGCGCAAAGCCTTTCACGTGATCACCTACAGCATCAACGGCGCCGACAAACTCGTGGCCAATCGTCATCGGCACAGGGATCGTTTCCTGCGCCCAGGCGTCCCAATTATAGATGTGCACGTCTGTCCCGCAGATCGAGGCCTTCAACACACGAATGAGCACGTCGTCGCCCTTAGCTTCTGGAACAGAAACCTCTTCAAGCCAGAGCCCCGGCTCGGCTTTGGCCTTTACGACGGCCTTCATCATCTTTTGCACAACGGAAAACTAGGTGAAGCCTGGGGCGAAGTCGAACGGGACCAATACATCGAATGGGACTGCGCGAGGTGGCGACTCATCTTGGCTTGCGCCCAGTTCGTTCCTTAGGAATGATGCAACTGCATGCCCGTGACTCTTGAGCAAACCGGGACGAACCTGATCACGTCCCGTTCCGCGTTCATTCTGCGATTCGCCAGCACGATCGCGCTTTGGACGGTCGCGCTGCTGATCATGTTTTCCGGATACGAGATCTTGTTTTGGCTGTTGATCAGTGTGTTCGGGATGATCGGGCTCCTGGAATTTTACCGGATGCTCGACCACAAAGGACTCCCCAATTTCAAAATCACCGGAATGATTTGCGGCGCAGTCATGCTCGGCGGCAGTTTTTATTACTTTTCAAAAATCGGGCCCGCGGGTTCCTACGATTTCGAAGTTGCTGTCCTGCTTTTTTTCCTGCTGACGGTTTTCGGACGACAAATGTTTGCGCGACTGCGACATGACGAACCGTTGCAAACGATGGCTTACACGTTGTTCGGTCTGCTTTATGTTCTTTGGCTTTATAATTTCATCACCAAAATTGTTTATCTGACCCCGCGTTCGAGCAGCGGCCAACTCACGGGACAGTTTTACGTCCTCTATTTGATCGCGGTCACAAAATTTGCAGACATGGGAGCGTACTTGACCGGCAGTGCGATCGGGCGGCATCTGATGGTCCCGCACATCAGCGGCAAGAAAACCTGGGAAGGTTTCTTTGGCGCGATTGTTTTTGCGCTGCTGTGCAGCCTGGCACTGTTTAAACTAATGCCTGGCCATTTGGCGGCACTGACCTGGACTCACGCAACGATTTTGGGATTGCTTCTCGGATTTGCCGCAGTGCTCGGCGACCTGGCTGAATCCATCATCAAACGCAGCACTGACGTAAAAGACTCGGGGAATTTGCTCCCGGGAATTGGCGGCGCGCTCGATCTTTTGGATAGTCTGCTTTTCACCGCGCCACTGTTGTTTTTCTATCTGCGATTGGTCATTCGCGTGTCATAACCACGAATTAACACTAATTTACACGAAGAGGAGAAGATTTGCCCGCGAATGACGCGAATAGACGCGAATAGAAGAGGAAGGATGGCTAAGCAGAATTTTTTCGCGTGAATCCGCGTGATTACCGGGCACCAGTGTCTTTATGAATTTGTGTCCATCCGTGGTTAAAGTCTGAATGAGAATGGAAAATTCCAAGGGACGTAAGCGCGTCGTTCTCTTGGGCGCGACTGGATCCATCGGCGAAAGTGCGCTCAAAGTGGCGTGCGATATTCCGGAGCGGATGGAAATTGTCGGACTCGCGGCGAAAAGCAATGCGCAGAAGCTGGCGGAGGCTGCGAACGAAGTCCGGCCGGAATCGGTGTGCCTGGTTGATGAGACCCGGATCGACGTTCTTCGGAGAGCACTCGATTACCAACCGCGGATTTTTTCCGGAGAAGTGGGTTTGCTCGAAATCGCGTGCCTGACGAACGCGGACATGGTGCTGGTGGCGATCGTTGGCACGGCAGGTTTACGTCCAGCTCTCGCTGCGATTGAGGCCGGAAAAGATCTCGCCGTCGCGAGCAAGGAAATCCTGGTGATGGCGGGCGAAATTGTGATGCGGGAGGCGCGTGAGAATAGCGTGCATGTTCTGCCCGTGGATTCAGAGCACAATGCGATCTTTCAGTGCTTGGAGGGCAAACGTCGAACATCCAACATCCAACATCCAACCTCGAATCCTTTCGGGGCAGAACGTTCGGCGTTCGATGTTTCCGACGTCCGTCGGATCATCCTCACCGCATCCGGCGGACCGTTTCGGGAAACGCCGCGGAAAGATTTCGATTCGATCACAGCAGAGCAGGCGTTAAAGCATCCGACTTGGAACATGGGACCGAAGATCACAATCGATTCCGCGACGCTGTTCAACAAGGGCTTGGAAATGATCGAGGCCCACTGGCTTTTTGGCGTCGAGATGGACCGCGTAGAGGTCGTCATTCATCCGCAGAGCATTGTCCATTCAATGGTCGAGTTTGCAGACGGCTCGACGCTGGCGCAGTTGAGTTATTCCAACATGCGTTTCCCGATTCAATATGCAGTAACCTGGCCAGACCGCGTCCCGAACACTTTGCCGCCGCTCGATTTTTCGAAATTGTCGAAGTTGGAGTTTTTCACGCCGCGTTACGACGACTTTCCCGCGATGAATCTCGCGCGGCGGGCGGGCGAGACCGGTGGCACATTACCCGCTGTGATGAATGCCGCGAACGAGATCGCGGTCGCAGCCTTCTTAAATCGACAAGTGCGTTTTCCGGACATCTGGCGCATTGTTGAAGAAGTGATGAATCGGCACGCGCCCGTTGCGCACCCTGATCTCGATGCAATATTGCAAGCCGATCAGTGGGCGCGCAATGAAGCGCAGGGATGCGTCAAATCGCGAAATCGTTAAAAGAGTTACAACGGCAGATGCGATGATGTGTCCAATCAATGACCAACCCCTGATTACCAGAGACTAATCACAATGCTTCTGCACATCATCCGCGTCATCTTTATCCTGCTCGAGGTTCTCATTCTTTTTAACCTGCTTATTGTGGTGCACGAACTGGGGCATTTTCTGGCGGCGCGCTGGCGAGGGCTTTACATAGAAAAATTCGGTGTCTGGTTCGGCAAACCGCTCTGGAAAAAGACGATCAACGGCGTCCAATACTCGCTAGGGTCGCTGCCGTTCGGAGGCTTCGTGGCGCTGCCCCAACTTGCGCCGATGGATATCATCGAGGGCAAGGCGGACATCGACAGGGCGAAGCTACCGAAAATTTCCGCGCTCGACAAAATCATCGTAGCCATCGCCGGCCCGTTATTCAGTCTGCTGCTGGCTCTTTGTTTTGCCGCCATCGTTTGGGCGGTCGGTCATCCCGTGAGCGAAGCAGATTCAACGACTGTGATTGGTTACGTTGCGCCAGATTCGCCGGCGCAAAAGGTCGGCCTGCAACCCGGGGACAAAATCCTGTCGGTGGACGGCAAACCCGTAAGGCGTTTTATGGGGATGAACGACAGCGTGAGCTGGGATGTTGTGCGAAGCGAAGGCGACAAAATCGCGGTGAAATTCCAGCGAGACGGCGCGGTGCAAATGGTTTGGGTGGAGCCTTACAAAGCGGAGACTCGCGGGTGGCGCAGGAAAAGTGTGCGCCAGCTGCTTATCTATCCGGCAGAGACACCGATCATCGACAAAGTAGAACCGAACACGCCGGCTGCTTTGTTGGAATACATCAGCAAACATCCCAACGACGCGCTCGTTCTCCATGTTGAGCGAGCCGGTGCCAAGATTGACGTCCCCGTGAAACCGACGCTTCTACCCACGGCCGGCGAAATGAAACCACGCATTGGAATTCAATGGGACACGACCGGCAAAGTGTCGATCCAGCATCCCAATCCAATCGAACAGGTTTACAACAGCGTGACCAGCACCTTAAAGACGATTGGTGCGGTTGCCTCGCCGAAATCGGACGTAAAGTTGCAGCACTTGAGCGGCCCGGTCGGGATCGGTCGCATTTACTATCTGCTTTTCCAAAGCGAACGCGGCTGGCAACTGGCGCTGTGGTTCAGCGTCATTCTAAATGTGAACCTGGCGATTTTGAACATGTTACCGATTCCAGTGCTCGATGGCGGCCACATTGTGCTGGCGCTCATCGAATCGGTGCGGCGCAAACCGGTGAACATGCGCGTGCTGGAGGTCGTGCAGACCAGCTGCGCGGCGGTGATCATCGGTTACATGCTCTATATCACGTTCTTCGATGTGCAGGATCTGCCGTTTGTCAGAAAAAAACTTGACCAACTCGAATCGCAGTCGTCAGCGAAGAATAGCCAGACGCCGTAGGCTGCGCTCGTTGCGAGCTTGCGCGAGCCTTCGTACATTCGAATTCTCGTGAACTATTGCATTGATCCTCTTCGTTATCATCGCCGCACCACGCGCGAGGTGAAGGTTGGGAACGTCGGAATCGGCGGGGACAACCCCATCCGTGTTCAGTCGATGATCACGTGTGACACGATGGACACGGAGACATCGATCCAGCAGACAATCGAGTTGGCGGATGCGGGCTGCGAAATAGTCCGAATCACTGCGCCTACGGTAAAGGACGCACGCAATCTCGAGCACATCGTGAAAGGTTTGCGAGAGCGCGGCTGCAACGTGCCGATAGTCGCGGATATCCATTTTAAGCCTGAGGCAGCGATGGAAGCAGCGAAATGGGTGGACAAAGTCCGAATCAATCCGGGCAACTACGCGGATTCGAAAAAGTTCGTTATCCGCGAATACACGGATGAGCAGTATGCGGCCGAGCTGGCGCGCATTCGCGAGCGGTTTTCGCCGCTGGTGGAGCTTTGCAAGAAACGCGGGATCGCCGTGCGCATCGGAACAAATCACGGCTCGCTTTCGGATCGCATCCTGAATCGCTACGGCGACACCCCGCTCGGCATGGTGGAAAGTGCGCTCGAGTTCGTGCGGATTGCGCGCGACTTGAATTACCACGATTTGGTTTTCTCGATGAAAGCGAGCAACCCGAAAGTGATGATCGCGGCATATCGGTTGCTGGTCGCGCGATTAAATGAGATCGGCGCTGAAGATGCGCGCAATGGTAGGGGCGGTTCACCCGAACCGCCCGGGCGATTGAGGTCAATCGCCCCTACCTGGAATTATCCGCTGCATCTCGGTGTGACTGAAGCCGGTGAAGGCGAAGATGCGCGGATCAAGAGTGCAATCGGGATTGGCTCACTTCTAGCAGATGGAATCGGCGATACCATCCGCGTTTCGCTCACCGAGGATAGCCCTCACGAAATCCCAGTCGCGAAAGCGCTGATCGAGAACATTAAGAAAACATCCAACGCCGAACATCGAACACCCAACATCGAATTGTCATTCGATCCGTTCTCGTATCAACGACGGGCCACGGAGACGATTGAACGCGCAGGTATAAAACTCGGCGGCGCAGAATTGATTCGAGTAGTCGTCAGGCAGGCAAATTTCGACAAGATCGCGCACAAGATCGACAAAATGGGAGATTACAAGCCAGAGATTGTTTACCAAAGCGCGAACGTAGTTGAGATCGATCCACGCGATGACTCAGCGATTGCCAAAATCAATGCCGAGCGGAGTGCGCAATTTGTCACCGTAAGGGACGATGTCGATCTAACGGTCATTGCTGCGTTCCGTTTGCTGGCGGCGCAATTGCACGCGCGGCATCCAATTTTACTGAAAGACATTTTCAAAAAGTGGGAGGGACCTCAGCGTCCCGACGGTCGCGGCACTGAGGCCGCTCCCACATTTCTCGACACGCTTCTCACTGCCTCCACCAACATCGGCTCGCTCGTGTGCGATGGAATCGGCGACGCGATTTTGGTGCAGGGCGAGGAAGCGCCGGGACAAGCGCTGCGTTTGAGTTACAACATTCTGCAGGCCGCCGGTTCGCGGATTTTCAAAACTGATTATGTCGCCTGTCCATCATGCGGACGGACGCTATTCAATTTGCAAACCACCACGGCAAAAATCAAAGCAGCCACCTCGCATCTAAAGGGGGTAAAGATTGCCATCATGGGCTGTATTGTGAACGGCCCGGGTGAAATGGCGGACGCAGATTTTGGATACGTTGGCGGAGCGCCTGGCAAGGTGAATCTCTACGTCGGCAAAACGGCCGTGAAATTCAACATCCCAGAAGTGGAAGCGGTCGATCGACTGAAAGACTTGATCCGCGAGCATGGCAAATGGGTTGAGGCTACCGAGCGAACCTCCGCGCTCGAAACCGTCTCGTAGCCGCAGGAGCCGCTGAATCGGTAAAGCGAAGTCCGCGCCGAAAAAAAAAGGAAATCTTGCTTGACGCTCTCGAGGTTGTTTTGCCAATCTCAGATTCCCGCAAGCTCAGTCAACCCGAATTCTACCTCCACTCGCAGTTAAAAGCATATGAAAACTCTCCGTCGAATCAGCAAAAATCGTGCCTTTGCACATGTCCGTATTATGGCTGCGATTCTCCTTGTGATGGCCGCAGCAGCATTAGTATTTCTGGCGGCATCTCCGCCCGCTGCTGCTCAGCAGACTGCGCGCCCGCAGCCTCTAACTCCAACATTTTCCAAAGCCGTCGCTTTTGACGTATCGCCTGCTCTCCGCAGTTTGCCGCTGGCGAAAAAGCACGTTGCCGACCCATCCAAATTGCTAGAAATCCGACCGGAACGCGGACCAAGGGCCCAGTCCAAAGGCTATAAAAGCGGCGATGCAGCACTTCAGGCGTCGAGCGCTGCCGTTGCCATTCCGAGTCCATTGGCAAACTTTGAAGGATTGTCCAACCAGGACAATTTCAACATCTTCGGTTTCCGGGTAAACCCGCCCGACCCAAACGGCGAGGTGGGACCGAACCACTACGTTGAGATGATTAACCTCGTCTTCGCTGTTTACGACAAGACCGGCAATAAGCTTCTCGGGCCGGTGGACACCGGCACGCTCTGGGCCGGCTTTCCGATTACTGACTGCACCGACCCATCGGGCGATCCAGTCGTGTTGTACGACCAATTGGAGGATCGCTGGATCCTCACCCAGTTCACCACCAGAGGTCCGGAATACTTCAACTGTGTCGCCGTCTCCCAGACCGGCGATCCTACCGGCGCCTACTACCGGTACGCCTTCTCCACAGGCGTAAACTTCCCAGACTATCCAAAATATGGGCTCTGGAGGAATTCGTACATCATCACCACGCGCGAATTCGGGCCAACTGTTGAGTACGGCATTGGCGTTTACGCGCTCGAACGCGACAAGATGCTCGCAGGAGATCCGAACGCCCGCGTCGTTAGCTTCTTCCTGGATGGGAACGCCCCCGGAATGTTGCCCTTGGTCGGCGATGGCCTGCTCCCCCCGGACATCGACGGTAGGACAAAGCCAGCAAATGGTGCTCCCGCGCCGCTTGTCGGGACGCAGGACGATGGTGCCGGCTACGGCGCAACCTTCGACGCACTCAACATTTGGGAACTCAGCGTGAAGTGGCAGGCAAATCCCGTGGCATCAATCACCCTAAAGACACAGCTCCCGGTTGCCAGCTTCGACTCGATCTTCCCCTGCGCCCCAGGCAGCCGCGACTGCCTTCCTCAGCCGGGCATCACTAACCCGGCGCAGTATCTCGACATCCTGTCGTATCGGCAGCGGCCGACCTTCCGGCTCGGCTACCGCAACTTTGGCACGTACGAATCGCTGGTTACCAACCAGTCTGTCGAAGCGACTCCCGGCGTTGCTGGTGCGCGCTGGTACGAGATTCGGCGGACCGGCGGGACCTACTCCGTCTACCAGCAGGGCACATACGCACCGGGGGACGGCGTCCATCGCTGGATGGGCAGCATCGCACAGGACAAGAAGGGTAACATGGCTCTCGGCTATAGCGTCGTTAATGCGACCGATGTTTATCCGGGAATTCGGTACACCGGCCGGTTGAAGGGCGACCCCCTTGGCCAGATGACTTTGGGCGAGGGCACGATCATCGACGGGACCGGTGTGCAGAGGACGACCAACTCGCGGTGGGGCGACTATACCGACATGACGGTCGACCCGACGGACGACTGCACCTTCTGGTACGTCAACGAGTACTACACGTTGGCGGGCCAGCTATCGTCGACAGCGGGCTGGCAAACGCGAATCGCCAGCTTCAAGCTGCCCGGTTGCCAATAGGAGTAATCACACGATGGCGTGCAGAGAGCGTCGTCTCTGCTGAAGACATTCGGACACTTCGAGTCGTTGACTCGAAGTGTCCGAGCGCACAGCAGGCTTGTATCGATTGCGACTCGTCAGAATATATACTCAAAAGTTTTAATCACGCGCCTAGTCACTGCGCAGCGGCCAAGCCTCGCAGCGTAGATTTTCGCGCCGGTGTCGCCCCTGTTTGACTCGACTGCCGTCTGTCGTAGTGTTCGCGGCTCCCACTTCGGGAGAGCCTCCCCTCAATGGATAAGATTCGTAATATCGCCATCATTGCGCACGTCGATCACGGCAAGACGACGCTGGTCGATCAACTGTTGCGCCAATCGGGCACGTTTCGCTCCAATCAAAAGATTGAAGAGCGCATGATGGATTCAATGGATCTCGAGCGTGAAAAAGGAATCACGATTCGCGCGAAGAACGCAGCTTTTCAGTGGAACGGTTACCGGATCAACATCGTCGATACACCGGGTCACGCCGATTTCGGCGGCGAAGTCGAGCGGATCATGAAAATGGTGGATGGCGTGCTGCTTGTTGTCGATGCGCACGATGGGCCCCAAGCGCAGACGCGTTTTGTTTTGCGCAAGGCGATGGAGAACAAATTGAAACCGGTCGTTGTCATCAACAAGGTCGACAGGGAAAACGCGCGCCCGCACAAGGTCCTGGACGAGATTTTTGATCTCTTTGTTGAACTGAAGGCGACTGACGAGCAACTCGATTTCCCGATTGTTTATGCCAGCGCGAAGAACGGTTTTGCCATGCGCGAACTGCACGAAAACAACGAAGACATGACGCCGCTCTTTCAAGCGATTGTGCAACATGTGCCGCCGCCAAAAATTTCGAGCGAGCCATTTTTTCAAATGCTCGTCTCGAATCTGGATTACAGCGATTACCTCGGAAGAATTGCGCTCGGGCGTATCGTCAGCGGACGCGTCGCAGTCGGCGACTCAATCGTCTGCATCCAGCGCGATGGCGGCCGGGAGCGGGCTACAGTCACGGCGCTTTTTACCTACGCGGGATTGGAACAGGTGGAAATAAAACACGCGACCGCTGGCGACATCATCGGGCTCGCCGGTTTCGAGGAAGTTTATATCGGCGAAACCCTCACAGACCGCGAAGAACGGCTGGCGCTTCAATTTGTGGATATCGATCCGCCTACGATTCGAATGCAGATTCTGGTAAACGATTCGCCGTTTGCTGGGCGCGAGGGAAAATACGTAACCGCGCGACATATTCGCGAACGCTTGACTCGCGAAATCCGTGGCAACGTTTCACTCCAGGTAAATGACACAGAAACCGCGGGGGTGTTTGAGATCAATGCACGTGGCGAAATGCAAATCGCAATCCTGGTCGAGCAAATGCGGCGGGAAGGCTACGAAGTAATGGTCTCGCGTCCGGAGGCGATTTTTCACCGGACTGAGGACGGCAATCTGCTCGAGCCGGTCGAAAATCTATACGTCGATCTACCAAATGAGAACCTTGGCGATATTTTGCAGTCGATTGCCAATCGCAAAGGCGAGATTTTCAGAATGGAACATCACACGTCGCGCGTTTCGATTGAAGCGATCATCCCCACGCGCGGCCTGATCGGCTTCGAGACCGATCTCGTCAACCTGACTCGCGGCGAAGGGTTGATGAGTCATCTTTTTCGCGAATATGCCCCGTTCAAAGGCGAGATTGGCGGACGCGGTCGTGGAGTAATGGTGTCGATGGAAAATGGAGTCAGCACTGCTTACGCGCTCAACAATATCCAGGCGCGCGGCCGACTTTTCATCGGGCCGCAGGAAGACGTTTACGAAGGAATGATCGTAGGCGAGAACGCGCGGCCAGAGGATTTGCCAGTGAACCCCTGCAAGGCGAAACACCTTACGAACATGCGTTCGCAAGGTGAAGGCAAAGGCATCCAACTGGAAGCGCCGCTCCGCATGACTCTCGAGCGCGCCATCGAGTACATCGACATCGACGAATACGTGGAAGCGACACCAAAATCATTGCGTTTGCGCAAGCGGATTCTCGGCGCAACCGCCCGGAAGCGCGCCATCGTGATGGCTGCGTAGATCAGCTAATAAAGGGCGATTTTTCAGCCCCTCGGTCCCGGGTGCGGCAGGATTGGGGCGATTTCCTCTTTCAAACCCTTTCGAGTTTTGGGAAGAGAATTAGCGAGTCGCGCGTTCGGCCACAGTTACAAAAATGTAATGTTAAAAGTATTGACGCTTTGACCATCATTTTGCCAATCTCGCGCTCCCTAAAAGTAACGGTGTCGTTACTTTTCAGTTACTGCCTTTCCAATTCGTTCAAGCCAGAATCTCAAACCTCCAAAGTAAAAATATATGAAAACTCCACCTCCGTTTAGTCGAACTCGTTTCTTTTCACTCGTGCGCATCACAAGCGCGAGTGTTCTTCTCACGGCTGCGGCCGCAATGGCGTTCGTCGCGGCGAAACCATCCGGCCTGTCATGGGCGAAATCGGCCAGCAAAAACGCGGTCAATAAATTCAACCAAAATCGCGTTCAACTGTTCAGAAACAAA
>QHOV01000096.1 GCA_003218885.1 Verrucomicrobiota bacterium | reverse complement strand
TTTAATTTGATCGACCGTGATTGCGTTTGCTACATCAAATCGGCCGGATTTCGTGCGGCGCAGTGATTTCAAGTGCGCGCCGCAGCCGAGGGCTTCGCCGATGTCATGCACGTACGTGTGGACATAGAATCCTTTGCTGCACAGGACGCTGAAGTCGATTTCGGGCAACGAGATCCGATCGATTGTGTAGCGATAGACGTGCACCAGGCGCGGCTCGCGCTCTACGACTTTTCCCTGGCGGGCGAGCTTGTAAAGCGGCACGCCAGCGTGTTTTTTCGCGGAGACCATTGGCGGCAGTTGATAAGAGTCGCCCCGGAACTTTTCAAACGCAGCGCGAATTTGATTTTCATCCAAAGCGGGGACCGGCCGCTCTTGAATTACCTTGCCTTGTCGATCCTGCGTGTCGGTCGTCACGCCGAGCACAAATGTGCCCGCATACTCCTTATCTTCGCTCATGAGCAAATCCTGGACCTTTGTACCACGTCCAACGGTAAGCAGCAGCAATCCGGTCGCGATCGGATCAAGTGTGCCGCAATGACCGATTTTCTTGGTGGTCAGTTTTCGCCGCGCCAGCGCAACGACGTCGTGCGACGTCATCCCTTCCGCTTTATCGACCAGCAGCACGCCGTCAGGATCTGCGCTTAAGGACTTCACGAATTTCCTCCAGAACCTTTTCTTCGACCTCGGCGAGGCTTCCACGAACACGGGCGCCGGCGGCCAGTGTGTGCCCGCCGCCGCCGAATTTCTGGCAAATCGCGCAGACATCGACTGCTTCATCTTTCGAACGCATGCTGAGGCGCACTTTGCCGTCAGCCAGTTCTTCAAAGAAGACCGCGACGATGACGCCGCGAATTGCCCGCAGATAATCGATTAATCCTTCGTTGTCTTCGGGTAGAACAGCAAGATCTGCGGCGGTTTTTAAGGTGAGACTGAAGCTTGCCGCTCGGTCGCCGAACTTGAAGCGCGTCGTCCGGAGCAATTCTCGCAGCAATTCCAGCCTGCGCCGGGGATAGTTCTCATATAATTGCTGGCTAATTTGGCCAACGTCGAGACCGCCAACGCGCACGAGTTCCGCTGCGATCTCGAACGTGCGCGCGCTGGTTTTTGGATATTGAAACGAGCCAGTGTCGGTGGAGATCGCGGCATAAAGATTTTCCGCGATGTCATGATTGAAAGGCAGGCCCTGGCTTTTTATCAGGCTGAAAATGATTTCTCCCGTGGCCGGCGCGCTGGGATCAACGATCACCAGATCGCCGTAGCCGGGATTGCTGCGGTGATGGTCGATGTCGATCCAGATTTTTGCCGAACGAATCGCGGCGAGCGCGGTTCCTAATCGATTTTGAATCGCCGTATCGAGCGCGATGGCGACATCGACATCCGCCCCGGTGGAGGGCGGCTTAGTCAACAACTCGGAGCGCGGCAGAAATGAATATTTCTCAAGCATGCCGTCTTCATTCCAGACACGAACGTTCTTGCCAAGTTGCTGAAGCGACAGTGCGAGTGCGAGCTGGCTGCCCAGTGCGTCGCCATCGGGGCGAACGTGACTCAAGATCGCGAAGCGCTGATGCTCTCGCAAGACGCGGCCGATTTCATCAAGGGTTGAAACAGTCATTTTGTAGCCACGGCCCTGCGGGCGGTCCGGACAAAGCGGAACGATTCGCTACGATAGACGGCCCACAGGGCCGTGGCTACAGCATTCACTCGTTCTGGTCACGGGGTTTTTCGAGATCCTGCAAAATCTCAAGGACGCGCGCGCCGCGTTCGATGGAATCGTCGATATGAAAAATTAGATGCGGCGTGTATTTCAACACGACGTGGCGAGACAGTTCAGCTTGCAGTACAGGACGATGCGCTTTCAGTTTATCGATCACGCTCGCCCCGTTTGCCGCGCCAAGAATGCTTACGAAGACGTGGGCGTTCTTCAGGTCAGGCGTAACATCGACAGCATTGATGCTGACCAGCACGCCTTCGAAGTTTATTTGGCGCGCAACGATTGCACTCAGCTCACGTTTTACGAGTTCGTTTAAGCGGAGTTGTCGATGTTTCATTGCGTTCAGGTCTTATTCGTCCCTCTGGTCCCTTCGCCGGACGAAGCCAAAACGACCAAACGGACTAAAGCGACCAATGCCTAACGAATCACAATCTCTGCGCAATCTGTTCGAGCTGGTAGCACTCGATCACGTCGCCCACTTGATATTCGCCGAAGTCGCCAAGCTTGATGCCGCATTCCAAGCCGGAGCGCACTTCCTTTACGTCGTCCTGGAAACGGCGCAGCGTCGAAATCCCGCCATCGTAAACCGGCTGGCGCTTTCGCAGGAGGCGGGCGCGCGCAGTGCGAGCGATGCGGCCATCGGTGACCAAACAACCAGCGACGATGCCTTTGCTTAGCCGGAAAACCTGTTTCACCTCCGCATGCCCGATGACTGTTTCGCGAAGCTCGGGGTCGAGTAGCCCGGCCATGGCGTCTTTGATCTGATCCAGCAATTCGTAAATGATGCTGTAAAGCTTGATCTGAACGCCTTCGCGTTTCGCAGCCGGTACAGCCATGGTCTCGACTTTTACGTTGAAACCGACTACCACCGCATCCGAGGCGCTCGCCAGCAAAATATCCGATTCGGAAATCGGCCCTACAGCCGAATGAATAATTTCCAGATCGACCTTCTTGCTTTCGATCTGTTTCAACGCGCCGACCAGCGCTTCGAGCGAGCCTTGCGTGTCACATTTCAAAACGATGCGCAGAACTTTTTTGCCTTCGGCGGTTTCGAGCAGACTTTCCAGCGTAGCGCGTCGTGGAACGAACAACTTGCTCGCACGCTTTGCCTCGAGCCGTTCGTCGCTCAGTTGTTTCGCCGCGCGCTCTGATTCCATGACGAGGAATTCATCGCCCGCATTAGGCAGACCGGTAAAGCCAAGCACTTTCACTGGCGTCGAAGGCCCGGCTTTCTTGACCGGTTGTCCGCGATCGTCGAGAAGCGATTTTACTTTGCCGTTGTAATCGCCGCAGATAAACGGGTCGCCGATTTTTAATGTGCCCATCTGCACGATCACGGTGACAGTGGGGCCGCGACCTGCTTCGACTTGCGCTTCGATGACAGTGCCGCGTGGTCTGGCGCTAGGCGAGGCCTTGAGTTCCATTACCTCTGCCTGGAGCGTCATCATCTCAAGCAAGCGATCAATTCCAGTGCCTTTCGTTGCCGAAACCGGACAAACAATCGTTTCGCCGCCCCAATCTTCTGGGGTTAAACCATGCTCCTGAAGTTGTTTCTTAACCCGATCTAAGTTCGCGCCAGGAAGATCCATTTTGTTGACGGCGACCATAATCTTCACATGCGGCGCGGCCTTGGCGTGATTGATGGCTTCGGTTGTTTGCGGCATGATGCCATCATCGGCAGCGACAACGAGCACAACAATGTCGGTCACATTGGCGCCGCGCGCGCGCATGGCGGTGAAGGCGGCGTGCCCCGGTGTGTCGATGAAAGTAAGTGTCGCGCCATTATGATTGACGCTGTAAGCGCCGATGTGTTGCGTGATTCCACCCGCTTCACCGGCCGCTACGCGCGTCTTGCGAATCGCGTCCAGGAGCGTGGTCTTGCCATGATCGACATGTCCCATGAACGTGATGATGGGGCCGCGTGGCTCGAGTTCCTCTTCCTTTTCAATAACCGGCGGAGGCGGCGCAACGACTGGCTGTTCCACCTTGTGAACGCCGGCGCCTTTTTCGCGGCGCTCCTTTTCCAGAACGAACCCGTGATTCTCAGCAATCTTCGCCGCGATATCGGGCTCAATTGTCTGGTTGATGTTGGCGAAAATGTTGTGCGTCATCAGCTCTGCGATGAGTTGATGCGGTTTTAAGCCAAGCTCAGCTGCTAACTGTTTAACAACAATTGGAGGCTTGATAAGGATGATCTTTTGCGGTGCGACTTCTGCCTCAGCGGAAGGCGATGCAACCTCGACCTCTTTCGGGGTTGTGTCCGCGAGCGTAGCACGCGGAACTTGAGTCGGAGGTGTTTGTGCTCGCGCGGTCTTTGCCGGCGCAGCGGGTTTAGGAGGAACCGCGGGGGCCTCCAGCGACGCTCGGATGCGTGAAATTGGAGGTAAAACATCGCGCTTGGTTTTTACCTCGCTATCTTCTGCCTTCTTGCGCGGTTTTTTTCTGTCGATGAGCGAGACGCTCTCTGCTTCGCGGCCCGGCGGTGGAGTAGTTCGCGGCTCTGCCCTTGGCGGAAGCGTGCGCGATTTAGCCGGGACTGCCGTATGGGCATGCTCTGGCGCGACGTCCCGCTTTAGTTCTTTCTTGAGAAGCTTTGTTTTCGGCGCGGCTACTGGCTTGCGAGCAGTAGGCTTGCGCGCAGCCGCGTGCGCGGCTGGCTTACGCGTTGCAGTTTTGCTGCTCGTCTTCGTTGCCATCGTTGATCCTTCAAAATTTCGCTCATGGCTCGAGCACCTAAAGCAGAGCCACGTTATTGTACAAGTTCCTGCCGGTGCACTGCCTCGTAAATCTCGCGCGCCTTTGTTTCATCGACTGCGAGAATATCCACCAAATCCTGCACGTCCGCATCGCGCAGTCCTTCCAAATTGGTAAAGCCGGATTTTACCAGCGTGAGCGCCTGCTTTTCAGTGACAGGGAGCGCGCTGGCAAGCGTCTGTGCAGCTTGGGCGACCTTTTGCTCCACCACGGTTGTCGCCGATGTGTCCTTGCCGATGTTGATCTCCCAACCGGTCAAGCGGGAAGTCAATCGTGCGTTCTGTCCCTTTTTTCCGATCGCGAGCGAAAGCTGGTCTTCGTCGACAGAAATCTGCACGCTCTTTTTCTCTGTATCGAAAACCAGATTTTTCACTTTCGCCGGCTTGAGCGCTTCCAGAACGTATTCCTTCGGATCGGAGCTCCAGCGAATGATGTCGACCTTTTCATTGTTGAGTTCGCGCACGATGTTTTTGACGCGCGAGCCGCGCATGCCGACACACGCGCCCACTGGGTCCACTTTTTCATTTCCGCTCCAGACTGCGATCTTGGTGCGGTAACCGGCTTCTCGCGCGATACCGCGGATTTCGACGGTGCCGTCAGCGATCTCGCTCACTTCTAGCTCGAAAAGCCGGCGCACGAAATTGGGATGACTGCGCGAGACGATGATCTCGGGACCGCGAACGCCGTTTTCGACCGCGACCACGTAGGCGCGGAGACGGTCGCCGACGTTGTAATCTTCCACAACGACTCGCTCGCGCTGCGGCATGATCGCTTCAAATTTTCCAAGATCGAGAATGACATCGGAGCGCTCGAAGCGCCGCACAGTTCCACTGACGATTTCCCCGGCGCGGTCCTTAAATTCCTCGTAGATCATTTCTTTCTCGACCTGGCGAATCCGCTGCATCATCGCTTGTTTTGCGGTCTGCGCCGCGATGCGCCCAAAATTTTTCGGTGTGACTTCTACTTCCACGATGTCGCCGATGTTCACGTCCGGTTTGATCTTGCGTGCTCTCGAGAGCTCGATCTCATCCTGCGGATTGGCGACGTGATCAACCACTACCAGGTTGGCCAGCGCCCGGATTTCACCGCTCTTCGGATTAATATCGATGCGCAGATCACGCGACGCGCCGACGCTCTTCTTGGAGGCCGAGAGCAGAGCATTCGAAACCGCCTCGAGCAGGATTTCGCGTTTGATCCCGCGCTCCCGCTCCAGGTAATCGAGCATGGCAATAAATTCCGCGTTCATAAAACATGCAGCCCGCAGACTAAAAAGAGTGGGACGTCAGTTCCCACTCCCATCAGCGCGCGGACTAAGCACTAAGGATAACTTCGTGAAGCCTGCTCGTCAAGCTGCGGGCCGGTTTGATTTGACGTTAAACTCGCAATGTCCAACATCCAGCATCCGATGAATTCGCGTATCCGAGCTTTGTTGATCGTGCTGCTGGTGTGGGCGGTGGTTTATCTTCCAGCGCTTGGTTCGCTGGCCATCAAGGGAGAAGAGGGGCGCCGGATTTTGCCAGCTATCCAGATGCTCAAGACGGGGGATTATGTTGTGCCGCAAGTGGGCAGCAATCCGTATTTCCGGAAGCCGCCGCTGGTAAACTGGATGGTGGCGGGGTCGTTTAAATTTTTTGGCGCGCGAAATGAATGGACGGCCCGCTTGCCTTCAGCGCTTGCTGTGCTCGCGGTGGCGATTGCCTTTGTCACCATCGCGCGAGCGAGCCTCGGCCCCACGGGATCAATGACCGCCGCGCTGATCTGGTTGACGAATATCGGCATGATTGAAAAAGGCCGCTTGATCGAGATCGAGGGGCTCTACGTTTCTCTCTGCGGGCTTGCCATCATTTGTTGGTTGAGCTTTTGGATTCAAAAGAAGTCCGCGTGGCTCATTTGGGTTCCGGCCTCGATTTTTCTCGGGGTTGGCATGCTCGCGAAGGGGCCCACGCTTCTTGTATTTTTCTATGCAATTGTGCTGGCTGTCGTTTGGAAGACAAGAAATTGGCGACTTCTGTTTCACCCGGCCCATTTGGTCGCGCTTGCAATCATGCTCGGCATTTTCGCAGCTTGGGCCGTTCCGTTTGTCAGGACGATGACGATCCCGGCGACGATGCACTACTGGTCGATTCAATTCACTGAACGGCTGAAAGGCACTGAGTTCCAATTTGTGAACTGGATCCTAAATGTCCCGCGCGGTCTCGTCTATTTCCTGCCGTGGCTCATCCTATTCCCGTTGCTGCGGTTTTCAAAATTTCAGCATCACGATCGGCGGCAACTTGCTCATGCGCTCGTTTGGGGGACTGTGCTGCCCTTTCTTGTTGTAAACCTCGTGCCCGGAGGGGTTGCCCGCTACAGCATGCCGTACTTGGTCCCGGCATCGTGGCTGCTGGCGATGAGCTATGCCGATGGCGCGCTGTATTGGCCCGGTCAAACTCGCCCCGGGAGCAAGGACCCGTTTGCCAGAGTGGTGACTGCTTTCGTCGGACTCGGACTTATCATTGGCGGAATCGGCTATCCACTCACCGCGCTTGCTCTGCGCGGCAGGCAGCAGGTAACAAGGGCCGCCGCTACAATTAATGCCGCCTTGCCGGGCGACGAGATAGTTTATTCAGTCAATCCACGCTATGTGCCGGTGCTTTTCTATGTGAAAGCGCCGCTCGAGTATGTAAGCAGTGTCGTGGACCTGCCCGAGGACACACGTTATTTCCTCGTTCGCGCCGACAATGAAAAGGAAGCAGCGTCAACGCAAAAGTGGGCGCCACGCAAAGCGCATCCAATCGCTCGCGCGACTGATTATACCAAGCGCGAGATGATTCTCTTTGAGGTCGGACCTTGAAGGGATATTAAACACCTTTAAAACTGATTGCTTTTCGCAGCCGACCTCGCTTGCTTTATTTGGTGACAGCGGCCAAGTCGAGATTGTTCTTAGCCTCGTTGTGGTTGTGGTTCCTTTCCGTAGCAATCATTTGCGTTCGGATCTATGCGCACCCTGGTTGGCATTCTGTCTTTCCGACATACCGGAATGCCGGCGCAGCTTGGATTCACCAGGCACAGCTTTATGGGGCTCAGGGGATATTCCTATATAGCCCGCTGGTCGCTGCGCTCTTTTCGCCTTTTACACTTATTTCCCAAAATGTAGCGGAAGTGCTATGGAGGTTGCTTCTGGGTCTCGCCCTGCCGCTCGCACTCTGGTTTAACGCGAGAACACTGTTCGACTTCTCAAAAACGGAATTCTCCTGGCTTTTTCTACTTATTGTGCCGTTGACGTTGAGTAGTTTGAACAACGGACAGGCAAATATCATCATCATAGCGCTTTTTCTCGTCGCTGCCGGCGCTGCATCGCAATCTCGCTGGTTCACCTGTGCTTTTTGCGCCGCGTTCGCCGTTTACTGGAAAATATACCCGATCGCATTTGCCTTGCTGCTTACAGTTATTTTCCCAAAGAAACTAACGTTTCGAATACTCTTGGTGCTGATCGGCCTCTTCGTTGTTTCGCTCTTCATTCAGAAGCCGTCTTACACACTGCAGCAGTATGGCGATTGGCTGGTGAATCTCGCGTCTGATCGCCGTCGAGCGCATGAGTACTACGGAAGATGGCGTGACTTTTATCTAGTGCTGCGCTTGCTAGGAATCCCCATCTCCACAATGTGGTGGACGCTTGTGGAAGTGACTGCCGGAGCCCTCGCCGCTGCAATTTGCATTCTGGGAACCATTCGGCATTGGCCACGGGCGACTCTTCTTTTGGGCGCCATGTCTCTGGCCATTGTGTGGATGTTGCTTTTCGGCCCGGCGACCGAAGCCGCCACTTACGTGCTGATCGCTGTTCCGTCCGCGTATTTGTTGATTGCCGGCTGGTCTGACGTTTCTCAACCGGCATTGCGAACCGTCAGCACGCTGACCTATCTCGGGTTCGTCAGCGCGCATATTCTCAATTCCTGGTTCCCGATCAAAAAAAATGTTTATCTCGTCCACGCGATCCAACCTTGGTTGACTCTTTGTTTTTGCGCGGCGCTCTTTTTGTGGTGGAAGCGACAGCTGCTTAATGAAGCAGAGCAGCCTTGCCGCACGAGCGAGACATCGAAGATGCAGTATTGAGTCTTGGCGCCGCCTAGCCGCAGGCTTTTCTTTCAGGCTGGCGCCGAACGAAGATTGACAGACTCGAAAACCGGAATTGGTTAGTATGCTAACCAATTGATCTGTATTATGTCCAACGACGAGACATTTGGCCAATTGCTCCACGGTACCGCCCGTGCATGGCGACAAAAGCTAGATCGGCGGCTTAAGCCCATGGGTCTGAGCCAGGCCAAATGGCGCACGCTAATGCATCTCTCCATTGCGCCGGACGCGCTTACGCAGGCCGAAATTGCAGCGCGTCTGGGCGTGGAAGAGCCAACAGTTGTGGCGTTATTGCATCGCCTGGAGCGGGAGGCTTGGGTCACGCGCACAAATTCTCCGCACGATCGCCGGTGCAAAATGGTGCTGCTCGGTCGGCGCGCTCAACGGGTAATCGCGCAGATCAACGCAACTGCCGACAAACTTCGTCACGAACTATTGGCTGAGATCACAGAGTCCGATCTCAAGAC
>QHOV01000190.1 GCA_003218885.1 Verrucomicrobiota bacterium | reverse complement strand
CATCGGCATCCACAGCGCCGCGATCACGTTCACTGGTTGGCCCGAGTACGGGCAGATGCTCGGCGGTTATTTCGATGGCCACCCGTGGGGCCAGTTCGACGCGCCGCTCGTCGTGGAAGATGCAAAGTTCCCCGGAATGAACAATTTTCCGATGGCGTTCATGCTCTTCGACGAGATTTATCAGATTAAGGATTTCTCCCGGCAAAACGTGCGCGTGCTGCTCAGCCTTGACGCGGACAAGATCGATCTCTCGCGCAAAGGCGTGAAGCGCACCGACAAAGATTTTGCTGTTGTCTGGGCAAGGAACTACGGCAATGGCCGCGTGCTCTACAACGGCCTCGGCCACGTTCAAGCCGTCTGGGAACGTCCTGACTTTCAGAAAATGTGGCTTGAGATGGTGCAGTGGTCGATGGGCCTGATTCCGGGCGATACTACCCCACAATCGAAGCCGCAGAAATGAACCACCACAGCCAACGGTCGCTAACGGGCCTGAGCAGACGGTTCCGATCTTAGCCCAACGCTGGTCACTGTGATAACCGAGTAATTGTGTTTTTCCCTGACGTAGCAGAGGCATCAACGTAACGCATTTCCGGCATCAGTTGACTTGGCGTGAAGGCCACTAGCTCTTGGGTATGAGTCGGTATCCCACGGCAGACTCCGTGATGATCAGTTCCGGCTTGGAGGGGTTATCTTCAATCTTTTCGCGCAAGTGCGCGATATGAACGCGGAGGTAATGGGTGTGCTCGACAGCTTTCGCTCCCCAGACCTCGGTCTTCCTCCCCGGACTTGCGCACGACCCGCTTGGACAAATCTACCTTCAGGTGACCGGCGCTGAAGATCGCATCAGCGCCTTGCGGTTGAACGTGACGCAGTGCGGCGCGGAGACGCGCGAGCAGTTCGGCGCTGTTGAACGGTTTGGTCACGTAATCATCCGCCCCAGCGTCGAGCGCCGCGACTTTGTCATCCTCCCGGTCGCGCACGCTCAGGATGATGACTGGCACACGACTCCATTCGCGCAACTGCTTGAGCACTTCCGCGCCCTCTAGATCGGGCAGACCGAGGTCGAGCAAAACCACGTCGGGTCTGCGTTGCGCGGCCTGCGCGACGCCGTCTTTTCCAGTCGCCGCATCGAACACGCGATAACCATTCGCCTCCAGCGTGACGCGCAACAAGCGGCGCATTTGCGGCTCGTCGTCAATGACGAGCGCGACGGGAGCGGCTTGGGTGTTTTCTTTGCTCATTACTCCGGCTCGACTGTCGGTGGTTTTTCGAGTTGCGGCAAACGCATTGTGAATATCGCGCCACCGCCGGGCCGGTTGTCGGCGGTGACCGTTCCGCCGTGAGCCTCAACGAAGCCTTTGACAATTGTAAGTCCAAGCCCGCTGCCGCCGGTGGGCGCACTCGGCGCGCGGAAGAACTTGTCGAAGATGCGGGGAAGCCATTCGGCTGGAATGCCTGGACCGCGATCCGCGACGCTCAAGACCAGGGTGCCATCCGTAAGCTGCGCCTGTACCTCAATCGACGTGCCTGCGGGCGTGTGATTGCCAGCGTTGAGAAGCAGGTTGGCCAAGGCGTGTTGCACGAGAGAAACGTCGAGCCTGACCAGCAAAGGCCCGGCGGGCAACTCGGCCTTCACAGGGTGCGCCGCCAGTTCGCGCTGCAATTCGCGCAGCGTCGTCTGAACCAGATCGCGCGCGTCGTGCCAGTCGAGACGAGGGCGAACCTTGCCTGATTCAAGCCGTGCCACGTCGAGCAAGTTGCCGACAACGCGATTGAGCCGGGCGTTCGCCTCCTGAATCTCACCAATTAACTCCCTGCGGTGTTCCGGCGTTGCGTCGTCGGCAGTCGCGAGCGCGGAGGCCGCGCTTGTGCTGGCCGCCAGAGGGGTCCGCAACTCGTGGGAGATGGAGTTCAACAAGGTCCGGCTGAATTTTTCAGACTCAGCCAGCAATCGCGACTGCTCGGCGGCGGTGCGCAGTTCAACACGGTCGAGAACGAGCGCCGCTTGTCGCGCGAACGTTTCGAGCAAGTCGCGTTGGGCGAGTGTCAGGTTTTTGTCTGGCATACTCAACGCCAGAACGCCGAACGCTTTCCGTTCTGTCACGAGCGGCAAATGCAGCGCCTCCGCGCCGGGGAGACTGTCGGTGAAACGCCCGGCAGGCTTTCGCTGACGAAATGCCCAATCCGCAACACCCAATTCCTTTTCTGAAAGTGTCAGCGAACTATCAGGATGCGCGGCCAGCTTGTCGTTTACTGACAGCGCGACCGCGACGGGTGCGCGAAACACACGGTTGACCTGCGATATGAGTTGCCAGACGACTTCATCGCGGGATGCCGCTTCCGCCAGATCACGTGTGAGTTCATAGAGCGCGACAGCCCGCTCCTCGCGGCGGCGCTCCGCTTGTTCCTGCGCGCGAATCCGCGCTACCAGTTGGCCGAGCACAATAGCCACGACGAAATAAAGGCCAAACAAGATGGCGTCCTCAACCTTTGCAATGACGAACGTGAACCGCGGCGGGAGAAAAAAGAAATTCCAGACGAGCGCGCTCAACGCGCCTGCCAGCAACACCGGCCCGCGACCTACTTTCAACGCCAGCAAGACCACGGCGAGAAGGAAAACCAATCCCGGCACACGCGGTCCGGCCAGGGCCATCAGTGCGAGATTCAGAACGCCTGTGGCGACCACCACTTCGACAGCAAACACGTATTGTTGAAAATTCGACGCGAATGCCGGACGCCAAAGCCGTGACATTTGCGCGCTGCTTGTCTTTTCGGCGCGGACGACGTGCAGATCAATATCACCGCTTTCTCGCGCCAGTCGCCGCAGGAGACGGTCTCCGCGCAGCCATTCCAACCAGCCTGCCCCGGTCGGTTTGCCAACGATGATTTGCGTAGCGTTCTGCTCTCGCGCCACGCGCAACAATCCGCGCACGAGGTCGTCATCAGTCGTGGTGAAGACTTCCGCGCCGAGTTCGCGGGCGGCAGCGAGGTTCTTTTCGAGCTGCGCCTGAGCAGACTCCGTCAGTGACCGCGAACTTTCAATATGCACCGCCAGCCAGCGGCATCTCAAACCATCAGCCATGCGGCGCGTCCAGCGAATGAGTGGTTCGGAAAATGGACCAGGGCCGACCGCCACGCGCAGACAATGACCTCTTTTCCACGACGCGGCGCTGGCTTGCGTCTGGCGATATCCCCGCGTGTCCACGCCGACGTGGTCTGCCACCAGACGCAATGCCAGTTCCCGTAGCGCAGTAAGATTGCCTTCGCTAAAAAAGTTTTGCGCGGCGGCAGCCGCGCGCTCGGGCAGGTACACTTTGCCTTCGTGCAATCGCTGGACGAGTTCGGCGGGCGGGAGGTCCACCAATTCAATCACCGCGTCGTCGAGCACACTGTCAGGCACGGTCTCACGAATCTCCGTTCCCGTGACTTGCCGCACGATGTCGGCGCGGCTCTCCACA
>QHOV01000115.1 GCA_003218885.1 Verrucomicrobiota bacterium | reverse complement strand
GGACGAAGATATCGCGATTGATCCAGCGCGGTTGATCTGGGTTGTATTTCAGCGCATAGCCGAAGAGGACCGCTCCGATCTCCGCGCAGCCGAGCGGAAGCCCAAGATGCCCCGATTGCGACGCCTGCACGGCGTCCATGCACAAGCCGCGCGCCTGAGTCGCGGCTTTTGAAAGAATTTCAATATTCAAACTCATGGCCGTTTTATAAGCGGAGGATAAAGGGAAGGGAAATGATTTCCGGCTTTCGCTTTTCTTGCTCCAGATCGACAATTCTCTTCTGCAGCGGCGGCCTGTGACCGCCGATCAAGAGATGAATCAGACAACTCTTCTTCAGATAGCTGAAAAGCTCGAACGTCTTGCCGGAAGGCTGCCTTCCAAAATTCGAAAGGCCGTTCTCAGCGAGCTAACACCGCTTAAGGAATTATTCCTCCAGCAACGGCCGCCGCGATTTCTCTTCATCGGATCGAGCAAAATGCCGACGCACCGAATCGTCAACACGCTTTTTACACCTGGCGCCCAAGAGCAGATGAATGTTGCTCTGATGCCTGTGCATCGCTGGATCGACTGGAACATATCCGGTCATGGAACGATCTCCATCCTGGATGCGCGCGACGCGGGCGATTCCGCGGCAGCTCAGGTCGACGAAGACCTAAGACGTCAGCCTCCAGACGCCATCTTCCTTTTCGACGACGGGCAAGCGAATTTCGAGGACCTGTCCTCTGCCAACTCGTCCAACTTCGTGTTGCATTTACAAGATGACGTTGACGGAGTGCTGGGAGATGCCAAGGTCATCGGCGTCTCTTTCGGATCGCAAAAGCGCGCTGCCCAACTGGAAGAAGCGCTCAAGACGCAGCCGGCGATCTGCGATCGTTTGGTTAAGGTCATTCAATTCACGGAAATGCATTCTGCCGAAACGCGCGACTTGTTGTCGGTTCTGGCAAGCGAACTCCCGAACCAAGCCAAGATCGAGATGATCCGGATTTCACGCGATCGCGAAGCGCAGCATCACGTCGCACAAATGCTGGTGAAATCGACGACCGCAATTTGCACGGCGATCGGAGCGCAACCCATTCCGTTGGCGGACATGCCGATTCTTACCTCGCTCCAAGTCGTAATGGTCTCGGGAATCATGTACATCAGCGGCCGAGAACGAAGCTTGCGCGCTGCGACGGAGTTTATCACAGCGCTTGGAGCAAACGTCGGCGCGGGAATGCTTCTCCGCGAAGGCGCGCGCGCGATCCTGAAGTTTTTTCCTGGCTGGGGTAATGTCGTCTGCGGGATGCTCGCTGGTGCAGGTACATACGCGATCGGCCGCGCTGCTACGGCGTTTTTTATCGGTGGCGTCTCGCTGAAGGATGCGCGGCGAAAATATCTGGCCGACCGCAAGAAGGCATCGCGCAAGTCACATTGGTCGCGTGGTTCGCTGGGAGCTTCTAAATCCATTGAATAACTTGTGAATAAGTTCCCGGCGCCCCGGGCGTTTTGTTCACAGAATTTTGTGAACAGACAAACCAAATTCCAGCGCCACAGCGCGCAAAACGCAAGGTTCAAATGAAGCTCTCCGACATACGAACCGCGCTTCGAGAAATACCTCTTTCGCCAGCCAAAACGCTCGGTCAAAATTTTCTGCACGACCAAAATCTTGCTCGCTGGATTGTCGATCAGGCACAGATCACTCCCGCAGATTATGTTGTCGAAATTGGACCCGGACTAGGCGCGCTTACCAGATTCATCCTCGAGAAAGGCGCGCGGGTTCTTGCGATTGAAAAAGACGCGCGTCTGGCCAATTTTTTGCGCGCACACTTTGGCCATGAGCGGCTTGAAGTACTCAACAACGATGCATTGAAGTTCGATCCGCGCGCGCTCTTTGCGCATCGCCAAGTGAAACTGCTTGGCAATCTTCCCTACAATATTTCGAGCGCGTTGCTCTTAAACTTCCTTGAGCAACCAAGCTCTATCTCACTATGGTTGTTAACGTTACAAAAGGAAGTGGCGATGCGGCTTTCAGCATCCCCATCTACACATGATTATGGAGCGCTGACGTTACGCGTGCAATTGCATCATCGCGTAAAATACCTGCGCTCTGTACGTGCGACGGTTTTTTTTCCGCAACCCGATGTCGATTCCGCAGTGGTGCGAATCTTGCCGCGCGATCCGCTCGAGTTGCCCGCGCGCGATGATGAGCTGCTTCTAAAACTGATTCGCACTGGGTTTTCTCAGAGAAGAAAGCAGCTGCGGAAATTGCTCCGGACTCGCGTCTCTGACTGGGATAGAGTGGCCTCCCATCTCGACATCAATCCTAAAGCTCGGGCCGAAGAGCTATCGTTGCTGCAATGGATCGACCTGACGAATTTCATCGCGCCGCTTCCGCGCCCTGACACACGCCTGACGAAGATCGAGCACTTCCCGATCGTCGATAAAAACGATCGGATTCTGGGCTACGCGAGCCGCTCTCAGGTGCATGGGAATAACTTGCTCCATCGCGCTGTCCACATTCTGATCTTTGACGAAGCAGGCGACGTTTATCTACAACAACGCTCGCGTTGGAAAGATCGACACCCTTTGAAGTGGGACTCCAGCGCCGCCGGCCACGTCGCCGCATCGGAAAGCTACGATGAAACAGCCCGGCGCGAGCTGAAGGAGGAATTAGGCGTAAGTGTGCCGCTTCAAAAGTTTCTAAAACTTCCCGGCGCGCTACGCACCGATCACGAGTTTATCTGGCTATACAGAGGCGTGGTTTCTGGCGAGCTCGTACCTGACAAGTGTGAAATCGAGACAGGCACATTCTTAGCTCCGACCGTGGTCGATGGCTGGACATCGGCGCGACCGGAAGATTTCGCGCCGGGATTTTTAGAGTGCTGGAAGGCGTATCGGCGGAAAACGCCTTCCCGATCGTGAACCGCTATCCAAGCCCGACAAATTTTCTCCGAGGCAAACGGCGTAGGATCGTCCGCTTAAACTTTCGCGCAGCGCGCCTCGCTCCTTCTTTTCCGCCGTAGAGGCCGTCGCTGAACATTTTTGTCACGACACGATCGCCGCGAAGAAAGTGAACTTGAAAACCGTGCGTCTGCTTCCTCGCGCGTGCTTTCGTATCGATGCGGCGAATGTTTGCTTCCGAATCAGGATTGAGCCGTCTTCGTCTTTGCATGGGTAGTTAACAAGAAGCTAACCAAGCAATGCGACGATTCAATGAGCGGATGAAACGGAACGGTGAACCGTCTCCGGAGAAGGCAGGTTCCAAACGCGCCATTTCTTATCGTATTCGGCTGCCGGCAATAGTGCGTAACACGGATGCCGTTTCTCTCGCAGCCAGGTGATCACCTTCACCAGATTTTCTTTCGCCATCGTCGTGCAGCCAGTGGTTGGCCGATTCACGCCGCGCCGAATATGAAAAAAAATCGCGCTTCCTGCGCCGGGCAGCGGTGGATCGGAATTGTGGCGGATCTCAATGAGCCACTCATACGCGAAATCGCCGGAGCGCATTTTTTCGTGCGTGTAATTGTCCGGCGGATTTTTTGGATCGATCACGATGTGGCGATTGTAATTCGGCGAACGCGGATCGTCGCTCCAAACGTCTGCCTCAGTGACTTGATGATATGGGTAGTCCCCTCCGGCGGGCAGGTGGGGATTGTATCCAAACACCTGCCCGATTTCGAAAACTCCTGCAGGTGCGCGGCCATCGCGCTCTTTCTTTCGAAGACCCGGCTCGTTTTGTCCGGCTAGTCCTGTGCCCCAAGCGATCCCGTTTTTGCCAAACAACACTGGGAACGGTCCAGCCACTGGAGTCCAATCGCCACCGCGCGATCGTTCAAATAATCGCATCTCTCCGCTCATCGAATCCCAAGTCGGCGCGATAGCGAGGATGAGTTGCGTGCAATCATCGGGAACACCCTCGGCATATGCACTGACGCCAATCAGCATCAACAAACAAATCGCGAGGCTGCGTGTGATCGACATAAGCTTGTAAAAGGAAGTTATTTTAGCCATTCCGCCGGTTGTTTTCACATCCGCGACCACGACGCGTAGCGATTCATGTTTGTCGGCTCGCATGACGTTGAGCCGAAATTTTTATCGCTTATGAAAACATCACTCATACTTACAGCCATGATTGCCTTTTGGGGCTTGGCCGTGGCTTCTACGTTCGCCCAAACCCAGACCACTACTAGCAGCAGCACCACTTACGTCCAGGCCAGTAAAATCGTCGGCACGAAAGTGAAATCATCGCAGGGAGAAGAGATCGGCGTAGTCAAAGACGTCGTCCTCGACCGCAATACCGGCTGCATGGCTTACACCGTTCTTTCCACTGGCGGGACAGGAGCACGCGTTAGTGCCGGTGGCAAAATGGTTGCGGTCCCGTGGGCCGTGTATTCTCCCACTTCGAATGTTAGCGAGCTTATAGTAACCGTGGATCGGGAGCGCATCTATAACGCGCCGGTGTTCGATTACGCTCGGATAGAAGAATATTCCAGACCCGATTACATTACCAACGTCTATAGCTATTATGGCGTAAGCCCGGGCGCGGCAGTTGGTGTTGGCGTTTCCGGCTCTACTACCACAACCGGCACCACAACAACCGGTGCCGCAACAGGCGCAGCGGCAACAGGAGGTACGACTGCTTCACCGGCTGGCACCAGCTCACCCGCAGCAACTGCACCGCCTGCACGAACCCCCCCAAAGGCCACCCGCCACATCCGCGACGCCCGCCGGCAGAGCATCGCCGAGTCCGCACGCCACGGCAGCAACGAGTCCACACCCGACTCGCGGCGGGAGGCCACACGAAACAGTTTCTCCAACCACTCGCGGCGGAGCAACCGGCACTTCACCAACAGAAGAGAAGCGAGGTACGGGGGGGACGCGCGAAGAGACAACTCCGCCAACTGGCCGCAGCGAGACCGGAACGCGATCAGAAACTCAACGTCCGACCTCTGAGACCGAGCGAGCCCCATCAGAAGCGGCGAGCCCCGGTGAAAAGGCAACTGGATCACAGCATCGCCAGAGAGGAAAACGCGAGGCCGCCACTCCCTCCGAGAGGCCCCCAGGAGAAGAATAACAAACCCAACGCTTCAGCGTTTACGGCCGATCAGTCTGGGCTGTAGTTTCGGCGCGCTCCCAAGACGATTGGTCGGAAATCATTCAGCAAGTTCGGCTTTCTACCGCGGCTGTATCAACCGGAAGATATTTCACACCGATGAGCCAGGCCACGCCAGAGAGGAAAATGATTCCGGACACAAACAGAAATGCGACGTGCATATTGGTGTGACCACCGATGTAACCCAGCAGCCAGAATGCCTGCACATCGCCCAGCGCGTGGATGACGAGAATGTTGACCGCAAACGCGGTCGCGCGCACGGATGGCAGCGACACGTTGGCCAGAGCGGTGTTTGAGGGACCGGTATTTACAAAAAGGAAGAAGATCGCGAGAAACATTGTGATCCACGCCGCGGGAAACGGAATGTAAAGGGTTGCAATAAAAAAAGGACACGCGATCAGCATCCCGATTCCCGAGACCCAGAAATAGGAGCCGGCGAACCGCGAGCGCAATTTGTCAGCGATCACGCCTCCCAGAAGCGTCGAGACCAAACCCGCGACGACAGTAATCAAACCGAAGATTGTCATGCCCACATCAGGACTTTGATTCCGATAGCGCAGATAAGCAGCCGCCCAAAAACCCAAGCCGCCGGTCACAAACGTCATCAATGTTTGAGCGACACAATTAATGACATAGGAGCGCGTGCGGAAAAGCCGAAGGTAATCCCTTATGCTCCGGCGCGGCGATTCCTGCTCGAGGTGATGCGCAGCAACGCGCGGATCGCGCTGCCAAAAGCACAAAAGGCCCAGCAGCAAGCCTGGCGGGGTAACGAGATAAAATGCCCAACGCCAGCCGAAATGAGCACCGACCAGCCCTCCGATTACATAGCCGAGCGCGCTGCCAACGGGAATAGCCGCGTAAAAAATCGCCATCGTGCGACCCCGTGTTTCGATCGGGAAAAGATCCGCCAAGATGGTCGGCGCCGCCGGGCCGTAGCCGCCTTCGCCAATTCCCACGCAAATGCGAGTCGCAAAGAGGATGGCGAATGTCGCCGCCAGACCAGAGCCGCCGCTGGCCAGGCTCCACAAGATCACAGCGGAGCCGACGATCAACCAGCGCGAGATTCGATCGGCGAGCAAACCGAGAATCGGTGCGCTGATCATGTAAGTGACAAAGAACGCGTCGCCGAGCAGGCCGGTCTTCGTCATAGCGTTTACGTCGCCAGGTGCGAAAAAACTCGCGCGAATATCAGGCTCGAGCGCGGCCAGGACTTGCCGGTCGATGTAATTGAAGAGATTGATGGCCAGGAGCAGAAAGAGGGCGCTCTGCGCGCCACTCAGCGGTCTTTTCCCTACCGGTTCCATCGATAATTGCCGATTGCAGTTTGCCCGACGCCGATTGTAAATCATAAACGATGAGTTCGATGTCACGCACTGAGCGCGCCCTCTATTTCTTTGGTCGGCTGCTGGTTCGTTGCTTTTACCGCGTCACTGCGCTCGGTCTGGAAAATTTGCCGCGCGGCGGGTTTCTTCTTGTGCCCAATCACATCACCTGGGTGGACGCTCTCGTCCTCCAGCTCGCCTGCCCGCGTCCGATCCGGTACGTCATCGATCAGGCGTATTATCATAGACCGATTTTGCACCCGATCTTGCGTGCGCTCGGGTGCATCCCGATCAATATCCGCCATTCGCACGCTGCGGTTCGCGCCGCTGCTGAAAAAATCGCCGATGGCGAAATCGTCTGCGTTTTCCCCGAGGGCCAACTGGAACGCATAGGGACGTTGTTGCGATTGCAGCGTGGCTATGAGTTGATCGCGCGGCACGCCAATGCGCAGGTCGTTCCGGTTTGGCTCGATCAACTCTGGGGCTCGATCTTCTCGTTCCAGGGCGGACGATTTTTCACAAAGTTTCCAAAGCGAATCCCCTACCCTGTAACCATCGCTTTCGGCGAGCCACTCAGCGCCAAGGCCGCCGACGTTGCGACCGTGCGCGAAGAATTACTCAAGCTCGGTGAACTTTGCTTCAGCCGCCGGCCATCATTGGACCGGCATCTTGCCGAAGAATGCGTGCGCGGACTTAAGCGTAGGCCGTTCACGACAGCAGTGATCGACGGAACCGACCACACCAGGCTAAGCCGGGCCAAATTGCTCGGCGCAGCAACAGCGTTGAGTCGCTATCTTCGGAAGGAATTTTCCGACGAACGAATAGCCGTCGTTTTGCCTGCGAGCAAAGGATCGATGCTGGCGAATCTCGCCGTGACGCTGGCAGATAAGGTTCCGGTTGATCTCAACTTCACGATGGGACGCGCGGCAAATGAATCTTGCTGCAAGCGCGCCAACTTACGGGTCGCAATTTCGGCCACGCAATTCATGGAACGACTAAAAGATTTTCCGTGGCCGGAACGCGTTTTGAAACTGGACGAATTGGTCCCGCGTATGAAACCCCAAATCATTTTCTGGTGGCTCATGGCACTCCTGGTTCCTGCGCGTTTGCTCTTGCGGCTTTTGCAAATCCCCAAAAAAGGCGGCCACGGCGAAGCGGTCTTGCTGTTCACAAGCGGTACGACTGGAGAACCAAAAGGCGTTGTGGTAAGCCACCGGAACGTGGTCGGAAATGTCTCGCAGTTCCGGCAATTGCTCGACGCAAGAAAAACCGACGCCATCCTCGCGTCGCTGCCTTTCTTTCACACCTTCGGCTCGACTGTCACACTTTGGTATCCGCTCATCGAAGGCGTGCGCATCGTCACGTATCCAAATCCGTTGGACGCAGCCAAGTGCGCAGCGCTGATCGAACGGTACCAACTGACGCTCCTGCTGGCGACGCCCACGTTCCTGCGTCTGTACTTGCGCAAAGCCGAGCCGGAGCAGGTTCGCAGTTTGCGGCTCACCATCGCTGGCGCAGAAAAATTGCCTCTCGATCTTGCCAGTCATTTTGAGAAACGCTTCCACAAAAAAGTGTTCGAAGGCTACGGTCTTACCGAGACTGCGCCAGTGGTCAGCGTCAATTTGCCCGGGCCCGAGTCGAAGAAGCCAGGCGAACAAGTGCAATCAGCGAGCCGTTTGGGATCAGTCGGCAGACTGGCGCCGGGTATCGCTGCGGAAATCCGCGAACCCGAAACGGACCGCAAACTTTCGCTGTACGACACCGGGATGCTTTGGCTGCGCGGCTCAAACATTTTTGAAGGTTATCTGCACGATCCCAAACGAACCGCAGAAATCCTGCGGGACGGTTGGTTGAAAACAGGCGACATCGGCCGGTTCGACGAAGACGGGTTCCTCTATATCGAAGGCCGACTGTCGCGTTTTTCAAAGATCGGCGGTGAAATGGTGCCGCACGAAGCAATCGAACAAAAAATTATCGATCTCCTGGAACTATCTGGAAAAGACGAACGCCCCCTTGCAATTGTGGGAGTGCAGGACGAGGCCAAGGGCG
>QHOV01000091.1 GCA_003218885.1 Verrucomicrobiota bacterium | reverse complement strand
CTCCTGCATTTCGAAAAACGAAACAATATTCTGGTCGAATCCGGGATTGTTCCTGAATTGTTCGACGAGGTTGAAAAGAACGTCCGGCGCGAAGGCCTCTAATTTTTGCCTCACCAGATCGACATCATCGTAGATGGCGAGATGCTCCGCAGTGTGACCGAGCTTGCCGAGCGCAGCCATGACGTCCGCCTCTGTTTTCCAGTCCTTCGTTTTCAGTTCCTTCGTGAAGTCCTGATCGAGCTTGGTAGGACTTGTGCCGTCAAAGAGCACGAGGACTTTGAGTTTCTTTTTCACGATTGTGTTGTGTCTGTCATTCCGACCGAAGTGGAGGAATCTCTAACTATTTCTGCACAAACAGACGTAGGAAATCATTCCAGAGATGTCTCGACTTCGCTCGACATGACAAACATGACTATCATTTGGTGCGTTTGAATTTGCCGGTGAAAAGATAATTCATCACCAGCGTGGTGATGAACGCCGTGACGCGAAAATCCTGCTGCGGGTCGTCATTGAGCACATTCAGCCCAAGCTCATCGCAGCGGCGAGTAAGCCTTGCGAGCAACTGGTTCACGGGAAACTTCTTTTCATTCGTCCATTGCGAAACCGCATTGAGTAATCGCCGCCTTCGCCGTCGCAGATATGCGCTTGCTTTAATACCGGCCGACGCGGCAAAGAGCTGACGCAGATCCGCATCGTAGAAATCCGGGTATGCATCTTCGTTAAGCTTGCGTTTGCGCGCGTAGTAAGTCTTGAGCTTAACATTCAGACAATCGTAATCAGCGACGCGATATTCCGGCATATGCACTGGCGGCTTGCCTGCCAGTGAGCACATGAGCTCATCTAGGTACTCCAGTTTTCGTAGTGCCGGCCACCCAGCATAATCTTTGCGCCAATCGAGTCCCGGCGTGAGCCAGACCGCAAAGGTTTCGGCGAAATCTTCGTCAGGATGACTCTGCGCGTACCAGTCTTCGAGATGAACAACGTAACTGCGGCTGAACGGACGCGGCCTGTAGGTACTCGGTGTTTCTTCGCGCGACGTGTGTCCGAAACACCGTTGCCATTTCTTTTTTCGCTGAAGCTGATAAGCGTAGCTATAAGCGTGCGCCGCTTCATGTCGCATTAACTTCATGAACCACTCCGGCGTCTCGCCTTCCACCTCAAGCATCATCGTGCGCTCAAGCGACCGCAGCCGGTCGTGCACGAGAAAGAACGGAATGAAAATCGCGGGGATACCGATCGGCACGAACCATTCATCGCCGATGTGACAAGGAGGATGAAACACGAGTCCTTTTCCCGAAAGTTCGTCATACAGCTGTTTGATCAACGGTTCGAGCGCAGTGCCCTCAAGCCGTAATCCAAGCGCGGAGATACGACGCTCGAGAAGTTGCTCGTCACTCAGCGACGCCCAATCGGCAGCTTCCATCTCGCGCACGGTATCACTGAGAAAAGCGCTGTCACGCCTTCGCACTTGGAGACCTCCGGCCTGCGGATGCCATCAGCGTATTCGACCTCCTCGCCCGACATGCAAATCGATGAGCAGTTGATCTCGACCGCGCTCGCGTCACTGATCTACCGTGAGTTATCACACTTATGGCGAATGAAGAAGGTCCGCCAATAAAAATTCCAGATGTGCTGTTTCAATACTGCGGCGGGAATGCGGTCGAGATCTTTGAAAAAAGGAGAATCAAATCTTCAATTCCATCCACGCTTAACGATCCTTTCGAATGGAAGCCATCTGTCGATGAAGACGTAACGCCAGAGCAAATTTGGAACACGATGACAAAATAATTGCAGAGGAAGAGTCCCCTTCCTAAACCGCCCAACCGACTTCTCGTCGCGAAGATGAAAAGCAATGTTCCAGACGCAGCCCAACGCCATCAAGCTCAGTTTGGAACTGATCTTGAGCAGCACACGCGCATAATTTGTCTTTCTCAACGTAACGACGGAATCTTGATGTGGGCGCATTATGCCGATCGGCATAAGGGATTCGTAGTCGGATTTAGGAGCGAATTATTGCGACGTAATCATCCTCATTCAGAATTCTTGAAGGTTCATTATGGACTCCAACGCCCGCTCGTTCCCTACCCATATGTCGCACCGCCGGACAAGGATCAACTGATCACGGCAGTCTCTCAAAAGAGCCTGGAATGGAAATATGAAGAGGAATGGAGGCTCTTGATAAACGTGACGTATCTCCGTAAAGATCAAGATCCAACTAACACGAATTTGTATCTCCCGATCCCGCCAGAAGCGATCGACCAAGTTATTTTCGGATCTCGATGTTCCGATCCGTTAGTAACTAGAATCGACGCTGCGCTGGAGAGTACTCCGGGGTTTAACAGGGTTCGGCGTTTTAAGGGTCGTCTCGATCCCAAATTGTTCAGGATTCTCGTTGAAAAGCTTTAGCGGAAGACGGCGCCTGCCTTGCTCGCGGCTGAGAAAGCCGTCTAAAGAGCCCCGAGGGCCTCTGACAAGGATAAAATATCTATAATCGCTTCTAGCACAACCAGAGAGACTTACAGCTGAAATCACTGGGCGACGCTGGACAAGGATGGAAACGGCTGTACATGAGGAGGGATGAAATTGACTAACGCGCCGATTCGCGCTGTCCGCAGGGGCGGGCGGGCGGCATAAAGGCTCGTTAGATTTCGCCAAGTTGGAGCCCGCAATTCGCGGCACCCCAGTGGTCGAATCTCAGCACCACGCGCGGGTTTTTTGCGCCGGTCCTCTCGAACCGTAATCGGAATCACACTTAACAACTACAAATTTATGAAAACAACACCTCAAATTAGTCACAACCAGCGCAGCTCAGGTCGCGACAATGGCACAAGGCGCAGTAATCGAAGGCTTCTGCTGACGGATTACAACTATCATCCAACACCGGAAACCCAAATGGGTTCCTCCGCCGGTCAGCCGGTTACAAAGTTGCCCCCCTTCCACAAATTAAGCAGTGAACTCTTGGGCGGAGAAAGAAGCCGAGATTATGTCGCTGAGCTTTTGCTTTTCGTTCTGATCACTGGGATCGCGGCCTGGCCGGTCGTGTCCATGCTCATCGCAGTGACTCGCCTGATCAGGAATTACTAGGAGCGAGAAAAGGCCGTTTCGTCCAGGCGCCGATTGACAAACGCCGGCTGACGCTCGTTCCGAAATTATCCGGGATTACAATTTCGCGTAAACGCCGAGCAGCGGGCGGCGCGACGGCGTCGGCGAACGGAAATCGCTGACGAACCCCTCCCTAGTGCGGATCTCGACGTGGCCGACGCTGCGAGAGGTGCCATACACGAGCACCGAACCGACCGGCGCGGAGAATGGATCCGTCACTGAGAGTCTTTTGAATCCGTAATTGCTGACGAGCTCTTGGGCAGCGTCTCTTGCGAGTTCCGTCTTCGGGCGGGAATCAATGACACCGGAAGCGAGCAACGCTTCCTTGACATAATGCCAGCACATCGAGCGCGAATGCGCATGGGCACGTTCCTGCGCGATGGTTGCCGCTTGCATTAATCTGCCATCGATGTGGCGATCAACCCTGCCGAAGGGATAAACGATCTGCTTTGGATAATACTGCGTGATGACAGGGGCCGATTCCTTTTTGCCCTCCGGGGTTTTGAAGCTGAAAAGGCCAAAGCGCTTTGTTGTTTTGCTTACGGTTTGTTGATCCATTGGTCTCACCGGCTCTGCCACGAACGTTTGCACCGAATCTTTAGCGATTACTTGCGCCGGCTCTTTTTTAGCCGGCTGAGCCAGTTTCTTCGCGACAACCGGCAGCCGCTGTTTCGTGATCGCGTGCACCGGCTTATCCGCGGTTTTCTGCACCGACTTCTGCGTGATGATTTGCACCATGTCGTTCGCAGCAGCCTTTTGATCGTGGCTCGCAAGATTCAACGTTGCTGGAGCCAATCCCTGCGCGCGAAGAGCTCCGCTGGAAATGACGAGAAGCGATAGGGTTGTGAAGGCCAAAAAGGCCGGTCGTTTCTCCACGGACGCGAGGTATGCCGGGAATCGCAGCGTTAGGCAAGCTTTTTTTTTGAAAAAATGCGGGGGTAAAAAAAGCGTCCCTCGGCCCCCCGAATTCTGGCCGCCGCGTGTGCCCGTCTCTTGCTAGTCGTCGGGCAAATAATCCGGCGCAAATTGAGGCCGGGGAGCGCGCATCTCGTCGCGGTCATTAAAAACGCGGCTATGGCGCCGCGGCACGTATTCGCCTTCGTCTGAGTCCGGCGCGACAACCCTGGTGCTGCCGGAGGGCAAACGATAAATCAGCCTTCCATCAGAGGTAATACCAACCATCTGAGCATGTGCCAAAGCCGCACGGCCTTGCAACGTCGAAGCCACGCGCTTCTTTTTGATACGCGAAGCTGTCTGACTCGGGCCGGAGGGTTGCGGTGTCTCGTTCGCTTGTCCTGAATTTTCCACGGTGGCTTGACTGTTCACGGCTGCGCCTGGCGAACTGGCGGGACTCGCAGCCGCCTGGAGTTGTGCATTCGATGTTTGGGTCTGCTGAAGATCCGGCGATGAAACCTGAGGCGAGTTGGAAACCGTGGCCGCGTTCGCAGACTGTTGGCTCGCAGACGGCACACCCGCGTTCTCGCCTTGCGATGCTACCGCCGCCCCCAAAGCTTTCGGGGTTGTAGTCAAAGTATTTTGGACTGCTGGCGGTGGCGAAGATTCGGGCACGCCAATCAGAACGCCGATGTTCTTTGTCTCGTGATTCCGATGAACGATTTTGCCAATCGGCTCTCGTAACAGCGCGGCTGCGATCACTGCTGTGGCGAGCAACAGCGCGGCAACCGGCAACGCTATTCGCAGCAACCGTCTGGGCGGAGCCTCGGCTCGCCGCGGAATTGTTGTCCTGTACGGAAGGCCATACTTGTCGGCGAGCGCCCGCCGACGTTCGAGTTTCTGAAGGCATTCGCGGATCATCTCCGCCAGCAGGACCAAATCCTTCGGCCGTTCATCGGGATTGCGATGCAACATCCGGGCAAGCAAGGACCGCAACGGTCTTGGAAACTTTGAGAACTTTGCAGGCCGCTGAAGCTCCTCAGGCGAAAGTGCAGTGCTTGTCAGAAGAAAATAAAGTGTCGCACCGAGCGAATAAATCTCTGAACGGATGCCCTTCGTTCCATCCGCTAATTGCTCGGAGCGGGCAGCCTTTTCCGAAGAGGATGCTTGCTCGCGCGTCTCCGAGTCTTCCGGCTGGAAGTTGGGACCAGAGCTGAGTGCCGGCAAGCCGAAATTAATCAACTTCACCAGTGGCCAACTACCTTCAGGAGTTTGCCCTGGGACAATAATGATGTCGGAGGGCTGAATGGGCGGATATGGAAGCCTGTGAAAACTCGCGGATGACAAGACGCTGACGATTTGCTCGGCCACTCGCAAGACGGCGTCAGCAGGCATCGGGCCGTGATCAGCCACCCACGCTGCAAGCGTTTCACCTGGCAGGTGCTCTGAGACGCAAACAAAATCTCCGCCTTCACGTCCAAAATCAAAAACTTTCGCGATATTGACGTGGCGCAGCATCTGCGCGGCGCGTGCCTGCTCCTCCAGTTGCTCCCGCACGCCTGAATCGATGGTCTCAACGGGAATCAGCTTTAGATCAACTGGATCACCAGATCTTTCGTCCACCGCTTCGTAAGTAATCGCTGCATCGTCCCGGCTAAGTTCACGCGGAGTGCCGCCTGATCTAAGGCGGACGCGGTAATGCTGAAGGAAAATTGTGCGCTCCATAACCGTTTGCCCTTGCCCGCGGCTGCCATCATACGCGCCGCTCCGCCAGTGATTCAACCTCGATTTTGCCAGCGAGTTGCTCCGGGTAAGCACGATCGCGCTTTGATTTTGGGCATTGCGCTTGAATCGAAAATCGCCAATCTAAAATCGCAAATCCGCATACCCCGTAGTGTAACGGTAACACAGCGCCCTTTGGAGGCGTTATTCTTGGTTCGAATCCAAGCGGGGTAGCCACGTCCGGAATTCGCCGCTCGGTGTTCGCAAATCTGTCGAACGGGCGTATATTTTAGGTCCGCCTTATGAAGGAATTGAACATAGAGAACCTGCATGTCACCGTTGGCGATCAGGAGATTGTTCGCGGATTGACTCTCCGCGTGCCTCGCGGCGAGGTGCACGCGCTCATGGGTCCAAACGGCTCAGGAAAAAGCACACTGGCAAAGGTCTTGGCTGGTCACCTTGATTATCAGGTGACCGCTGGCAAGGTGTTCATGGACGGAGAGAATCTCCTCGAACTTGAGCCGGACGAACGCGCACGGCGTGGCCTTTTCATGGCGTTCCAGTACCCGAGCGAAATTCCAGGCGTGACGATCGCCAATTTTCTACGGGCAGCGTTGCAATCGCGTCTGCCAGAGGGCGAAGAACTCGAGGCCACCGATTATTACGCCAAGCTTTATGAAAAAATCGAACTGCTCGGCATGGATCGGTCGTTTACGTCGCGTGCGGTCAACGAAGGATTTTCCGGCGGCGAAAAAAAGCGCACGGAAATTCTGCAACTGGCTATCCTCGAGCCCAAATATGCCGTTCTCGATGAGACCGATAGTGGCCTGGACATCGACGCGCTCAAGACTGTGGCGCATGGAGTAAACTCATTGCGCGGACCTGATCTTGGCATATTGTTGATTACGCACTATCAGCGCCTCCTGAACTACATCATTCCCGACCACGTCCATGTGATGGTGGCTGGGCGAATCGTTAGGAGCGGGCGGAAAGAGCTCGCTCTGGAGCTTGAGGAGAGAGGTTACGATTGGGCGCGTGAGGGCGCATTCGAGGCAGTATACACGAGGTAACACAATGAAAACGGACACGACAGCCATCGACATTGATCGAGGTAAAGGAGATTTCTTTTATCCGGAAGCGCACGTGCGCGACGCGGGCACCGGCCTGAGCGAACGAACCGTTCGCTACATTTCGGACGTCAAAGAAGATCCGGATTGGGTGCGCGAATTCCGGCTCAGAGGTCTCAAGACGTTCTTGGAAAAACCGCTCCCGACGCATTGGGCGAGCAAGGACTTGGAAGCGATCGATTTTGCCAAAATTCGTTACTATCTTGCGCCTGGCACCGAACCAAAACGGAGCTGGGATGAAGTGCCGGACGACATTAAACGCACGTTCGAGCGGCTCGGTATTCCCGAGCAGGAAAGGAAATTCCTCGCGGGCGTGGAAGCGCAGTTCGACAGCGAAGCAGTCTATTCAAACATCAAGAAGGCGGTCGGCGAACAAGGCGTCATTTTTGTCGGATCGACCGAGGGACTGAAACATTATCCGGAAATTTTCCGGAAATGGTTTGGCAAAGTCATTCCGATTGCCGACAACAAATTCAGCGCGCTGAATTCGGCCGTGTTTAGCGGCGGCTCGTTCATTTACGTCCCACCCGGGGTGAAGGTAAAACATCCGTTGCAGGCTTACTTCCGGATCAACGCCGAAAACTTCGGGCAATTCGAGCGTACCCTCATCATTGCGGATGAAGGTTCGGAAGTGACCTACATGGAGGGCTGCACCGCGCCGAAGTTTAATACTCCGACACTTCACAGCGCGGTCGTGGAACTCATCGCGCTAAAAGGCGCAAAAATTCAATACATCACCGTGCAGAACTGGGCGTCGAATGTGTTCAATCTGGTCACGAAACGCGGTCTCGCCCAAGAGAACGCCGAGGTGAAATGGATCGATTGCAACATCGGTTCACGCCTCACCATGAAATATCCGAGCGTGATCATGAAAGGTCGCAAAGCGCGCGGCGAAGTTCTCTCCATCGCCCTCGCCAACGACGGGCAGCATCAGGACACCGGCGCGAAGATGATTCACGCAGCCGATGAAACGACCAGCAACATTGTTTCCAAATCGATCTCGATTGGCAAAGGCCGCGCCACCTATCGCGGGTTGGTCCACGTGCCGAAGCATCTAAAACATTGCAAAAACAACACCGAGTGCGACGCCCTGCTTATCAACGCGACTTCGCGAACCGATACTTACCCGGCTATCACCGTGCGGGGAACAGGCAACGCCGTCCAGCACGAAGCCAGTGTCAGCCAAGTGAGCGCGGAGCAAATTTTCTATATGCAACAGCGCGGCTTAACCGAAGCACAAGCGATGAGCTTGAGTGTTAACGGTTTCGTCAACGATCTCGTCCGCCAGTTCCCCATGGAATACAGCGTCGAGCTCAAGCGCCTGATCGAGCTGGAGATGGAAGGCTCGGTCGGATAATTCTCCGCCCAACCAATTTCTGTGGCGGCGGTCTGGCACCGCGGTTCTGGTTCTAAGGCAACATCAACGATGTCTTCAGTCGCTAATCATGAAGTCGCAAAATCCGGATCGATTCTTTCCGGTCCGGCTGAGTTCCGCGAATTTCCCGATTGGTTCCGTGATCAACAGCGCGCCGCGTGGCAGCAATTCGAATCGTTGCCGCAGCCGACGCGAAAAGATCAGGCGTGGCGATTTGCGAATGTCGGCCTTCTTGATCTCGGGCCTTTCAAAATCAGTTCGCCGCTTTCCGAAGATGACCGCAAGAATATCCTGAAGTATTCGAGCGGTCTCGACCATTACGCAGCCCGCATGATTTTCGGGAACGATCAACTGATCGAGCGCGACGTCGTTTCTGATGATCTGAAAAGGCGCGGCGTGATTTTTCAACCGCTCGAGCGCGCGATAGTGGAGCACGCCGATCTGTTCCGAAAATATTTCATGTCGACCGAAGCCGCGCTCGGCTCGGCCAAGTTCGCCGCATTACACAAGGCGCTCGTTTCATCGGGAACATTTCTCTTTGTACCGCGCGGCGTAGAGATCGAACAGCCGATCGAGATATTTCATTGGTTGCGACATGACGACGTGTCGATCTTTCCACACCTGCTCCTAGTCACTGATGAACTGGCGAAGGTCACGGTCATCGAACATTTCCGCTCATGTAACCGGACGGCGCCAGGCTTCGCTTGTGGCGTGAACGATCTAATCGCCGGTCCCGGAGCGAAGGTGACTTACGTTTGCGCGCAGAATTGGGCGAGCAACGTCATCGCCCTGCAAATGAATTCGACGACAGTCGATCATGACGCCTCCGCGATGAGCCTGAATTTGCATCTCGGCTCGCGCTATTCGCGCTTTGAAAGTTTGAGCCGGCTCATCGGTGAGGGCGGACGCAGCGATTTGCTCGCTGTCGCCGTGGCGAAACACGAGCAGGAATTCGACGCGCGCACATTGCAGGATCACGTCTCACCTCACACCGCGAGCGATCTCCTTTACAAGAACGCGCTCGATGATCGCGCTCGTACCATTTTCGGCGGCCTGATTCGGGTGGAACCGCACGCCCATTTCGCCGACGCGTATCAAAAAGTTCGCAATCTTCTCTTGAGCGATGACGCCGAAGCCAACTCCATGCCCGGCCTCGAAATCCTCGCCGACAACGTCCGTTGTACCCACGGCGCAACGTCGGGTCAAATCGAAGAAGACCAGCTGTTTTACCTGCGCTCTCGCGGCATTCCGACAAAGGCTGCCCAGCGCCTCCTCGTCACTGGATTTCTGGACGAAGTCATCCAGCGCCTCAATCATTCGGCGATCGCGACTCATCTGCATCGGGTGATCGAAGAGAAATTCGCTGCATAAATCCGGGGAGCGCACGCGCCTTGCGTGCACGTTTCGGCGCCTTCGCCGAAACGCCATCTGGAGTTATTAGAGCCAAACGTCCAAGTTATCTCTCGCCCAGTCCTTCCTCCGTATTCAGCTCGAAATTAATTTTTACGTCGTAATGATCGCCTTTGATTAGACCAACTGGCGGCGAGTCAACTTCGGTGACTTGTTTCGAGACCGCTGCCACGGATTCATTCACTACCGCGTTTTCGGAGGGCTTGATGATTTCGAATTTGGAAACGCGCCCCTCCTTTTCGATGCGGACTCTGACGAGCGTCGAAATTTTGGCGCCGGTGGGCACGTGGGTGGTCGGCTGGATCCAGGCGCTGTAAAAACGGTCGTGCAGCATGTTGCCGTACCAGCCGAACTCCGATGGGCTGGCTCCCCCTCCTGCGTGACCATCTTTGCTCGTTGAACCTGTTTTTCCACCACTGCTCCGAGATTCGGATTCTTTTTTTGCTAGAGCGCTTTTCTCATTTTTCGCTGACTTCACGCTCGCTTTTGTCGAACTCGACTTGGCTTTCGACGAGGGCTTCGTCGAAGCTTTCGCGGCCAGTGTTTTTTGTGGAGTCGGTTTCAGGATTGGTTTGGGCGTTGCCTTAGGTTTTGGTGTGGGCGTCGCAGTCGGCTTGGGCGTGGACGCGGCTGTTGATGTCGGTTTCGGGGTCGGCGATGGCAATTCGATTTCGCTCTTCGCTGTGACGACAGGTCTTTCCTCTTCCGCTTCGTCTTCTTTTGACGGCTTCGCTTCGACCAGATGCGTTTCGCGCCTAGCTGGTGACGATGGTTCGTTTTCCGATTCTCCAGCCGCGAGATCTCCAGCGCCACCTAACCAAACGATGCTCTCCGGATTTGATGAGGCCCTCGCGGCCAAACTCCAGCGAATCAGACCAGCGATGAGTACAATGTGTGCGACAGCAATCAGAATGACGTTCCGCCAAAAACGGCCGTTCTTCGCCATCTATTTCGACTCGGCCCTTGTGGCGATCCCAACCTTGGTGATTCCGGCCCGCTGCACCGCGTCCATCACTGCAATCAATCTTTGCACGGACAAGTTACGGTCCGGTCGAATTACAATCGCGACATCCGGATTCGTCTCTTTTAGTTGGGTCAATTGCGCGGTGAGCGTTTCCAAGTCCACCACTTGATTATTAAACCGGATCGTGTCGGTGCGGTCGATCGAGAGTGTTTGCACCTGCGACTTATTGATTGGCGGATTCTTCGCACCGCTGGATGGGATCACGAGATTCATGCTGCTTTCGAGGAGCGGCGTCGTGATCATGAAAATGATGAGCAGCACAAACGCCAGATCGAGCAATGGCGTGATATTGATCTCGCTGAGGGTGGAGAGACTCTGGCGTTGTGCGTAGTGTCTCATCACTTCCTGCTTCGACGTTCAACGTTGGACGTTGGACGTTGGACGTTGAAAAACACCTTCAGACAACGCCGAACGCCCAACTCCGATAAATCGCGAGCAGGCGCCGAACGCTCAACGCCGAATAAGAGATGGACACTCATCACTTTCGGAACGCGACCTCGCGCGCGCCGTGATCGACATATTTGTGCTCGAACTCGGACGCGAGTTCGGCGGCGAAGTTGTCCATTTCAACGATGATCCCGCGAATGCTGGTAACGAGAAAGTTGTAACCGAACATCGCCGGAATGGCGACGCAGAGCGCGGTGACCGTTGTGATCAGCGCGCCGGACACACCTGGTGCCATCGCCACAAGATTTGGCGAGCCGGCCTCGGCCACGCCGGTGAACGCATCCATGACACCCCAGACCGTGCCGAGTAATCCAAGAAACGGCGAACCGCTCACCGCGGTGGCCAGCAAAATCATCTGCGACTCGAGTGAAAGCGCTGTTTCGCCCACCGCGCGTTCCATTGCCGCGTTCACCGCGCCCATTTGCGCCGGCGAAATTTTATCGGCGATTTCGAGTCGCGCACGAAAAGTATCGTCCACTTCGGGTGAGCCGAGCAGATGAAACGTCATCTCTTCGCACCCAGCTCGATACACGTTGAAAACCGGCGACCCCGGAAAGCGCGCATTTTTCTCGAACAAGCGCAGTGGTTGCCGATCTTGCCTGAACGCGGCGAGGAAACGCGCGTTCTGCTTTCGAGCGAACCGGATCACGCGCAATTTCGTAATCATGATTGACCAACTGAAAATCGAAGCGACGGCGAGAAGAGAGAGAACGATTTTCCCTGCGATCGTCGCGTGATCGAACGCAAACAGGAGACCGCCGGCCGCTACGATTTCAAGCATTTCCGCGTCACCGGCATAAGTAATAACGCCGTTTCGCGGAAACGAAAGAAAGATTCGAATCCCAAAGCACGAATTTTATTTTATCGGCATTTTCCTCGGAAAGGTTGGCCTCGATTTCGCAGCGGCAACGAATGCGACGCCGATGGCGATCAGGAAAACCGAAAAGAATTGGCCACGCGTGAAAGGGCCAATCAACTCGGCGTCGGGTTCGCGGAAATTTTCGATGATGATTCTAAAAATCGCGTAGCAGATGAAAAACAAGCCGGTCAGAACTCCGTTCGGCTGGCGCGTGCGCGTCCGCACAAACCACAAAATGAGGAACAAAACGATTCCTTCGAAAAATGCCTCGTAAATCTGCGACGGATGACGCGGCGAAAGAATTGAGCGCAACGCCGTCGCCACTTGTGGCTGAGTATGCACCGCACCGATAATCGCGTCCGGCGTCGTGAGCGACCGATCAATCTGCGCGCACGCCGCAATTGCACGATCGGCTTCCTGCGGGTGATCGAGCAACTCCTTTGGGAATTGCATCGCCCAGGCAACATTCGTGATCCGTCCATAAAGTTCGCCGTTGATGAAATTAGCGCAGCGCCCGAAGAACAAACCGATCGGCGCAGTAACGACCAGATTGTCGCCGAGGTTCGTCCACGAGATTTTGTGCCGGTGCGCGTAGTAAAATGTGAACAGCAACAGGCCAAGCATCCCGCCGTGGCTGGACATGCCGCCCTCCCAGACGCGCAAGATCGACAGCGGCTCGCGCAGCATTTCTGGTTTATAGAAGAAAACGTAGCCGAGGCGTCCGCCAACGATCACACCAAACAGCGCGCAGCCGGTGATGAAATCGCCTACCCGTTGCGGAGGCAGATCGGCGTACCCGCGTTCGGCCAGCCATCGGAAAAGGAAATAGCTGGCAACAAACGCCAGCACGTAAGCCAGCCCATACCAGCGTGGCCCCACGTTATCGTAAATCCGAAAAATGATCGGATCGAGGCTGTGTAGATAGTAGGCGAGCATTCGGTGTGGTGGCGATTGTCACTGATGTCGCTGCTACCCGCAATTAAAACGCGTGTCATCCCGACCTGCGAAGACGGCGAGGGGCCTCGCAGAGGCTGATCGATCACGCAATTTAGATTGCGTGCCGAGCACTTCGATGGCGGGATCCTTCGCTTCGCTCAGGATGACGAAGCAGTTTTCGCGCGCGGGATATTCAACACCTTTCGCAAAAACGGTGCGGTACGGCTGACGCGGTTCTTTGCGACTTGCTCCGGCGTTCCGCAGGCGACCATTTCGCCGCCAGCGTCACCTGCCTCAGGGCCAAGATCGACAATGTAATCGGCTTCTCCGATCACGCTGAGATTATGCTCGATCACAATCACGGTGTTGCCTTCGTCCACGAGCCGATGCAGCACGTTGAGAAGCAGCTCAATGTCGGCCATATGCAGGCCAATGGTGGGTTCCTCCAACAAATACAATGTCGATCCCGGCTTGCGCATTTTTCGAATCCGCTCGTCTGCCGCGCGGCCGACCCCGCGTTTCAATTGCGTTACCAGCTTGAGCCGCTGCGCTTCTCCGCCGCTCAACGTCGGGCTCGGTTGCCCCAGTTTAAGGTAGCCGAGCCCAGTATCGACCAGCAGGGAGAGCGGGCGAGCAATTTTCGGATGCGCTGAAAAGAATTGCGCCGCTTCTTCGATTGTCATCTCCATCAAGTCGCCGATGGATTTTTCGTTGTAGAGAACCTCCAGCGTTTGGGGGTTGTAACGCCGGCCGCGGCAATTTTCACACGGCACATAACTGCGTGGTAGAAAATTCATCTCCAGTTTGATCACGCCCTGACCTTTGCACGTCTCGCAACGGCCGCCTTCCGCATTGAAGGAGAATCGGCTCGCCGAATACCCACGCACACGCGAGACAGGCAGTTGCGCGTAGAGATTTCGAATTTCATCGAAAACTTTCACGTAGGTGCCCGGCGTCGAGCGTGACGTTTTACCGATGGGCGATTGATCGACTTCGTAAACGGCTTCGATCTCTTGCGCGCCGCTAACAAGTTTGAATAGATCGCCATTCCCTGCGTGTTTCCTTTCTTCGAGCTGATCGCGCACCGCAGGCCAAATGACGTCGTGCATCAATGTGGATTTGCCGCTGCCGGAAATTCCCGTGATCACCGAAAGCCTGCCGACCGGGAAACGAACATCGATGCCTTTCAAATTATTCGCGCACGCGCCTCTGATTTCGATCCAGTCTTCGACGTTGGTCAGTAATCGGCGCGATCCACGGATGGGATGACGCAACGGCGTTTTGAGGCAGCGGGCGGTCTCGGAATTTGGGTTCTTCTCGATGTCGCGCAGCGTTCCAGTTGCCACGACTTCGCCGCCATGAATCCCAGCGCGCGGCCCCAGATCAACAATGTGATCCGCACGCTGAATTGTCTCCTCATCGTGCTCGACCACGATGACCGAATTGCCTTTGTTCCGCAGCGCGGTGAGCGTTTCGAGCAAGCGCAGGTTGTCGCGTGGATGCAAACCGATGGTCGGCTCGTCCAGCACGTAAAGGACGCCGCGCAAGTTTGAGCCAAGCTGCGCTGCGAGTCGGATTCGCTGTGACTCGCCGCCGCTCAGTGTCTTTACGGAACGCCCGAGCGCGAGATAACCGAGCCCGACCGTTTGCATGAAACGCAACCGCTGTTGAATTTCTGGGACAAGACCGGCTGCGATTGTTTGATGCGTACCTTTGAATCTCAACCGGTCGATCGTGCGCGCAGCTTCGGTGGCCGAAAGATTTGTGAATTGATCGATGGTATAAGCTTGTACGCGCACGTGACGGGCAACGGCATTTAAACGCGAGCCGTGACAACTCGAGCATTCGCGTGCTTCGCCTTCCTCGATCCACTCCGATTCGCGTTCAGCGGCCAGTTCGCTTTCAAGAACCGATTCGCCGTCACGGCTCGCGGCCGTTTGGAAATCCTGATCCCAAATTTCGCCGAACCCGCCGCATTCTTCGCACGCGCCGTGAGGCGAATTAAATGAAAACAAACGCGGATCGAGTTCCTCAAACGCTCGGCCACAACCGGGGCAGCTCATCTCGGTGCTCATCACGGTCAGCCGTTTTTTTGAATCGAGCAGGCGCGCCGTGCCGCGTCCGATCTCCAGTGCACGCCTGGCAACGTCGCGCGCGTTCACGATTCGCTTCCGATCAATCACCCCGACGACGACGTCGATGGTGTGCTCTTTAAAACGTTCCAGTTTTTGAAATTGAGCGACCGGAAGCGGTCGCCCGTCGACATAGAGCGTGTCGAATCCCTGGCGTTCCGCCCAGCGCGCGACATCGGTATGAAAACCTTTGCGCGCTTTCACCAGCGGCGCGAGAACCTTCAGCGGTCCGCGCTTCGCGGCCGCTTCGATCTGTTTTACAATCGATGCCACGCTCTGTTCTGTGACCGGTAAATCGCAGTCGGGACAAAATTGCGTCCCGGTTTTCGCGAACAACAGCCGAAGGAAATGGTAAACTTCGGTTACGGTCGCAACCGTCGATTTGCCTCCACCGCGCGTGACGCGTTGTTCAATTGCCACAGTCGGCGGCAATCCGCTGACCAGATCAACATCGGGTTTTTCGAGCTGCTCGACGAATTGCCGCGCATACGGCGACATGCTGTCGAGAAAGCGGCGTTGTCCTTCGGCGAATAAGATGTCGAACGCCAGCGTCGATTTGCCGGACCCGCTCAAGCCGGTGATCACCACCAGCTGGTCCCGCGGGATTTTGACGTCGATGTCCTTGAGATTGTGCTCCCGTGCTCCGTGAACGTGGATAGCGCCGTTGCGGACATGAATTCGAAATCGAGGTGTTTCTTCAGCGGCGCGCGCTAATTCAGCGCCGTCATCCCGAGCGAAGTCGATGGATCCCGCAGGACTACCTTCTCGGTTCCGCCACGGGGTCCCTCGACTTCGCTTCGCTCCACTCGAGATGACATTGCGCAGAAATTTTCCGGTGTGTGAATGCTCGACGCGCGCGATTTGTTCCGGTGTTCCGGTCGCCACAACTTCGCCGCCTGCGTCGCCAGCGTCCGGGCCGAGATCGATGATCCAATCAGCGCACTTAATGACTTCCAAGTTGTGTTCGATGACCACGATCGAGTGTCCGCGATCAACGAGCCGCTGAAATAATCGCAGCAGCATCGCCACATCATCGGAATGCAGTCCCGTAGTCGGCTCATCGAAAATAAATAAATTGCCAAGTGCTCGACCATTTGGACGTTCGGCGTTCGGCGTTGGGCGTTCGGCGTTTCCTGTTGCTGCCAAGTGCCCTACCAATTTTAGACGCTGCGATTCACCACCAGAGAGGGTGTTCAACGGTTGACCGAGCCGCAGATAACCGAGCCCGACTTCCTCGAGCACCTTCAGTCCGGCAGAAATTTTCGCCGCACTCTCCTCGCCGATCTTCGCGAAGAACTGAATCGCTTCGTTAACCGTCAACTCCAGAACGGCGTGAATCGATCGACCTTGCAGCTGAACCTTTAGAACGTGTGGCTGAAATCTTTTCCCTTCGCACTCCGCACAACGCACGTAAAGATCGCTCAAAAATTGCATCTCGATCTTTTCATAGCCTGTGCCCGAGCAACGTTCGCAGCGCCCGCTGCCGGAATTGAACGAGAACGCGCCTGCGGTGAGTCCCTGTGCCATCGCTTCCGGCTGCGTCGCGAACAATTCACGTACGCGATCAAACAGACCGAGATAGATAATGGGAGTTGATCGAGGCGTGCGCGCCAGCAGCGCCTGATCGACCATCATGACGTTACCGATCCGATCTGCGCCGATCACTGATTTGCATGCGCCCGGCTCCTGGTCTGACGAACGTCCCCTCGCACGCAAGAGATTCCGGTAAAGCACTTCGTGAATGAGCGTGGATTTGCCGGAACCCGACACGCCGGTCACGCACGCGAACACACCGAGTGGTAGATCGACGTCGATGTTCTTGAGGTTGTGCTGCTCTGCACCAGTGAGCTTGATCGATGAAGTCGATTTACGGCGCGATTTCGGGATCGGAATGGACTTCGTCCCAGTGAGGTAATCACGGGTGAGCGAACAGTGTTGTAAGGCAAGCGCATCGCTTGCACCCCTCGGGTTTGGCAGGCGCAGCGCCTGCCTTACAAAATTTTCTATTGGTCCGTTCCACACCAATTCGCCGCCTTGTTCGCCACGGCCCGGGCCGAGATCGATCAAATTATCGGCCGCGCGAATAATCTGTTCCTCGTGCTCGACCACTAGCAGCGTGTTGCCTTTGTCGCGCAAATTGTGCATCGCGCGAACAAGGTGGCCAACATCGCGCGGGTGAAGCCCGATGCTTGGTTCGTCCATCACGAAGAGCGTGTTCACCAGCGATGCGCCCAAGCAGGTTGTCAAATTCACGCGTTGGACTTCGCCCCCGCTCAACGTGCGCGTCGAGCGATGGAGTGTGAGATAACCGACGCCGACTTCGCAAAGATAGTTCAGGCGCGAGCAGATTTCATCGCGCAACATCTGGGCGGTCTTATCGGTAAGTGAAATGTCAATCGCGCGTAGAAAATCGCGTGCATCGGAAATCGAAAGCGCCTGGAATTCTGGAAGCGTCACCTGTAGCGGCGCTTTGCGAGCGCCGTCTCGGCGGTCATAGACCCCCGCTGCAATCTTGTAATTGAGCACGTCCGGCTGATATCGTCCGCCGTTGCATTTTGGACACGTGACGTAGGCGCGATAGCGGCTCAGCAAAACGCGCACATGCATCTTGTAAGTCTTGCTTTCGAGCCAACGGAAGAAGCCGCGCACGCCGTACCAGCGATCGTGTTCGTAATCTTCTTCGGTGTATTCGCCCGAGCGTTTTTCGCCTTCGATAACGAAATTCTGGTCGGCCTTGGGCAGTTCTTCGAAGGGAACGTTGATGTCGATTTCTTTGCGGGCGCACGCCCGGAGCAAGTCCTTCTGCGATTCGCCAAACTCTGCGCCGCGAAAAACGCGCACCACGCCTTGTTTGATGGTCAGCCGGCGATCGGGAATCGCCTTGTTGAGGTCGATCGCAATCGTCCGACCAAAGCCGCGGCATTCCGGACATGCCCCGAGTGGATTGTTAAAGCTGAAAAGCCCCGGCGTCGGCGGACGAATATCCAAATCACACCAGGCACAATGCCAGTCGATCGAGAAGGGAAGAACCGTAGTGGCGGCCGTGGCGGCCGCAGTCTCCGAAGTCGCAGGCGACACGTCTGCCTCTACAGTTGCAACGACATTTACTTTCCCTTTCCCAAAACGCAGCGCCGTTTCGATGGCTTCGACGAATCGCGCGCGGTTTTCCTCGGTGACCGCGATGCGATCTTGAATGACTTGGACACGGGCGCCGAGTCGTTTGATTTTTGGATTGGCATCCACGCGCACGATTTGGTTGTCGATCCAGACGCGCAAGTAACCCTGCTGTTGGAGAAAATCCAAAAATTGCCGCGGCTCAGTTTTTGGAGGAACAGAAACCCAGAACGTGATCAGAACAACGTTCTCGCTCGCGAGGTAGGGGCGATTGACCCCAATCGCCCGCGGGCGGTTCGGTGAACCGCCCCTACCTTCGAAATGGCGGAAAATTTGGTCTGCGATCGACTGCGTGGTTTCCGGGCGGATCTCGCGGCCGCAGCTTGGACAAAACGCTTTCGCGACGCGCGGCCACAACAACTTCAAATAGTCGTTGATCTCTGTCATTGTGCCGACGGTCGAACGCGATGTCTTGACGGGGTTGGACTGCTCGATCGCAATTGCGGGCGGAATGCCGCGGATGTCGTCCACACGCGGCTTGTCCATGCGGTCGAGGAACTGCCGCATGTACGGACTGAATGTCTCGACGTAACGCCGTTGGCCTTCGGCATAAATTGTCTCGAAGGCGAGCGATGATTTACCGCTGCCACTGGGGCCAGTGACGACGGTCAGTTTCCCCAGCGGCAGATCAACATCGATGCCCTTGAGATTGTTCTGGCGCGCCCCACGGATTTCGACGCAATCATTCCGCGCTGGCGCGGCAATAGCTTCCTTTTTCCCAATCTTCGAACCCACTTGAAATATTCGCTGCCAGTCAAGCAGTTCGCAAATCTCTGTGGCTCAAAACGTACGTCATCTCGAACGAAGTGAGGGACCTCGCCTACGAAGTTTGCGGCACGCCGCATAGTGAGCGTGATCAATCATCCTGTGAGAGGTCCCTCGCTCTGCTCGGGATGACGGGATGTTTATTCCTTAAACCGGGCGGCGACTCGTTCGCGCTGCTTGAGAAGCTCGTCGGGCACAACGCCGCCCAGCGAATCGAAGAACTTTTTGTGCTCGGCCAATTCTTTCGCCCATTCTTCGTGATCGACTCCGAGAATTTCGGCGACGCATTTGTGATCGATATCGAGCTCGGCGAGATCGATATCGTGTGGGCTCGGCAACCAACCGATCGGCGATTTGAGTCCGCCGCCGGTGCCTTCGCAGCGATCGATGATCCATTTGAGCACCCGCATGTTTTCGCCGAAACCCGGCCAGAGAAATTGGCCCTTCAGACCTTTGCGAAACCAGTTCACGCCAAAAATGCGCGGTGGATCAGTCAGGCGTTTTCCAATGTCGAACCAGTGCTGGAAGTAGTCGCCGATGTTGTATCCGCAGAACGGCAGCATCGCCATCGGATCGCGACGTACCTGGCCAACGGCGCCAGTGGCGGCCGCGGTTGTTTCTGACGCCATGGTCGCGCCCAAGTAAACGCCATGATTCCAATCGAACGCCTGATAAACCAGCGGCACCGTATCGCTGCGGCGTCCGCCGAAAATAATGGCGCTGATCGGGACGCCTTCGCCTTTTTCGACGTCGGGATCGAGCGCCGGGTTGTTGCGCATCGGGGTGGTAAACCGGCTGTTTGGATGCGCGGCCTTTTCCTTTGAGTCCGGTGTCCAATCGTTCCCGCGCCAGTCAAATGCATGCGCGGGCGGTGCACCGTCTTTACCCTCCCACCATACGTCTCCGTCATCGGTGAGGGCCACATTTGTGTAAATTGTGTCGTGCACGATCGATTTCATCGCGTTCGGATTGGATTTGCAGCTCGTGCCGGGAACGACGCCGAAATATCCATTCTCTGGATTGACCGCATACAGCCGGCCGTCGCGAATTTGCATCCACCCGATGTCGTCTCCAACCGTCGTCACTTTCCAGCCATTGAAATGCTTGGGCGGAATGAGCATGGCGAAATTGGTTTTTCCGCACGCGCTCGGGAACGCGGCGGCCACGTAATGTTTTTTTCGTTCGGGCGATTCAACGCCCAGAATCAGCATGTGCTCGGCGAGCCAGCCTTGGGTGCGCGCCAGATACGAACCGATTCGCAAAGCGAGACATTTTTTGCTCAGCAAAACGTTGCCACCGTAGCCGGAGCCAACGGAGATGATCGCGTTGTCCTGCGGAAAATGGCAGATGAAGCGGCGCTCGGGATTAACGTCCAGCAGCGAATGCACGCCACGGTTCCACTCTGCGTTTGGATCGTTGCCGAGTCGCTTCACGGCGACCTCGCCCATACGCGTCATGATCCGCATGTTGAGCACGACGTATTTTGAATCGGTAATCTCGAAGCCGACTTTCGTCAGCGGCGAATCCGGCGGCCCCATGATGTAGGGAATCACAAAAAGGGTGCGCCCGCGCATCGCGCCTCTCAACAGGCCGCGAAGTTTTGCGTACATTTCTTTCGGCTCAGACCAATTGTTGGTTGGACCGGCTTCTTCTTTCGTCGGCGTGCAGACGAACGTGAATTGCTCGACTCGCGCTACGTCATTTGGATTGGAGCGATGCAAATACGAGCGCGGAACTTTCTTCTGGTTCAGTTTGATCAAAACGTTTTGTTTGAGCGATTCCTCGATCAGGAACTCATTTTCCCGCTCCGAGCCGTCGCACCAGAAAATGTTTTCCGGTTGTGTGAGGGCGGCGATTTCGCGCACCCAATCGAGCACCGCTTGGTTCTGCGGCATTGCATCTCCGATCCCATTTGCCGGGAATATGGCGGGCGCGATGTTTTTCATAAATCGAAGATGTCCATCTTAACCACGAATGGATACGAATAAACACGAATTGGATGAAGCCATGAAAGTCGTTGTCAGTTTGTTCGTGTCCGTTGGCGGTTATTCGCGATCGCTTCCTCGTTTCGCTTGCACAGGAGCAGTGCGCGGCATTAATTGAAAGCATGTTCGGGGTCACCACCTCCGATGACTATCGGCCGGTTGCGTGGATGGGCCGCTATCCCGTCGATGTGACCACGATGCTGGTGGGGGTGCATGTCGTTTGCGCGGTGCTGGCCTGTATCCTGACCGCAATTCCCGGCGTGGGTGGTACGCTCAATTATTTTGTTTTCGACAGCGCACGCATTTGGAATGGCCTGCAGATATGGCGACTCGGCACCTACGCCTTTGTGCATTTCCCCTCCGGGCTGCTGTGGTTCGCGGTCGAGATGTACTTGCTGTTCGTATTTGGGCGGGAAGTGGAGCGTTTTGTCGGGCGACGCGCTTACGTTGCGCTCTACCTTGTTTTATTGATCACGCCTGCGGCGCTGCTCACAATCTGGGGTCTTTGGCAGCGTTCTGCGCTTGCCGGTTCGCCGGCGCTGCACTTTGGGATCTTTGTTGCTTTCGCCACTATTTATCCCCGCGTCGAGTTGTTCCTCCGGATCATGGCAAAATGGATCGCGCTTATTCTGGCCGGTGTTTACACGTTCCAACTTCTCGCCTATCACGCCTGGAACGACCTAGTGGTCGTCTGGACGAGCATCGGGGCTGCGTTCCTTTTTATTGAATTTCGCGGGGCGGGGCCGGAGCTCGCCTGGTGGAATGCGTTGAAAGAGCGCATCGGCCCCAGGCCGAAGTATCACGTGCTTCCAAAGCCGCGACCGCGACCCGTCAGTGGCCGGACGGAATCGGATGATGTTTATTCATCGATCGATCCGATTCTCGATAAAATCTCCAAATTCGGGATTGGGAGTTTAACGCCGAGCGAGCGGCGGCAACTCAATCGAGAACGCGAGCGGCTGCTGAAGAAATCGGAGTAAGCAGAATCTAATTTCTTTCGAGACGGGATTCGATCGTCTCGCATAGCACGTGGAGCAGAAGCTGGTGCGCTTCCTGAACTCGCGCGGTGGAATCGCTGCGTACCAGAAGATCAACATCGGCCATGCCAATGGTTGATCCGCCGTCGCGGCCAACAAGCGCGATCGTTTTCAGTTTGCGCGCTTTCGCTTCCTCCAGCGCGCGCACGACATTTTTCGACTTGCCGGAAGTGGTCAGGCAAATCAGCACGTCACCCGGCAAACCAAAGGCCGCTACCTGGCGTGCGAAAATTTCATCAAAACCATAATCGTTGCCCGCGGCAGTGAGCAATCCGCCATCGCTTGCGAGGCAAATCGCCGGATACGCGCGACGGTCCCTGGTGAAGCGCACCACGAGCTCAGTCGCAAAATGTGCCGCGTCAGCCGCGCTGCCGCCATTTCCGCACACCAGCAATTTATTTCCGGCACGCAAACATTGCTCGATCAGATCGGCAGCTTCGACGATTCGGGCTTCGAGGCTCGAAAGTGAGCGCAGTGTTTCCGTCGCGGCTGCAATGGCGTCGCGAAATTGAGGAAGGTGAGACATTGATTGCAGGCCTTATTTGGAACGGATTGGTGTTGATACAACTTTTCAGCGCATGAAGCAAAATGAATGATGCCGGCTTTAGAAGCACGGGGTCAAAATGACTGCCGGATTTTTGGTCTTGTAAGACGTTTCTCGAATCGATAAAAGTTGGCCCAACGCTGCCCCCAAGTGAACAGACTCGCTCTCAAGCATTCGCGGTTCTTCACGCCGGAGGCTGCGTCGCTTTTCCGTTCGCCGTTGGTGCTCTGACTGTGGCAAATCAATCGGGATCTTTATGCTAAATACCATCGATACCGCGATCGCCTTCGCGGTGATCATGACTGTTCTCAGCCTGCTTATCACGATTGTCGTGCAGATGGTCTCCACGGCGTTTTCGTTGCGGGGCAAGAATCTGGCCAATGCGCTCGCGCTGACGTTTCAAACGATCGATCCGAAAATTGGCGAGCACGCGCATTCGCTGGCCGCGCAAATTTTAAGGGATCCGATTTTCAGCGATTCTGTGTGGCGACCTAAGAATCGCGTCCAGGTCATCCCGAACCCGAATACGCAAGCGCTCATTGACGCCGAGAGGAAGTTGAAGCAAGCCGAGGCAGGCCTCGCCGACGACCCGACCGATACCGGCAAGCAAGCAGCCGTGAAAGCGGCTCAGAAAAAAGTGATTACGGCGAGCGCCGGGGTCAGAATTCCAGAGGTCGCGCCGAACCGAATGGCACCGTGGGGATTTTTTTCAAAGTTGAAGGACGCAACCGCTCTTGGAAGCGCAATTCGTCCCGGTGAGATCTACCGCATTATCCACGAGTTCGCAGATCTGACGCCGACCGAAGCAGCGCTCCGCGATATACCACCGGAATTAGTCCAAAAATCCGTCGATCTGCTGGCTTGCCTCCAAGCTCGCGATCAACCCGCGCAGGAGTCCGAAGATAAACTTGAGCTCATCAAAAAGGTGGCAGACATCTTTGTGACGGAGCAGCAGCAAAAGGCCGTGCTCGAGTCGTTAGCCAACTTCGGCGCAACAGTCGAGCGCGCGACGACGGAAGGGTACGATCGGTTTCAGCGCTGGTTCGGTAGCGCCCAGGACCGCGCCGAGCAATGGTTCCAAACTCATGTTCGCGTGGTAACGATCGTTTGCTCGATTTGCGCGGCGTTCGTTCTCCAGCTGGATACCTCCGAAGTTTATCGGCAGCTCCGCGCCAATCCCGTGCTGGTCCAAGGGCTGGGGAAAGCCGCATCAAGCGTAATCGAAGAAGGCAGCAAAATTTTCGACCCGAACAATGCGCCAGCACACCAGGCTTATCTTCAGTGGGCAGAAAAACACCCGGAGCAGGCTTTGAGCGTTTTCCCCGCGTCGCGCACGCCCGATGAGTATCGGCAAGCTCTGAACGCGCAGCTGACCGCAAACAATGTCCAATCGGAGGAAGCGCAGGCATTACTCGAAGAGTACGACGTCCTTTGCACAAGCGCGGCAAAAAAGTTCGAAGAGTCAAGCCGCGAACGTGTTGAACGCCTGAAGAAAACCGCGGACGAAGCTGGGTTCGACCTCGTGCCGGTTGATTTTCTTGGCCGCTGGGATCAACCAGCAGAACGTAAACTCCACGGGTGGCCGCGGCTTCAACGACAGATGGGCCATACATTCGGCCACCTGTTTGGCATTCTTGCTACGGCCGGGTTACTCGCGCTTGGCGCGCCGTTCTGGTTTAATCTTCTAAAGAACCTAATGAGTTTGCGTCCCGCCTTGGCGACCCTCATTGAAAAACGCCCGACCAGCGCGCCCGCGCTGCCGGCAGCTCCGGCTACTCCGCCTTCTCCCAGCTAAGACTGAAAATTTCGTCTCATGAAGACCGGGGACGCCATCGGTTGGTTCAAAACGAAGTTCGGTACAGAGCTGGAGAAAGCTGTCGCTGGCACGCCGTTCAGCGTCGATATGCTGACCGCGATTGCTTATCAGGAGACCGGGTACATCTGGTCAGTGCTCGTGGATAAGCAATTGAGCTTACAAAAAATCCTCCAGCTTTGCGTGGGTGACACCATTGATGCCCCCAGCCGAAGTGAGTTTCCAAAAAGTAAAGCTCAGCTCGTCGCAGCGCCACGCGGCGAAGAGATGTTTCGTATTGCGCGCCAAGCTTTGGTGGATATGGCGCAATACATTCCCGGCTACTCGGCGATGGTCAGGAACGCGGACAAGTTTTGTCACGGCTACGGCATCTTCCAGTACGATCTCCAATTTTTTAAAGATGATCCTGCATTCTTTTTGGAGAAGAAATGGTGCGATCTTGCCGCTTGCGTCGCCAAATTTATCGTGGAGTTGCGCGAGGCGATGCGGCGCCAAGGGTGGCCAGCCAAGTCGGCGCTGACTGACCCCGAGAAAGTTTATGTCGCGATTGCCTATAACCAAGGCAGTGCGGATCTGAAGCGTGGATTTAAGCAAGGCCACAAGTCCGACGATGGACGGTACTACGGCGAAAATGTTTGCGAATACCTGGGCATAGCGCAAACCATCTGTTTTGGCGCGCCCGCCGAGATCACAGCACCACCGAGAAGAACCGCCGCTCCGCTTCCGCCGCCGACGCCGGTCGAAGCGACGGATGACGTTTACGAAGTTGATGTTCGGGAATCAACATTGCATTTGCGGAGCGAACCCAAGATCGACAAACCCAATCCACGCGCCAATGTCATCGCTCAATTGCCTGCCGGGCAAATGGTGGTTCGCATCTCCGGAAAAGAAGGCGATGAATTTTTCGAAGTCGAAACCAGCTTGAACGGAGCGCATTTTCGCGGCTTCGCTGCCGCCGCATACCTGCGTCCGGTCAAAGTTCCCAAAGCGATTCCGGTGGTTGTGCCGGCAGCGGCGCCTCCGACTGACGGCATTGTGGCTGTTTACATGCCGCGCAAGGCCGGAACGATCACGCGCCGTGCCGATCCCGCGGGACCACAATCGTTAAATGAGCCTGGCCAGCCACAGCGCAATGCCGAAAGCGCAGCCGAGCGATGCGCTCAACTGGCTGCAATTATTGATTGGCTCGCCGTCGATAAACCTGCACACAAGCGCTACCAACCAACTGGCGGCGGCACGACCTTCTGCAACATCTACGCGCATGATTACTGTTTTCTGGCCAACGTGTATCTGCCGCGAGTTTGGTGGACGCCGGGTGCAATAGAGCAACTGGCCAAAGGCGAAACCGTCGAGCCGCTCTACGAAAAAACCATCGACGAACAACGTGCAAACAATTTGTTCCGCTGGCTCTGCGACTTTGGTCCGCGTTTCGGCTGGCGACAGACCGGCACGCTGACCAAACTGCAAGACGCAGCCAATCTGGGCGGTATCTGCATTATTGTTGCGCAACGAAAGATCGATGGAAAATCCGGGCACATCGTGGCGATCGTTCCGGAGACCGATGATCAGAAAACGAAACGAGACAGCGACGGGTCAGTAATTGGCCCGCTGCAAAGCCAGGCGGGCGTGACGAATTTTCGTTATCGCGCAACCACGGCCCAATGGTGGAAAGGCAAGCAGTTTGCCGACAGCGCATTTTGGATCCACGCCTGAGCAATCGTGGTCCCATCAGGTCTGCAATCTTCGCGGCTTGCGCGCCATCGGGTTTACCAGCCTACAAGTTATCCATTACGGACTCGTAAATGGTGACTGAAGCTAATCGGGGCTCTCACTTTGGAAACGGTACCCGGTTCGAAGCGCCACTGGCGAAATGCTTCGAGCGCCGATTGGTCAAGAATCTCGTGGCCTGTGCTTTCAGCCATTTCTGCATTGGTCACGAGCCCTGTCTTGCGATCGACATGAAGAAGGACGACACCGCTACCTTCCGGCCAACTACGTGAATATTTTGGCCGGCGTGAATATACCGCAAGGCCCTTCACCCTAGTCGTCTGGTCAAGATTCTTATCCTCATTCTTGGCATAACTGGGTCTTTCAATACTCAGACTCAGGAATGCTGTGATCGCGATACTCAAAAAAAAGCGCACTGTGAAGAATGTAACAAAAAAAATGGTGCGCGATAGAGGGTTCGAACCTCTGACCCCTACCGTGTCAAGGTAGTGCTCTACCACTGAGCTAACCGCGCATCGATCAGACGTGAACAGTGATCGGTGATCGGTGATCGGTCAAGGTAACGCCGGTCCACGGTCCGCTGATCACGTACACCTGCTACTTCGTCACTGGACAATCCGGCGCCTCCAGACGACTATTCGTTCCCCGTGAGCGCACTGTTTTTCAAGCGATTTCTAAAACGACCGTTCCAAGTCGCATCTATCGTGCCGAGCTCAAAGGCGCTGGTAGAACGCGTCGCCGGCAAAATGGATTTTAGCCAGCCGCGGGTAATAGCCGAGTACGGGCCGGGTGAAGGCGTGCACTCACGCGAGATTGCGCGCCGGATGAGTGCGGATTCGCACTTGCTCCTGTTCGAGCTCGATGCGGCGTTCTCGCGGGCGCTCGAGCGGCAATTCGCGGGCGATCCGCGCGTGCATGTGATCCATGGCGATGCAGCTTCTTTGCCGTACGAGCTCAAACGTCGCGGCATCGCTTGCTGCGACTATATTCTTTCCGGCATTCCGTTCAGCATTCTCAAGATCGACAAGAAACGCGCGCTGTTGCGAAAAACGTATGAGGCGCTGGCGCCGAGTGGCAGTTTCATCATTTACCAGGTCACCAACGAATTGAAGCAGCACGCCACACTTTTCGAGCACGCGAAATCGGAATACTTCCTGCAAAATATCCCGCCAATGTTCATTACTGTCTTTCACAAAACGCCCTCGCCGCATAGTCGCGAACGACGCACCGCGCAGTCCAAACGTTTTTCCAGGCTGGCTGGCGTTGGCGCGGATCGTTCCGCATGACCGAGAAGCCGACGCGGACAGAAAAAGATTCGATGGGCGAGATGACGCTTCCGGCGGATGCACTCCATGGCGCTTCCACGCACCGCGCGGTGCTGAATTTTCCTGTGAGCGGCTATCGGTTCTCGCGGCCATTCATTCGCGCGCTGGGTCTGATCAAATGGGCGGCCGCGCAGGCCAACCATGATCTTGGATTATTAGACGCAGAGCGCGCAGCGCTGATCGCGCGGGCAGCCGAAGAAGTTGCGGAAGGAAAACTCGACGACCATTTTCCACTGGACATTTTTCAGACCGGCTCCGGCACCAGCACAAATACGAACGCGAACGAAGTGATCGCAAACCGCTGCGCCCAGCTTGCGGGCAAACGGATCGGGTCGCGCGAGCATGTTCACCCGAACGATCACGTCAACATGGGCCAATCGAGCAACGACGCGATTCCGTCCGCGATCCACATCAGCGCCGCGGAACAGTTGAAGAACTGTCTCATCCCGGCGTTGGAAAAACTGCAAAGCGCGCTTGAAGCGAAGGCGAAAGAATTCTGGGACATCATCAAGATCGGCCGGACCCATTTGATGGACGCGACGCCGATCCGGCTCGGCCAGGAATTTTCCGGCTACGCGCAGCAAGTTGCTTATGCGAAAGAACGCGCGCAGAAATCGATCGAAGTTTTGCGCGAGCTTGCGCTGGGCGGAACTGCGGTCGGCACGGGCCTGAATCGGCACATCGACCTTCCGAAGAAAATGCTGCGGCATTTGGAGCAACGCACGGGCATCGCATTTTACGAGGCAAAAAATCATTTCGAAGCGCAAGGCGGAAAGGACGCCGTTGTCGAAGCAAGCGGTCATTTGAAAACCATCGCCGTGAGTCTGTTCAAGATCGCAAACGACATTCGCTGGCTCAGCAGCGGTCCGCGCTGCGGCATCGGCGAGATCCAACTTCCCGCTACGCAACCTGGCAGCTCGATCATGCCGGGAAAAGTAAATCCGGTCATGTGCGAGTCGCGAGCTCAACGTGATGATGCCTGTGATGGCGCACAATCTTCTCGAGTCGATCCGGCTGCTGGCGAACGTCGTCGATGTTTTCTGCGAGAAATGCGTGCGCGGCATCGTGGCGAACGAAGAGCGCTGCCGCGAGTTAGTAGAGCTTTCCATGGCAATGGTGACCGGTCTCACCCCGAAGATCGGTTATGATCGCGCTGCGGAGATTGCAAAAGAGAGCGCGAAAACCGGGCGCACCGTTCGCGAGATTGCCCGGCAGAAAAAAGTTTTGCCCGAGAAAGAACTCGAGCGCGCGCTGGACCCGATTAAAATGACCGACCCAGGCGGGAAAGAATAACAGCCCGCTTTCCTTCGGCGCGAAAACGATGGTGGCAAAACTTGAAGGGCCGCAGTTCTCTGGCGGAGCGAACATCGCGATCAAATGCCCCAGCCACACATATGAACAGACGGTTGCCTTTTATCGCGATACGCTGGGGTTGCCTTTAATCGAGGAAGAAAAAGACGGCTGCATTTTTCAATTCGGCCCGAACCGCCTTTGGATCGACAGCGTTCCCAACCTGAGCCACCCGGACATCTGGCTGGAACTGGAGACGAATGATACCGAGGCTGCCGCAGCGTTTCTGAAAGTGCACGGCGTCACGCGGCGCGATGAAGTCGAGCAATTGCGGGAAGACTTCAATGGCTTCTTCATCTCCGCGCCAAACGGCATGAT
>QHOV01000185.1 GCA_003218885.1 Verrucomicrobiota bacterium | reverse complement strand
TCGCAATTTCTTCTCGCCCGCCGACATGGCACGCATGCACAAATCATATAGCCGGCGCTGGTCCGCCGTCGGTTCCCGGCCGACCACCAGAGTATTGGTGAAGTCGCTGCGGTAGCCGCCGATCACCACCGAATAATCCAAGATGAACATGTCGCCCGCTTGTAAAACCCGGCTGGTGGGGGGACCGCCGCGCCGCTCCGGCCCCGGTGACACGGCGAAATCTCCATACACGATTACCGCCTGACCGGCCGCCTGAATGCAAGCCGAGTTGACCCCACGATAGACATCCAACTCAGTTATTTCCGGCTGGATGTGATCCCGCGCCCAAGCATGGCCGGCCTCCGTCGCCTGCATGCACCGGCGCAGCAAATCCACTTCATCACTATCCTTTTGGCGGCGCATAGCTGCCAAGGTCGAAACAGCCGCCAGGCAGCTCGGATCACCCGCACGATCGTGAACCCGTAACGGACCCTTGGGTGTTGGTACGAGGGAGAGCACCGCATCGAGCAACGCCAGTTGCCGTGGCCCCTTGCCGGGCGACTGACCATCATACCAATTCATGACATGCTGCTCGTCGGCGTGAGCCTGTTCGACGGACTTGGGCGAGCGCTTGTCGTAGATCAAAGTGGCGTGGCCATCCTTACGCACCAACAGAAACGCCCCGAAATCCGTGCCCAGACTGAACGGATCGATCCAGAAATTCGCCAAATACATGAGGTGAATCGGATCGGCCAGCAGGAGGTAATCGCCTTCCGGCTTCGGATCGACCTGCTGCCACATTCGTTCCCGCCGCCTTTGGCATCCCTCGGCGCTTAGCATGTCTGCCTCGGAAAAAATCACCACAAAGACACAAAGGGCACAAAGAAGACCATACAAAGAGCTTGGCAGTGAGTGGGCGATCGTTCTTCACCGCTCACTAAATTCTATATATGGCTTTCTTTGTGACCTTTGTGCCTTTGTGGTGAATTCTTATGCCGTACGAATCTCTGGCTGAGTTTCTTGAAGAATTAGAGGCGGAAGGCGACCTCGCGCGCGTCCGCACCGAGGTCGATCCCATTTTGGAAGTCAGCGAGATCACCGATCGCATCAGCAAAGCGCATGGGCCGGCTCTCTTGTTCGAAAAAGTGCGCGGCTCGCGCTACCCCCTGGCCATCAACGTACTCGGCTCGGAGCGGCGCATGGCCAAAGCTCTGGGCGTCAAGGACTTGGACGAAATGGCCCAGCGGATCGCCGAAATCGTCAAACCCGAGGTGCCCGAAGGCTTTCTCGACAAGCTCAAGATGGTGCCGGTCCTGGCCCGGCTAGGCAGCATTCCGCCGAAAATTGTCCGCTCGGGTTCCTGCCAGGAAGTTGTTCAAACCGGCGACCAGGTGGACCTGACCGAGCTTCCGATTATCCAGTGCTGGCCCCAGGACGCGGGCCGGTTTATCACTTTTGGCCAGGTCTTCACCCGAAACCCCCAGACCGGCGATCGCAACGTCGGTATGTATCGGCAACAACTTCTGAGCCGCAACACGACCGCCATGCACTGGCATCCCCATCACGACGGCTGCCAGCATTTTCTCTTACACCAAAAGGCCGGCACAAGGATGCCCCTGGCCATCAGCTTAGGCGGCGATCCGATCTACCCTTACATGGCCACGGCGCCTTTGCCGCCCGGCACCGACGAATGCCTGTTCGCCGGTTTCCTTCGCGGCCGGCCCGTCCAGCTGGTCAAATGCAAGACCATCGACCTGGAAGTTCCCGCGAGCGCCGACTTCATTATCGAAGGTTATATCGATCCCAAGGAGCCGTTGGTGACCGAGGGGCCGTTTGGCGATCACACCGGCTTCTACAGCCTGGCCGATCAGTTCCCGGTCTTCCACGTCACGGCCTTGACGCATCGCTCCAACCCGATTTATCCGACCACGATTGTCGGCAAGCCGCCTCAAGAAGATTGCTACATGGGCAAGGCTACCGAACGGCTATTCTTGCCGCTCGTGAAGCTGTTTATTCCTGAGGTCGTGGACTATGACCTGCCCTGGTTCGGCGTCTTTCACAATTTCGCCTTCGTGGCAATCCGCAAGCGCTATCCGCAGCAAGCGCGCAAGGTGATGTCGGCTATCTGGGGCTTGGGCCAGATGATGTTCAGCAAGATCATCGTCGTGGTGGATGAGCACGTCAATGTGCACAACTATCAAGAAGTGCTGTTTCACGTGGGCGCCAACGTGCATCCCGGCCGAGACGTTGTCTTTTGCCAAGGCCCGACCGATCTTCTGGATCACGCCGCCCCGGTGCCCTGCGTCGGCCACAAGATGGGCATTGACGCCACCCGCAAATTCCCCGAGGAAGGACACCCACGCGAATGGCCCGACGAGATGCTGATGTCTCAAGAGATCATTGACATGGTCAGCAAGCGCTGGTGGGCGTACAGCATTGGCAAAGACCCCGGACCTGTCGGAAAGGGACTACACCCTAAAGTTTGACGGCCGCCTTTAGGTAAGGTCCCGCAAGCGGAGTCAATTGAGCCTGGAGCGGAAATAATCCAGACATTGGCGGAGCCCGTCCTCGATCCGCACTTTCGGCGTGTATCCTAACTCGGACTGCGCGGGAGAGATGTCCGCTTGGCTGTGCTTGACGTCGCCGGGTTGGTTCGATGGCCGCAGGCGATGTTGAAGACTTTGCCGCTCACTCCGGGCGCCTTTGCGGCTAGAAGGTTGGCATGGACAACGTCGGCAACGTAGGTGAAGTCGCGCGATTGCTGGCCGTCGCCGTAGATGATCGGGCTTTTGCCAGCCAGCATGGCTTCCAGGAACCGAGGGATGCCGGCCGCATAGGGGCTGTCCGGGGGTTGCCGCGGACCAAACACGTTGAAGTAGCGCAGACGAACCGTTTCCAGGCCATAAACTTCGCTGAAGGCGGCGCAGTAATGCTCGCCGGCCAGCTTGGCCACCGCATAGGGCGACAGGGGCAGGGTCAGGTCGGTCTCGCGTTTCGGCAAGCTCGGTGAAGCGCCATAAGCGCTGGAGCTGGCCGCATAAACCACGCGCTGGACTTTCGCGTCCCGAGCTGCCAGCAGCACGTTAACTGTGCCATCAACGCATACCCGGTTGGTGGCTGCCGGGTCGGCCACGCTTCGGGGCACGGAAGCTAGCGCCGCCTCATGAAAAACCCAGGCGACTCCGCGCGTGGCGGCGCGCAGGGTTTCCAGGTCCGTGATATCTCCCTCGATGAATTGCACGCGCGGGCGGACTTCGGTCAGATTAGCCAAGTTCCCCGTGCTCAGGTTATCAAGCACCCGGACCGAGTGACCGGCCTGCAACAGCCCGTCCACCAGATGCGACCCGATGAATCCCGCCCCACCGGTCACCAGACATAAACTCATGAAGCAATCCTCTTAAGGACAAAATAGAAAATAGAAGATAGAAACGCAAATCAGAAAAAAGGTCATCAAGCGGACTTGCTTTTGTTTTCTATCTTCTATTTCTATTTTCTATTTTTATGGCGATCAGGCTTTCCAAATCTTGGCCTTGCTGGCTTTGCAGCTCGCGGTGGCATTTCGCGTATCAAGTACCAGGGATGCATGATCGACGACGAATTGCACATCGTAGGCCGAATGATCGGTGATAACGACAACACAATCTTGGCTTGCCAGGAAAGATTCGGTCAGCTCCTGGCTCTCCAGCCGGATGTGGTGGTGCCTCATGGCCGGCAAAGTGGGGATGTGCGGATCGTTATAGGAGATGCGCGCCCCGCGCCGCTCTAGAAGCTCCAAGATCGTGAAGGCTGGCGATTCCCGTGGATCATCCACGTCTTTCTTGTAGGCGACCCCCAAAATACAGATTCGGCTTCCCTTGATCGGCTTGCCCAAGTCGTTGAGTGCCAGGCCGATCCGCTCGACCACGTACTGGGGCATCGAGGCGTTGATTTCCCCCGCCAGCTCGATGAAACGAGTGTGCAGTTCATACTTTCGTGCGGCCCAGGTCAAATAAAACGGATCGATGGGGATGCAGTGCCCGCCCAAGCCAGGTCCGGGATAAAAGGCCTGAAAGCCAAACGGCTTGGTCTTGGCCGCGCGGATTACTTCCCAAACGTCGATCCCCATGGCGTTGAAGACGACCTTGAGCTCGTTGACGAGGGCAATGTTGATGGCGCGATAAGTGTTTTCCAGGATTTTGCAGGCCTCGGCCACGCGCGTGCCGCTCACCGGCACGACCCCTTCCACGATCGGCGTGTACAGGGCCACAGCCAAATCCCGACTCGT
>QHOV01000184.1 GCA_003218885.1 Verrucomicrobiota bacterium | reverse complement strand
ATTTGTTCGTTGCCGTGATGAGCAAAAACACCGCCGACAAACAAGAACCGCACACATGAATACTGCACCAAGCGCCCTGCCCGAGTCTGCTGGGGTCGCCGCCCCCGGCTACAATGCCGCGCCGCGTCCGTTCTATTGGTCAGTGCGCCGAGAACTATGGGAGAACCATTCCATCTATATCGCGCCGTTGATCGTTGCCATGGTTGTGCTGTTCGGTTTCCTCGTCAGCACGACCGGTCTGCCGGAACGCCGCCGCGCCGTGTTGTTGCTCGACCCGGCAAAAGCGCGAGCTGCAATTGAGATGCCGTACAACGTCGCGGCGATGATGTTGATTTTCACTGCGTTCATTGTGGGCGTGTTCTATTGTCTAGACGCGCTGAACGGCGAGCGCCGCGATCGCAGCATTCTGTTCTGGAAATCGCTGCCGGTGTCCGATCTCACCACGCTGCTCTCGAAGGCGACAATTCCCTTGGTAGTTCTGCCGCTGGTTACATTCGCAATCATCGTTGCGACGCAAGTTGTCATGCTGCTTTGGACCAGCGTGCTTCTCATAGCTCACGGCATGAGTCCCGCATCGACCTGGACGAATTTCTCGTTATTTCAGCAATCTCTGATCCTGCTGTACGGATTGGTCGCAATTGCCCTGTGGCATGCGCCGATCTACGGCTGGGCGCTGTTGGTTTCAGGCTGGGCGCGGCGTGCGACGTTTCTTTGGGCAGTGGTGCCATTTCTGGCGATCGGCTTCTTCGAGAAGATCACGTTCGGTACCTCGCATTTTGCCTCGATGCTGAAGAACCGCTTAATGGGATTCGCGCCGGAGGCTTTCGCCTTGAATCTGCATTCGATCGAGTCGCCACAACTCACGCCTGGAAAATACCTGAGCGCGCCAGGTCTTTGGCTTGGGTTGATCTTTGCCGCAGTATTTATCGCTGCAGCGATCCGGCTGCGTCGGTATCGGGGGCCACTCTGATTGAGTCTGGTCGCCGACAAAGGAGAAAACCATGCATCCAACTGACAAAGCAGCTCGCGTTGCCGGAGCAGTATATCTATCAATGGTACTCACCGCTCCCTTCAGCCTCATTTATGTTCCAAGCAAACTCATCGTGCGCGGCAACGCTACCGCAACCGCGGATAACATACTTGCTCACGAGAGCATGTTTCGTCTTTCGATCATGGGTGATCTCGTCGGGCAGGTGATTTTCATCTGCCTTGCGATTGCGCTCTACCGCTTACTTCGCGACGTAAATAAGACGTGGGCTTGGCTGATGGTTAGCTTTGTCCTGGTCTCTGCGGCCGTTGGGTTTCTCAACACTCTAAACAATGTCGCTGCTCTCATTCTTTTCCGCGGCGGCGAGTTTCTAACGGTATTCGATCAGGCGCAACGCGAAGCTCTGGGCATGCTGTTCATCCGTCTGCATAGTCAGGGAATTTTCATCGACGAGATTTTCTGGGGACTATGGCTGTTTCCGTTTGGGCTTCTCGTCTTCCGCTCCGTATTCCTCCCTTGGTTCCTCGGCGGTTGGCTCATGATCAATTGTTTCGGCTATCTCGTTTTAAGCGTCACGGCGTTATTCTTCCCGCTCTACTACGAAGCCGCCTTTCGCTTTTCGCAACCCGTGTTGTTTGGCGAATTGGCAATCATGCTGTGGCTTTTGATTAAGGGCGCAAAGGTGCAATCAGTGGCAACAACAGCGGCATGAGAAGTGTCGTCCAAGCTTATGAAACTAAAACGTATTCTAGAGTGGAGTGTAACTGTGATCTTGCTCGCCTTGTTGGCGTGGTTTGAAATCGCTTACTGGACATCGACCAATGACTGTGGGCTCAACGCCGCTAGTCCCAACAATCCTATGAAAGCTATTGTTTACTGCGACTATGGAGTGGCAAATCTCAAGCTTCAGGACATCGAAAAGCCGACTCCGGCGGACGATCAACTCCTGGTTAGAGTTCGCGCAGCTTCGGTGAATCCACTCGACTGGCATTTCATTGAAGGCACGCCCAAGATCATGCGCATGATGGGGGTTGGATTGCGAAAACCAAAGGACACGCGGTTGGGTGTTGACTTTGCAGGAACAGTTGAAGCCGTCGGCAAAAACGTCACGCAGTTCAAACCAGGTGATGAAGTGTTCGGCGGGAAAACCGGGGCCTTCGCCGAGTACGTATGTCCTCGCGCAAACCGAGCAGTTGCGCTCAAACCGGCGAACCTGACGTTTGAGGAAGCGGCTTCGGTCAACATAGCTGGAATCACGGCATTGCAGGCCCTCCGCGACAAAGGAAAAATTCAACCCGGGCAGAAGGTCTTGATTAACGGTGCGTCCGGAGGCGTCGGCACGTTCGCCGTGCAGATCGCGAAATCGTTCGGTGCAGATGTGACCGGCGTATGCAGCACACGGAATGTCGATCTGGTTCGATCGCTCGGCGCAGATCACGTCATCGATTATACGAAAGAGGATTTCGCGAAAGGTGCGGAACGTTACGACGTAATTCTCGACAACGTTCCAAACCATTCGCTGTCAGAATGTAGAGCTATCCTAAATCCCAACGGGAAATACGTGATG
>QHOV01000114.1 GCA_003218885.1 Verrucomicrobiota bacterium | reverse complement strand
ATGGCCGTTTTGCCGACGCCTGCTTCGCCGATCAGGACCGGATTGTTCTTTGTCCGTCGGCAAAGCACCTGTATCACCCGCTCGATCTCGTTGTGCCGACCAATTACAGGATCGAGTTCGCCCTTCCTCGCCAGCTCCGTCAGGTCACGGCCAAATGCGCGAAGGGCTGGGGTCTTGACGTCTTTTCTCGCCGGCTCGCCGCCTTCCTGCTCGGATTCAGAGGGCGTGAAGTTTGGATCAAGCTCTTTAAGAATCTCGTTGCGCGTGCGTTCGATGTCGAGTTCGAGACTCTTCAGCACTCTCGCAGCGACCCCCTCACCTTCGCGCAAAAGCCCGAGCAAAATGTGTTCGGTGCCGACGTAGGAATGATTGAGCGCCTTGGCTTCCTTGCCCGCGAGCGCCAACACTTTCTTGACCCGGGGCGTGTAAGGAACGTTGCCGACTATCTTGGTCTCCGGCCCCGAGCCGACTTGTTTCTCCACCTCCATCCGCACAGTCTCAAGATCGAGACCCATCTTTTGCAAAACGTTCACCGCCACTCCCTGGCCCAGCTTGATGAGTCCCAAAAGCAGATGCTCTGTGCCGACGTAGTTGTGGTTAAATCGGTCCGCTTCCTTCCGAGCAAGCGCCAAAACCTGTTGAGCCCGCGGGGTAAAATTATTCATTATTCGATGGCGCCTTAGTCAGGCCATTGCCCGACTCTCTTCCCATCTTACTAATATCAGGTTTGGGAAAGAGTTTCAAACGGTCGCGGATAATTTGGGCGCGTAGATGATCGCGCTCTTCGGCATTCAGTTTTTGTTGCGAGCTTTTTTGCAAATGCGCCGGCTGCGTCTCGATAAATAATTCATCGACCTGCAGGCGCTGGTCTTCGGGAAACGCGCCCAAATCCATGCCAAGTTTGATGATCGACAGCAGGTTGAGCGCTTCCTTCGACGGCATGGCGTGCGCGTAGGTCAAAACGCCATAGGCGCGACCGATCTGGTCGCACAGTGTGTTCGGTTTTTTCTGGAGCAAAATTTGCCGTGCATCGTGTTCCTTTTCGATGATTGTTTCAATCACTTTGCTCAGACGATTGATGATCTCTTCCTCCTTCTCGCCGAGCGTGGTCTGATTTGAAATTTGGAAAAGGTTGCCCATCGCTTCGGTCCCTTCACCGTAAAGACCGCGCACCGCGAGACCGATTTTGCTCACTGCTTGGATGACTTGATTGATCAGCTCGCTCAGCACAAGCCCCGGCAAGTGGAGCATCGCGGAGGCACGCATACCAGTGCCGACGTTCGTGGGGCATGCAGTCAGGTATCCCAGCCGCGGATCGAAAGCGAAGTCCAGTTTGCTTTCAAGTGCGCTGTCGATCTTATCAACCAGCTTGAATGCCTGTTTCAACTGCAGGCCGGAGCGAATCGATTGCATCCGCAGATGATCCTCTTCGTTGATCATAATGCTAAGAGTTTGCCGCCGATTCACCACCACCGCGCTGCCCGCGCCCTTAGCGGCATGCTCGCGGCTGATTAGGTGGCGCTCCACCAGCACCTGCCTGTCCAACGCCGAAAGGTCCTGCAAGCTTTCGGAGAACGATTCCTGCATTTCCGGAAGCGCTTCCACATGCGACCTGATCAGTTCGAGAATTGAACTGCGTTCCGCTTTCTTCGCCCAGCCCGGAAACGGACGGTGGCGCAGATTGCGCGCGAGCCGCACCCGGCTGCTGATTACAATCTGGTGGTGCGGCCCTTCACCGCGCAGCCACTCTCCCGCAGTGGAAAGCATGTTTGAAAATTTCATGGCGAATTGGAGAGCTCGCTTTCAAGTTGTTTAATTTGATCGCGCAGCGAGGCAGCCGTCTCGTAGTTCTCATCTGCTACGGCTTTCTGTAGATTTTCGGTCAGCGCGCGCATTCGGTGACTGAGCGCAATTGAGCGCTGCGCGCGTTCCGGCAGTTTCCCGACATGTTCGGTGCCTTTATGCATTGCTTTCAAAAGCGAGCCCATGCCCTCTGCAAATGTGACGTAGCATTCGCTGCATCCGAGGCGTCCAGTTTTTTTTAAATCAGCGTGGCTAAAACCACACATCGCGCATTTTTGGATCGATCCTCCCTTTTCGATCTCGTCCGTTGCGCCCAGGCCGAGCAGCAGGTCGGCAAGCGCGAAGCTGGTGGGGTCCTGTACACCTTTTTCTTTCGAGCAAGCTTCGCACAGATTCACCTTGTGCATTTTGCCTTCCAGAATCTGCGTCAGGAAAACCGTTGCATCATTACATTTGCAAACGTCGCACAACATCTCTGTTAATTAGACCCTGATATCTTGGAAACATTCAACCCTGAATATTTCCGCAGGTTCTCCATCAGGAGCGGCTTTGCTCAAAGCTAGGCGAAAATCGGTGTGCCCGTTTCGCGTGTCATTTCCCGGAAGCGCGCAATAATGCGCATAGTGATGGGGCCTGGTTTTCCGTTACCGATCACGCGCCCGTCAGCTTTGACCACGGGAACGATCTCTGCAGCCGTCCCGGTAAGGAAACACTCGTCCGCGACGTAAACATCGTGGCGCGTAATGTCCGCCTTTAAAGTTTTGAAGCCGAGTTCCGCCGCAATCTCAAACGCTACGGACCGCGTGATGCCGCGAAGCGCGCCTGCAGTCACAGGTGGCGTAACAATTTGACCGCGCTTGACGACGAAAACGTTGTCCGCTGTGCATTCGGCAACGTTGCCTGCGTCATTCAACATCAACGCTTCGTCCGCGTCAGCCAAATTCGCCTCTAGCCGTGCCATCACATTGTTCAAGTAGTTGAGGGACTTCACTGCCGGATTCAGCGCACCGGCATTGCAGCGGCGCGTTGCGCATGTCACGATCGTTAATCCCTTTCGATAAAGGTTCTCGTGATAGAGGGTGATTGCTGCCACAATAATAATCACGCTCGGCCATTTACATTGCGTCGGATTTAAACCCAGATTGCCAATCCCGCGCGTCACCACCAGCCGGACGTAACCGTCCCGGACGTGATTTTGCCGGATTGTCTCGAGGAGCGCTTCCGTCATGCCCTGCTTGGTCATTGGAATCTCCAAGGAGATCGAGCGAGCCGAATCCCATAAACGATCGAGATGTTCTCCAAGCCGGAAAACACGCCCATTATAAAAACGAATCCCCTCGAAAATTCCGTCGCCGTACAGGAGACCGTGATCGAACACGGAGACCTTCGCGTCCGCTTCGGTGTAAAATTTTCCGTCGATGTAAATCTTCGCGTCCTTGATACCCACCGTGGTGGGCCGTGGGCGACCTTCGATTGCCGGTTCAACTACTGCATCCGCAGTAGGCTCATGAATTTTAGGTTCGTCTAATACCGCTGCGTCATTGGTTTTCATAATCGCAAAAAAATCTTCGACCTTTACTCGCGTAATTCAAGCAGCAAAATGTGAAGTATTGAAGTGCTGGAGTAAGTGAGTTCTGCGTACTCCATTCTCAGCCGCTCCATCATTGCAAGACTCCATCCTTGATGTGCAACTGCCGGTCGCCGCGCGTTGCCAGACGAGTGTCGTGCGTTACGACAAGGAGCGTCTTCTTCCGATCGCGCGCGAGATTTAGCAGAAGATCCATAATTACATCGCCTGTTTTTGAATCGAGATTTCCTGTTGGTTCGTCAGCAAAGATGATGTCGGGATTGTTCGTCAACGCCCGCGCGATGGCGACGCGCTGCTGTTCTCCTCCTGAAAGCTCTGCCGGCAAATGATGCATGCGATCAGCAAGGCCGACTGCAGCGAGGCTCTGCGCAGCCTCGTCCATTGTTGCCCGGCGCCCGATTAATCCGGGCAGCAGCACGTTTTCCAAGGCCGTAAGTTCAGGTAAGAGAAAATAACCTTGGAAAACAAAGCCCATCTTCTGGTTCCGAAGACGCGCCTCGGCGGAGGAGCTGCCGTAATACAGTCGGCGTCCTTCGAATTCCACGGTTCCTGACTCAGGACGCTCCAGCCCCGCTAATGTGTAGAGGAGCGTCGTCTTGCCCGCGCCGGACGCACCCGAAAGGAAGACGGCTTCGTTATGCGCGATGTCCATTGAGATACCGCGGAGCACTTCGATCCGTCGCGCGCCCATTCGAAACGACTGGTAAATATCGCGGGCGATTAATTGGGATGCCTGCACAAGCAACTATCTCCCGCTAAGATCGACATCGTGCAACGCTATCACAAATTGTAGGGGAAGCCGACGGCTTCCCCTACACACGACGGGTTACGCGGTCAAAATTGTTCTTATGTCATTCCCAACGATTCCAGCGTCGGCTGATCTACCGATGCGGTCTCGTAAAGTCCGTGGTCGCGTTGGTAATTCGAGAGTGCCTCGCGCGTCAGCGGTCCAATAAGACCGTCCATCTCTCCGTGATAATAACCTTGCTGTTGCAGCGCCGCCTGCACATTGGCAACAACCTGATCGGGCGGGAGGTGATTATACCCGTAGATGGGGCCGTCCCAGGCATAATAGGCGTTCGGAGAGTAGCCCCAGGCGGGGAACCAGTAACCGGCGTTCCAATAATACGGGGCGCCGAATACAAAAACGATATTGTTATGGTAACGACTATGCCACCAGTTCTGATCGTGCCACTCTGATCTATAGTTGCGGAAAACAGTATATTGTTGACCCTGCCAATTCTGGCTACCTTCAATCCGTTTACCCTGCTGGAACTTCACAGGCGGGGCCTTTGCGGTGTTTGGCTGTTTTGGAAGATTGAAGTGCTGCGCCTTAGGTGCCTTCCCCGTTGCTGCGGTCGCTCCCGTTACTTTTCCACCCTTCGCTACCTTACCTTTCTGCCCCTCGTAAGCTCCCATTGAGGTTTGGCCTTTCTTGCCCTTTTGACCTTGATAAGCTTCCATTGAGGTCTGGCCCTTTTTTCCTTTCTGTCCCTCATAAGCTCCCATTGAGCCTTGGCCCTTCTTGCCCTTCTGCCCCTGGTAGGCTCCCACTGAGGTTTGCCCCTTGTTGCCCCTGTGCCCCTGATAAGCTTCTGCTGAGGTCTGACCTTTCTTGCCCTTCTGCCCTTCATAAGCTCCCATTGAGGTTTGGCCCGTCCTCGCCTTTTGCCCCTGATAAGCCCCCGTTGAGGTTTTCTTTCCGCCCGCTCCAGCGCCTGCCGGGCGCCCAGTGGGCTGACCGGCATGCTGGGCCGGTTGCGGCTGCTTTTTCTTTTGTTTGTTTTCTTCTTGTTGCGCGCCGTATGCGACGCTCACGAGCCCAAGACTGCAAATTAGAACAACAAATATTCTCATAAGATTTTTCCCTTTCGCGTTGTTAGACTTTTGGGAATCTGTATTTATTCAACGTTGGAGCGATCTCTTTCGGATGCCTTCGCTGCCACAAACCCTCGCCCATTGCACTCGGCCCGCGACTCCTCAGCGCTGTTGGCGCACGGCCTCAAATAACACAATTGCAACCGCTGTAGCGAGGTTCAGACTTCGCGCTCCATGCATGGGGATAGTGATGCAGTTATCAATGTTGGCAGCGAGTAAATCTTCCGGAAGCCCCTTTGTCTCGCGGCCAAACACGAGGAAATCATCGTTCTGAAATTTTACGTCGTAGTAAGGGCGTTTGCTTTTCGTCGTCAGAAAAAAATAGCGTGTGCCAGTCGGCTGGGCGCGCCGCAATGCGTCGAAAGAATCCCACAACTGCAGCCGCACTTCCTCCCAGTAATCCAAGCCTGCTCGGCGCAATTCGCGATTATCCAGCGAAAACCCGAGCGGTTTGACCAGATGCAGCGTTGATCGCGTTGCGAGACAAAGCCGGCCGATGTTGCCCGTGTTCGGCGGAATCTCCGGCTCAACCAGAACAACGTTAAACACAAATCTCTCAGGAACCCAGGAAAGCAGGGAAAGACAAACCTAAAATTAATTTCCTGCGTTTCCTGCTTTTCTTTAGAGATTCAGAGTTTGCTCGCGACGAATTTTTCCAGCTTCACCACGTCAGCCGCGAACTTGCGGATGCCCTCACCAGTCTTTTCGTACGCCATCGCGTTTTCATTGAGCAACCAGCGGAATTTCTTTTCGTCCAACTCGAGCTTGTCGACCTTCGCCGATTTCGCTTTTTCAGGATCAAGTTTGCGTTTGAGCGGCCCAGTCGATTCGGAAAGTTCTTTCATCAGTTCGGGGCTGATCGTCAGGCAATCGCACCCCGCCAGCTCGCGGATCTGACCAGCGTTGCGGAAGCTCGCACCCATGACTTCCGTCGGGATACCGAACTTCTTATAATACGTATAAATCTCAGTAACTGACTGCACACCTGGGTCTTCTGCGCCAGTATAGTCGCGCTTATTTTCTTTCTTGTACCAATCGTAAATCCGGCCGACAAACGGCGAGATGAGCTGCACTTTCGCTTCCGCTGCGCGAACCGCCTGCGGCAACGAAAACATCAGTGTCAGATTGCAGCGGATGCCCTCCTTTTGCAGTTGCTCGGCGGCAAGAAGTCCTTCCCACGTCGACGCAATTTTAATCAGCACGCGTTCGCGCGGAGTTTTGCGCTCCTTGTAAAGTTGAACCAGTCGCCGTGCCTTGTTGATCGAGCCTTCGACATCGTACGACAACCGCGCGTCCGTTTCGGTCGAGACTCGTCCCGGCACAATCTCGAGAATGTCGCAGCCGAACTGAACCAGTAGATGATCGCAAATGTCTTCGATCTGTGCCTGGCCACTCAATCCAGAGTTCTTTCGATCTTTTAAAACTTCATCGAGCAAATGCCCGTATTGCTGTTTTTGCGTGGCGGCATAAACCAGACTCGGGTTCGTCGTTGCATCCTGCGGCTTGAAATCCTTGATCGATTCAAAATCCGCCGTGTCTGCGACGACCTTGGTAAACTTCTTCAGCTGCTCCAGCTGATTCAATTTTGTTTTAGTTTCTTCGGCAACTGCGGTGCTCATGATTTCATCCTCCGATCTTCGGAAAACGTACGCCCTGAATAAAAGATCGACAATCGAAAATCTGTCGTTGCCGTTACAAACACATTCTACGTTGGGTGCAAAGAGCGGGCTCGGTCGCGCTTCTCACGGGGCTTTGCAGTCCTGCAGTTGCGGGATGAGGTTGACCGCGGACAACACTGGATGTGGGTGGCCCGTGTGCTGAAGCGTTCGGATGATCAGTCAGAAGTTCTGATGAGGAGCTGAAGCTCGAATCGAACAAAATTTTCGCGCTGTTGGTTGCCGCGCGTACTCGATCTAACGCACCCAAGCTCAACGACGCCGCAAGGCGGGCGCGCCGGGTGCCTGGAGCGAAGCGACAGCAGCCACGTGACCGCCTTGCGGCCTTCGCTGCAGCGCGTGGTTAGGGGGCGGTTCATTTCTCGCCCTCGTGATGCTCCCGCGCTGCTGGACGGATTATCGTGCGCTTTGGTATCGGGACGGTCCACTCGTTGCTGTCGGGATGGTAGTATGACTCGCCCAGCGGGTTGTCTGCCACGACATAGAGAATCAAGTCCTGGGCGCCATCATTGGTGATCTGGTGCGGCTCGTTCGGCTTGAAGAGGAAGGCGTCGCCTACCTCGATTGGCGTGGTCCCCTCCGTGTGACGGACGACGCCGATGCCTGAGATAACGTGCTAGAACTCCCACTGCGCGCTGTGGGAATGGTAAGTGTAGGGGGTCTTCCCCGGCGGAATGCGGCAGATCTCGACATCGAACGGATGCCGCTCGTTTAAGTCGGTTGAATCAGGTTTTCGTCCCAGCTCCTCTGAGATCTCCTTGCCAGCGCCAACGATCTCGCCTTCCGGCGATGACCAGGTGAACTCAGCGATTCTTGCGCTGTTGCCTTTAAGCATAAAAACGTGGCGAAGCCGCCTAACGAATCAAGCTCAGCCACCCAGCACTTTAGGACTGAGGCTGTTCATTGTCGAGGGAGTTGCAACAAAGTGCTGGGTTGGCTGCAGCGCTCTGGTTAGACGGCGCTTTCGACCAGAGGCTGGAGGGGGTCGTTGTTGTTAATAACCACCGAGGCCCGGCGCTCAGGGTCCGCGCTGGCCAAGTATAACTGCTGGCCGGGAACATAGCGTTCTCGATAACGGAGACGGACTGCTTCCGGGCTCCCGAACAGCTCCACATCGCGCAGTTCCGCCCGTGCCACCGTTACATTGAAATCGGCACGCACGAACACGGAGAAGTCGAAGTAATCGCGCAACTCAGGACGCAACAGGAAAACACCGTCGAACAGCAAGATCGTATCCGGTTCAGCACGCTCAAGCGGTGCGACGACTGGCTGATCGGTTCGAAAGTCGAAGACGGCTCGTCTGAACTCTAAAGACCCACCCGGTCCAAGCGGCCGAAGCAGAGCGTCGAGCAAGGCGTGATAGTTGAAGGAATCGTGAAAGTAGCCCTCGGGCGACGCTGGGCCACGGCGTCGGCGGACCACTGCAGGATTGGGAAAGCCGTCGATGGACGCACGGACTACTGGTCGTCCACATCCTTTCAGGTACGGGGCTAGTTCGTCGGCCAGCGTCGTCTTGCCGGCAGCATCAACCCCGTCGATCGCTACACGAATAGGGTGTGACCGGCGAAGCGAGGCGATCCTCGACGCGAGGTCGTGAATGAGTACGTGACGTTCCACGTCAAGCCGCCTAACGAGAATAAGCTGAGCCACCGCTGGCGGGAGCGAGCGCGGCAAACATCGAAACCTGTTTCATAAAATCAAATATGGATATCACGGCGGCCAGCGGTTGGCTCCAGCGATTGGTTAGATGTTTGTCTGGCCATCACGTGCTTTCCAGTGCCGCTCGGAAAAGAACAGA
>QHOV01000113.1 GCA_003218885.1 Verrucomicrobiota bacterium | reverse complement strand
CTCGGCCATTTCCAACTCGAGCGGATTCGGAATTCCAAAGCTTAACCCGCGTGTCGCAGCCTCGCGCACTGCGTCCACGACGACCTTCGGCGCATGACCGAGAATCGCCGGTCCCCAGCTCCCGACGTAATCTATGAACTGTTTTCCATCGACATCCCAGATTTTCGCGCCCGCCGCATGGGCAACGAAAAACGGCTCGCCGTAAACGTTGCGCAACGCGCGGACAGGCGAATTCACGCCGCCGGGAGTGCGCTTCTGTGCGCGCTCGAAAAGCTCAGATGACTTCGTCACGTCGTCACGTTAATCGGATTCGCTGAAGCGTTAAAGATTGAAGCGCGAGGCGTGTAGAGACGTTCGCCGCGGCGAACACCTACGTATGTACGCTGGCCGCTTGACTCCGAAAGCTTTCGCGAGTTGATACAAGAACCACTACAACGATATTGTGCGCTCTCGCACATCGGCGGGGTAGCCAAGTGGTAAGGTCGCGGTCTGCAAAACCGCTATTCGCGGGTTCGATTCCCGCCCCCGCCTCTCTCGATAGCGAGCGCGCACCGTTTGAAATGCAATAACAATGTACGCGATTTTTTTCCGGAAGTGAGAAAGCTCCTGTCACGCAGGCGATGCCGGCGTGTCGCGGCTGATACAGCCCTTACCTCGGCGCTGTAGCAGGCGCTTTGTTCGCAGAATGTTGGATCGAACCCTTTCCGATCACGATCGCTTCAGCGCCAAATGGCGGTGCCGCTTTCGCTGGAAAGAGCGGTCGTAGCACCGCGAACGCTTGCGAAGCGAACGCAATGGAAACGACCATGATCGCTGCTACACATCTCATGGTCGGCGCTCTTATCAGATTCCGACAGCATGACAAGTAAAATTTTTACCTAGGTGACTAGGGATTCGTTCAGCGTTACATCGGGCAAGCCCACGCTTGCCGCGCCGTAGCACAGCGAAGGCGGGTGATTCGTGAAAGCGTTACATCGCTCCATTCAACTTGGCGAAGCGAGATTCGGGTTTGCGATTTTCCGTTTGCGATTATTTTCCACGTCGATGCCACAGTTTAGTTATCGTGCCCGTAACCCGCAGGGTGATCTGGTTGAAGGCGTGCTCGATTGCCCGGATCGAGCCGTTGCGATCCGGCAAATTGAATTGCAACACTGCGTTCCCATCCGGATCGAAATGCTGGGGGCAGAACCAAAAGTAGTTCGTTCGGGTGGGGCGCTGCCGGAGGCTCCCACGCAAAATCTGAAAATTCCCCACGGCCAACTGCTCATCTTCACCGAGCAACTCGCCCATTTGCTGCAAGCGGGGATGACGCTCGACGAAGCGCTGTCGATTTTAGAAAAGCGTTTGAAGCAACCGCGCGTTCAGCAAATGACGCATACGCTGCATCAGGCGCTGATCGATGGCCGCAGTTTTTCGCAGGCGCTCAGCTTACTGCCGCGAATTTTCCCGCCACTCTATGTAAATCTGGTGGCTGCGGGCGAGGCGAGCGGGGCGATGCCGCAAATTCTGCTGCGGCTGGTGAAGCATTTGGCGCAGGCAAAAGAACTGCGAGATCGCGTGCAACAGGCGTTTGGCGCAAACTGGCGGCGTGCTTCCATTGCCTACGCGGATTCTCCTGCAAATTCATCACGCGATCACGGGCTATTGGTGGGTCGGCGCCCTCGCAGTGATTGGCGCAATTATTGGTTTCCGCGCCTTTGTCCGCGCTGAGGAAGGACGCATCGCATGGGATCGTTTCCGGCTGCTGATTCCCGGATACGGCCGGGTCATTCGCCATCGTTACTACGCGCAGTTCGCGCGTACATTGGGAACCCTAATGGAAAATGGTGTTCCACTTCTTCGCTCACTTGACCTGGTAACTGAAATCGCCGGCAACCGTTTTCTCGAACTTAAGCTTGGCGAGGTGCGGCGGGCTGTGATCGACGGCGCGACGCTCTCCGCCGCGTTGCAAGCGCAAAAACTTTTTCCCGATTTGTTCACCGACATGATGTCAGTCGGAGAACAAACCGGCCATTTCGCCGAGACCACGCAAGCCATCGCCGACGTTTATGAGCGCGAACTTGATCGGAGCGTCGGCATAATCTCGCAACTGATTCCGCCGGTGATCATCGTGATGATCGCTGTTCTGGTCGGTCTGGTTGTTTTCAGCATATTGTCGGCGGTATTTGAGATGACGCACAGTTTGCAATTCAGACCGCATTGAAACTGAAAGCTTGCAAAACGGCTGTCTGCGAATAATCTCGCGAACCCCATGCTAGTTCGCGTTGTTCTTGCGATCTTCTTCGCTGCGGTTTCCCGCATATGCGCGCAGGAAGCTTTAAGCGAGGCCCTGCCCTCTCCGACTGACATGATTGCGCAACCGGCCCCAGAAAGCGCCTGGCTTGACCTGCGCCAAACCGCGCCGCGTAATTCGAAAACGCAAGACGCGCCGGCATGGGTGGAAGCACTCGCTCTTCTGCCGGGCGAGACGACCGAAGGCGGTGGGATGTCCAAGAGCGTGTTTCGCATTCGCGTGACGCAACCCGGCCCCGACTATCGAATTCTCTTTTTCCGCTTGTTCTTCGACGATAAACCGAATCAGCAGCCTGAATTGATCGCGTGGGATGAATCTGGCACACACATTTTGCGCTCGGGCACTCTTGGTGTCGGCATGAATCTGCCCAGTTCAGATTCTGTCGTCATTCCGATGACCGGCGCCTCCGCTATCGATATCGAGGTCCCCGGCGATGGAAAAACGATACGTGGAGCGTATCTCGACTGGATGACAAGCAGTGAGGTGGTGCATCCGGTAAACGCGGAACATCGCGATGTAATTCCCGAGCCGTTCTCATCGGTGCCCGCGCTGCACGCGCCCCCAGAGGACGTTGAGAACTTTGGAACCGTCACGGCAACTCTTGCGGCTGATCCGATCCGGATTGATGGACAGACCCAGGAAAATGCTGTGTTCCAATTCCCAATTGAAGCGCAACCGCTGACGGCCCTGTTGACTTTCGAAATCGCCAACCCCCGCGTTGATTCTCCACCGGAAGTTTATCTCAACGGTCAGGATATCGGGCCGGTTTCGCTGAGTCTGCCGGACCTGGCTGACCCGAGTTACCGCGGCGAAGTGGCACCGCTTACCACTGAAATGCATTTCAACTACACCGGCTGGCTGCGCGCCCAGAAAATTGTGCCGGCCACAGTCTTGAAAGTGGGCGCCAATGATCTGGTTGTCGCTAATGGAACCGACACCGGATCTTCCGCGATCCGCGCGACGCAGATCCAATTAAAGTATATTTGGGATAAGTCGGATTATCTTCTGCGCACCGGCCACTAGCAATTCTCGAATACCGAAGTAGTGTAGCCGCGCACACGACCGAGGGACACTTCTTTATTTGAGATGAGAACAAAAAGAAAACAGCAGGGCTTCACGCTACTGGAGATCATGCTCGTGGTGAGCATCATCGTGATCATATTGGGAGTAGCGATTTCAAAACTCGGCAATACGACGGCCATTGCCAAAACCATGCGCGTTCAAGCCGACGTTCAGGCGATCAAGACGCAGCTGCAACTCTACGAAAGCATGAACGGTTTTTATCCAACAACCGAACAGGGTCTGCAGGCGCTGGTAACCCAACCGCAGAACGACCCGAGACCTGCTCGCTGGTATCAGTTGTTCAAGGAACTGCCAACAGATCCCTGGGGCAACGGTTATATTTATCGCAATCCTGGTCTGAAAAACCCAGGCAGCTACGATTTATATTCAGCAGGGCCCGACCGGCAAGCCGACACAGGAGACGACGATTGGGGTGGCGGTTAGCCGCTGCCTGGCAACCCTTGTAATCTAGTTTTTGGCGGCGGCTCCTGCCTGAGAAGGCATCTTCGATGACCCTCTGGTGCTCCGCTGGATCAAGCCACGCGCATGGGGCCGAGCAGCCTATCGAGACGGAATCAACTGTTGCACCTCCGCGGGTAACGCAGCAGGTAGTTTCTGTGAGACTGGGTTAGGAACGCTGGCAGGTCCAGGCATGGGCGGCGCGAACGATCGGGATGCAACACCTGCATTCGGCGCAGACTGCGACAAGAGCGCCTGATTAAACGTGAGGGTCGCAAAATTTCCGTCCTTGCTAATTGTCACCTTGGTCGCACCCACCTTGTCCGACCATTCGATGTTGGCGATGCTATAGCCGTCCACTGGCTCCCTGGTCGTAAGGTATTTCTTGAAGTTGTGGTCCGAAGTGGAAGCGAGCGTCACCATATCGCCCTCGGGCGAACGCGCGGCGTTTGCGATGTAAAGGTCTTTTGCGAAATCGGGCGTAGCCGCAGGCGGCGCCACCGCCGTGGCAATTGCGAACGGCGAATGCTCGACCATCTTTGAGTAGCGATCGAAGTTAAACTGTGGCGGCAGAACTTCCTCGGCCTGAATGTAGACTGCTCCGAGCAGACTGAGAATGAATACTAGCGCAGGGGAATATTTCATAAGCGTGGTGCCGTATATATTACTTCTTTTGTTGCATCGGCGCAAACCACCGGGCGATTTTGAATTTGCCGCGCATCATTGTGGGATCGCTGCCATCAATGGCCAGATTAACGTTTTCGAACACGATAAAAGCATCCGGTCGTTGCACGTCGTAAAGGAAATGTACCAACGGCGGCCACGGGCTTTTCGTTTCAATGGAGGCAAAAACCGTCTGATGATACGGCGTGGTCTCTCCAGATCCAATCGCGGGATTCTCGACCAGAATGTTGTATTTGCCGGCCACTTCCCTCAATTGATCAAGCAGGGCGGAGGCTTCGGCAGGATTCTTGAGGACGGGTTGGTGTTGCCGAAGCCATTCATCGCGTTTCATCCAGGTATCGCGTTCTTTGATATACAGAGCTTGCTCGGCCAATGTCGCTTTGCGTGCTGCCAACTCCCTGCCGGCGCCACCGAGTGCGCCGAAGATCCAGCTTAAAATCCAAAGATTCAGCAGCACGAACACGGTCCCGGCCACTATCAATGAGAGCAGGCGCTCGCGCGGATTCATTCGCTGGTACCACGCCGGCATCATTTTGGTTTTCCCTCCACTCGAAACTGCGCATGGTCATTCGACAAAATACGCGGCGCAGGCATGTCAAATTGGAAATCTCGCAACTGTGGATTCTTCTTTATCTTGTCGATGAATTCGTAAGCCAGAGCAGCCGTATTCGCTTCGCCATCGACTGAAATCTGCCTCGCCGATTGGTTGTACGCCGTAATGCGCACGTCGGCGGACGGCAGGCTTTCGAAAAGATCCTCCAGGATTTCGACGGGGTAATAATGTGCACCGATCGCTGGTGCGAGCGCTTTCCATTTTGCTTCTGTCGCGCGCACAAACTCGGTCCCAGGCGCGTCGTGCGCAATACGCCGCTGAAGCCACCCTATTTGAAACCGTAGCAGGCCCAGGTACGCCAGCAAGAGAAAGAAAAGCGCGCCGTAAGCGCCACCTATCCAGAGGAGCCGTTGTCGCCATTCTGCCTGCCTTATCAATTGCAAACGGCGTCGTCGCCAGCTTTCTGGCAGAAGGTTCAGTTTAACCGGCGCGGGTGGCAGCTCGATGCCGACTATCTCGGTCGGGCTGGCGAGAATTCCCTGCACCGTATCGCGCAGTTCATAACAGGTCTCGTCCAGCAATACATTGGGATACGAGGCGTCTATCCCTTGCAGTTCGGCACTCAATCGCAACTGTGGTAGTTCAAGTTGCAGCTGCTCGCCATTACCGCCTTCAAACACCCGGGCAAGGCTCAGCTTGCCGTTCTCTGTCAAAGCGTAAACGAGCGTCTCGCCTTCCGGGTAAATAATAACAGCATTACCCTTAGGAGCATGGGTGCTGGCGCGCTGCGCCGCATACACTGTGATTTGCCGTGGAATGTAACCACGTTCCAATAGCGGCGAAGCCATCTCATTCAGTTGTTGGTTTCGGACCGCCACAGCTGAAACCACGCTCTCGTTCTCCTCTTGCTCGATTAGTTCAAAATCGGTTGTCACTTCATCCGCTGCGAACGGCAGCAGTTTCTCGATCTGGATGCGAATCATTTCAGGAAACTCCGCCGGATCGACGCTGGGCAGACGAAATCGCTGGGCAAGCACGGCCGAGACAGGCAAGCCAAGGACAAAATCGTCGGTCGCGGCTAGCAACGGCACCGCTTCTTCCAGCGTTTGCAGCTTGCGCACATTCCACGAACCGTTTTGTTCAGGTGACCGGACAAAGTTCCAGCCGTGTGCAGTCGGAATTATGAAAATGGATGGCGTTGCGGATTCGATATCAAAGCTCCTTCCAACTGAATACTTGAGGACGACCTGCGATTACAGCTGTACCGCCAGCTGGCGCCCCACCTGTTAGCGTCTGCTTTTGCACTACCATTTCCACCGAACGCTTAACGTCGCCTGATCTTCCCACGCTGACGATACGGAAGACGTTTGATCTTTTAAATACGATGAGATTTCGAATTGCATTATTTTGCGATTGCGGGCCCAAGCCTAGCGTAGCAAACGCAGTTTCTTGATCCATCTGCGGATCGTCGGCTGTTCCATCGATTCCATCCGGGCCCTGACGCAGTTGCAGGAAGCGATCGACAAAATCGTCTGGTATCCCCAAAGCGCGCAACACGTCGCGTGAGGCATAGGCGAGATCAATGGCGCCACAAGTGCCAACAACAGTAAAATCGTTGTCCCAACCGGGTTTCGAAGTGAATTCAGCCCATCCACAAATTTTCTTGAGCTCATCCACGGAATCCAGTCGCCCAGCGTGTGGCGGATGATAATCGTCGGTCTCCGGGCATGCGTTCAAGTGCTGAAGTCCTCTGTTTTGCGACACCCAATCGAGCAGGGAATCCATCATAACGTCGAGATCGTTTAGGTCGATGCCCTTGAGATTGAGATATTGGCGCAGAATTCGAAGTTTGTTCGGGTCTTCTCCCTGGGTAAGGAAGTTCAGGTTTAGACGACCGCATTCACCGGTGATCTGCACGTCGTAACTTTCCGCGTCGCCGATTTGCCTGTGCAAGTTTGGCGAGCTCGGCGAGATCTCTCGACTTAAGGCAACCTCTGCGCCCGAAGATGCCATTGCTTCGGCGGCTAAAACGCGGTTCGCATTGCTGGAAACCGTGAGGCGCGAATTGATGCTGAGTGCCCATGCGATCACCATCGCGCTGAGCAAAAATAGCGCCCAAAGGGATAACAGCAGCGCCGCGCCCACATCGGATTTCAAATTCGCACAAGGTCGGTTCATAGGATCGACGGTGCTAGTACGGTGTTCGTCGCAGTGGAACAATTGTTTCCCATGGGACAGCTGAATCCGTGCGTCCCAGGGTAATCTTGATAAGCGATGGTAGGCGGCCTCCCGGCCACCGCGGCAACCAATTATTCGCACCCGGATCGAAATAGCTGATTTCGAGGCTGGTCACATTCTTGATCAATGGCACCCAGGTCTCCTCTGCGTCCGAACCATTCTGCGGTTTTCGTGAGAAACCAAGATCCAGCCGGTCGCCTTTTTCGTTTTCCGGCTGCAACCGCAGCGTAACGTTAAAGTCCCCCGCCGCATAGCGAGTCAGCAGTGCGGGTCCCGCGCCACAACTCCACTTTATTACGTCCCGCTCGCGATCGCCAAACTTGAACGGCTCTCCATTCATGTTGGCACGCAACGGAGTCAGGTTTTGCCATTGGGCCGTGAGCAGATCACGCAACCCGTCGTATTGCGCGTCGGCGGCGGCTGTACTCGACGAGAGCTGCAGCGCGGTCATGTTCGATTGCACAAAACGAAAAATCGCCAGCGACATCATTCCCATGATCCCCACCGCCAGCATGATCTCGAGCAATGTGAACGCGCGCCAGGGATTTCGAATTTGAAGTCTGCAATTATCCGGACCGATAAACATAAAACTGAATCTGTTTCGACTGCGGGACACCGGCGTGCTGCCATTGGGCAGTCAACCTGACAAGATTGATTCCGCTAACGAGCGTGTTGTCCGGTTCGGTCAACTCCGCAGGCGCACTTTTCTGGATCAACCTTACAATGCCGTAATTGCTCTTGATCTTGAATTCCTTCTCCGGGTCCGGCACGCCTGGCGCCGCCTGAATTACCGCCATCCGATCGGATAGAATCTGTCGCACAGCGCTCTCCTCCGCGCTGATCGTACTCGCATTGAGACAATTCTCGACCGCGCGTCCAAGCGCGATGACGCCGACGGCAAAGATCGCCACGCCGAGAAGGACCTCGTAGAGAGCGAATGCGGATCTCAGTCCTGCGCGAAGCTGCGTTCGTCTCGCGGGCGCCATTGGAGTGTTAGAGTGTTGGAGTGCTGGGGTGTTGAAAATCCCATTACTCCACTTCTCCATTATTCCATTACTCCGCTGTCGCTCACCTCGCTGCATACTGGGTAACCTCCGGTTGCGCCGTGAGAGGCGAGTAACTTGCCGTCCATAAACCCGCGGGGCCTCTGAACTGAACAGTCGCCGGCTCGCAGTTTCCCGACGGCCAAAAGATCCATTCCGCTGGATGTTTTTCTGCCAACGCTGCGGGCAAGGACAGCTTCAGCACAGTTCCCTTGCTCAGACGAAATTCCGCCGTCGGTTTGGCTTCCTCATCTTCTCCAAAAACTTCTGGACGCAGTACTACACCGCCCTTCGTCCAAACGATCAGGTAGGGCCTGCGCTCCGTCACACTTCGCTCCTGCGCCTGGTGCACAAGATTGTTGAACCCGTCCAGGGATTGCTTCAGCCGCCTGCTTGCGAAGACGCCGCTCAGGCTGGGCACCGCCAGCATAAGCAGCAGCATCAGTATGAAAATGGCCAGGGCAATCTCGATTAACGTAAACGCCCGAAAACGTTGCACCGCCGAAGTTACTCGATCGACGCAAAATCACAACCGAGGCTTCGCCGCATTGAACCGTTAAAGCGCGGCCGATGTAATGACACAACCTTTAACAAATTTACCCGACCGCAAGCAGCCGCTAAAAAAATGCAACTGATCGGCAGCAGTTAGCTTGTCTCTGTGATAAGTTCTCAGGCGAAATGAAGCTTGCTCTGCGCATTGGTGTCGTCGCAGCCGCGCTTTTTGTGATCGCGATGCTGGTCTGGCAAGGCGTCACCGCACACGGCGCGCCTGATCCGATCCGCCCCAATACCAGCCCTGCCGTCGCAGTCCTCGATATCGGCGTTCTAGTGTTCCGAGAAGGATTGGAATGCATTCTCGTGTTGGCCGCCATCACCGCCAGTATGACTGGCCGAAAGCGCGTGCATCGCCGGCCGGTCGCTTTCGGCGCGGGAATGGCGTTTGTAGCAAGCTTAATCACGTGGTGTGTTGCGGTGCGAATTGTTGGCTCGCTTAGCGACAACATGTCGGCGCTCGATCTTCAAGCCGCGACAGGACTGCTTGCCGTGATCGTGCTGCTCGTGATCATGAATTGGTTTTTCCATAAGATTTATTGGGGTGGATGGATTCGCGCCCATAATCGCCGGCGCAAAGCATTGCTCGAAAATGCGCGCTCCGCCGAGATCTCGGAGTCACGTCTGTGGTGGGGATTGATCCTGCTGGGATTCACCTCCTTGTATCGGGAAGGCTTTGAAGTCGTACTTTTTTTACAGAGCTATAATCTGAGGTTGGGCGGTGGGGTGGTACTAAAAGGGGCGCTCCTGGGCATGGTGCTGACAGGAATGGTGGCCGTGCTGACCTTCGTTCTCCAACAGCGGCTGCCGTACCGCAAAATGCTAATCACCACCGGGATTCTCCTGGGAGTTGTGTTGCTCGTTATGGTCGGCGAGCAAGCGCAGGAAATGCAACTGGCACATTGGATTTCCACAACTGAAATCCATTCTCTGAAAGATTACATGCCACCGTGGATGGGTCTCTGGTTTGCGGTGTTCCCAACAAGCGGGCGGGACCGCGTTGGAAGCCCACGCGCCTGGAATGGCTGCGATAAATGCCTAGAAGCCAGGCAGGCATTTCATAAATTCGCGGGCTTCCAAAACTTGACCGCTTAAAGCAGTCAAGTTTCAGCGAGCATGGGCAATGAAGGACGTTTTGGCAGCGTCGCCGCGTTTAGCGCAATTCCAGTTGAACTAAATCGCAAACTTTTCACTGTAGGCGGATGATTACGCCCAATTACTGTTCTCTTAGACTGGTTCGAATCGTTTTCGCTATTTCTGTATTCCTTTTCCTGCCTTCTCTGCGATCCGCTCCATCCCCTACCCCAACGCCGCCGGGAGCGATCGATGAAAAGTTGTTCAATGGAATGCGTTGGAGACAAATTGGTCCGTTTCGCGGCGGGCGCGCACTGGCAATCGAAGGCGTCGTTGGCGAGCCCGATACGTATTATTTCGGAGCGGTTGCGGGCGGAGTATGGAAAACGACTGACGGCGGCGCGAACTGGATGCCACTTTTCGACAAACAACCGATTTCTTCGATCGGCGCGATCGCAGTCGCGGCATCGGATCACAATGTGATTTACGCCGGCACGGGCGAGGGAGCGATTCGTGGCAACACCACATACGGCACCGGAGTCTTCAAATCGATCGACGGCGGAAAAACGTGGGAGAACGTTGGCCTGAAGGATACGCGGCAAATTGGCGCGCTGATTGTCGATCCGAGAAATGAAAATGTGGTTCTCGTTGCAGCGCTGGGTCACGCGTTCGGTCCAAATCAGGAGCGCGGAATTTTTCGTAGCGCCGACGGCGGCAAAACCTGGACGAAAGTTTTGTCAAAAGATGAAAACACTGGCGGGATCGACATCGTTTTCGATCCGCATAATCCGAACATCGTGTTCGCATCGCTGTGGCAGGCGCGACGGCAACCATGGTTTTTCTCCAGTGGCGGTCCGGGCAGCGGACTTTACCGTTCAGAAGATAACGGCGTCACATGGAAGCGTCTCGAGGGTAATGGCCTTCCTGGCGGAATCCTGGGCAAGATCGGCATCGCCGTTTCTGGAGCCGATTCCAATCGTGTCTATGCGATCATCGAGGCCAAGGAAGGCGGGCTCTATCGCTCTGATGATGCCGGCCAGCACTGGACTCGCGTGAATGACGATGGCCGGTTTCGTCAGCGTGCCTGGTATTTCACGAAAGTTTATGCTGACCCGAAGTCCGCCGACACCGTTTACCTTTTAAACACCGGCCTCTTCAAATCGGTCGATGGGGGAAAAACTTTCAATCTCTTGCCTGCGCGTCATGGCGATCACCACGGACTCTGGATTGATCCGACGAACCCAAATCGCATCGCAAACACGAATGACGGCGGAGCCAGCATCTCTACCGACGGCGGCAAAACATGGACGACGCAAAACAACCAGCCCACTGCACAATTTTACCACGTCGCTGTGGACAACGCGTTTCCCTACCACATTTATGGCGCGCAACAGGATAACTCGAACGTCGGCATCGCCAGCCGCACTGATTGGGGCGCGATCGGGCGGCAGAATTGGTTCGAAGCAGGTGGTGGCGAATGCGGCTTCGTCGTGCCCGATCCACGCGACTGGCACATCATCTATTCAAACAACGAAGGCTACATCAACCGCTACGATAAAAATAAAGAGGACGTGCAGGACGTTAGTCCCGTTCCGATCGATAATTCCGGGCATGGTGCCGTCGATCTCGCCCATCGCTTTCAATGGGTCACGCCGCTCATGCTTTCGCCGCATAACCCCGATGTGATTTACACAGCGGGCGAGTGCGTTTTCAAATCCACGGATCACGGACAAAGCTGGACACAAATCAGTGGTGATCTCACGCGCAACGACAAATCAAAACAGCAGCCAAGTGGCGGTCCGCTGACGAACGACATCACTTCGGTCGAATATTACGGCACCGTGTTTGCGCTTGCTGAATCGCCAGTAAAACAAGGAACCCTCTGGGTAGGCACAGATGATGGGCTCGTTCAGGTTACGACCGACGACGGCCAGCACTGGTCGAACGTCACACCGAAAATGCCCGAGTGGAGCACGGTCGATTTGATCGAACCCTCTCCGCACGACGGAAACACCGCTTATGTTGCGGTGGATCGACATAAACTCGACGATTTTAAGCCGTACATTTTTAAGACGACTGATTTAGGCAAAAACTGGAACTCGATTGTGCACGGAATTCCGGACGGCGCCTATGTGCATTCAGTGCGCGAAGATCCCAAGCGCAAAGGGCAGCTCTACGCAGGGACCGAACTTGGCGTCTTCGTTTCATTCGACGACGGTGCGCACTGGCAGCCGTTGCAATTGAATCTGCCGGTAACACCGATTCATGATCTGATCGTCAAAGATGACGATCTCGTGGTGGCGACACACGGGCGTTCCTTCTGGGTGCTGGACGATTTAACGCCAGTTCGTCAGGTTAACGCGCAATCCGCCGCGGCGGACGTCATCCTGTATCAACCACAGACCGCCTTGCGCTTGCATTACCCGGAGGAATTCGACAAACGCCAGCCAGTGGGTGATAACCCTCCTTCCGGGGCAATCATCGATTATTATTTCAAGACCGCCCCGAAGGAGGAGGTCTCGCTGGAGATTCTCGATGCTTCAGGCAAAGTCGTCAGACACCTTTCCACCAAAGAGAAAAAAGAAGGCGAGCAACCGCCTGAATGGCCGGACCGCGTCGAGCGGGTCAAGACGATTCCAGCCAACGAGGGGATGAACCGGTTCGCATGGGATCTGCGTTACGACGATCCAATACAAATCCCGGGCGCATTTTATTCCGGTACCGGCCCCAAAGGCCCGCTCGCATTGCCCGGCGATTATCAGGTGAAACTGACTGTCGGTGGGAAGTCACAGACCGCGCCGCTGCATTTGGTTATCGATCCGCGAACGAAGGGAAAAGAAGCGGCGGTGCAAAAACAGTTCACTTTAGCGACGCAGGTAAAAGATCGGATTTCACAGCTGCATCAGGCCGTTAACGAGATCCGTGATCTCAGATCGCAGATTCAAACGCTGCACAAACGTTTCAGCGACGATCAACGTTTGAAGCCGGCGCTCACGGCGGCGAATGATCTCGATCACAAAATGTCCGACGTCGAGCAGAAGCTCATTCAAGTGAACATGAAAGGTTCGGAAGCGAACCTCGCTTTCCCGAACATGTTGAACGAGCGGTTCGATACGTTTAGTCATCTCATTGAGTACGGCGATGCTGAACCGACCAAACCCCAGCTCGACATGTTTCAAACATTGAGCGGCCAACTCGACGAGCAGTTAAAGAAGTGGGCGCAGCTCAAGAACGAGGATTTGCCGAAAGTGAGCGAATTGATCAAGCAAGCGAATTTGCCTGCGCTAATCGTCACAGAAAAGAAGACTGATTGATGGTAGGGACCCCGTGCCGCCCCGAAAGCTTTCGGGGGTCGGCGCAGCGTGCCGGCCCTACCAATATGAGCAAGATCGACAAAGCGGTAATCCTCGCCGCAGGCCGTGGCACGCGCATGCGCGAACTGACTGCCGATCTTCCCAAACCGATGATCGAAGTCCGGGGCAAACCAGTTTTGCAGCACATCGTCGAAGGACTGCGCGACGCGGGAATATGCGAATTTCTTATTGTCGTCGGTTATCGCGGCGACACGGTGCGAAATTTTCTCGGCGACGGTTCGCGCTACGATATCGCCATTCGATACGCGACACAGACGGTGCAAGATGGCACCGGTCGCGTTGTCGATCTTGCCCGCGATTTCGTGGGGGATTCGCCATTCGTCTTGAGCTACGGCGACATTTTGGTCGATCCGACAAATTACGAACGCGTTGTCGATCTCCACGACCACATCGAAGCAATCATCACCGTGACGCGTGGCGAGGACGTAAGTAAAGGCGGTGCTGTTTTTTTGAACGAACAAATGGACCTCGTTGACATTCGCGAAAAAGCGAAACCGGACCAAACAAGCAGCCCGTGGTACAACGCCGGCCTCTACGCGTTTCGACCGAGCATTTTCGAATTCACCGAGAAATTGAAACCGTCTCCACGCGGTGAGTACGAATTAACTGATGCAATTCGCGATCTTGCGCGATCCGGCAAAAAGGTGAAAGCGCTCGAGCTAACCGGCGAGTGGGCAGACGTACGCGATCCTGAAATTCTCGCGCGATTAAATCGGAACGTGTAGATCTTAGCGCGTTTGTTCAGCAGTCTCCGCCGGATGTTCTTCGCCGATTTCTTCTTCGATTTCGCGTAACCATTCGCGCGAGAGCCAGGGCCGCAGCACCCCGTAGAGCAAATACGCCAGGAACAATACGGCTGGCATCCATTCATAATTTAGCACGGTGAAAATGAGGACAAGAATGATGATAAGAAACCGCGGAATCGATTTCTTGGTCTTCCAATTCAGCGCCTTGAAGCTCGGATACTCGAACTGGCTGAACATCATGAAGGAAAGAAAAAGCAACAACGGCGGCAGAACGAAGCGCCAGTTACCGAGGTGATGTTCGCCTTCAGCGAGCCAAAGAAGAAACAACGTGATCGACGCAATTAGACCGGCAGCCGCGGGAATGGGAAAACCGGTGAAAGTGTTTTGGTGATTGGCTCCCTCGTTCCTTGCGTCCACTGAATTGAAACGGGCAAGGCGCAGGGCGCCGCAAGCCAGGTAAATGAACGCGATAATCCAGCAGGCGCGCGGAAACTCCTGTAACACGACTCGGTAAACCATCAACGCCGGAGCAAGGCCAAATGAGACTATGTCAGCGAGCGAGTCGAATTCGCGCCCGAATGGACTCTCGTGGCCACCCAGTCGCGCAAGGCGTCCATCGAGAAAATCAAAAACGAAGGCACCGAGAACGAACCAGATGGCAGCGTGAAAAAGATCACCAGCTGCATCGGGATTCGATGCCTGGAGCAGCGCACCCTCGAGAATTTTGAGCGTGGCGGTGAACCCGCAAAACAAATTTCCCGCCGTCATCAAATTGGGCAGGAGATAGATTTTAGATGGCTGTTCGTTCATTAGTCGGGCAGCCGCGCGATAATTGTCGATCCACCGAGGACGTGATCGCCTACTTTCACAACAACTTCAGCGTTGAGCGGCAAATATAATTCCGTTCGCGAACCGAAGCGAATCATTCCAAAGCGTTCACCTTTTTTCAATTCGTCCCCGATTTCCGCCCAGACCACGATGCGTCTTGCAATTGCTCCAGTGATCTGGCGCACGACGATAGTGATGCGCGAATTCTCGAAAGCCCACGTCATCGATTCGTTCTTCTCGGAACAATCCGCACGACGCGCGTCGAGACAGAGTCCGGCTCGATGTTGGCGATAAATAACGCGGCCATCGATTGGCGCGCGATTCGTATGGACATCAAAGATCGACAAAAAAATTCCGACGCGACGCGTTTTCGTTTTGAGTACCTGGCTTTCGTCCGATTCGACGATGTCCATCACGGTTCCATCAGCGGCGGCGACGATTAGATTCGGATTTGGCGGCACCGTGCGTTCCGGGTCCCGGAAAAAGGCAACAGTAAAAAGAAACACCAATACGAACAACAGCGATAACCACACAGAGAAGAACGCAGTCGCCATGGCAACGAGCGCAAAAAACGTCAAAATCCACCGTGCTTCCGAGAGCGTTTGGAGGCGCATAAAAGGACTCTATTTTCGGAGTTCGAAACAGCGCGGTCAAGACGCCAAAAATCAGCAAAAGTGGCCGGCTCTGGCAACCACAATATCATGGGCCTGGGCGCTCCCTCCTCTCCAACCAGTAGCGGAAATAACCGGCTCAAAACCATGAGATTATTATTTGTTTCCGGGCCATTTCTGGCTATCATTTTCAGTGTGGGTCGCTTGGCCCGCTTTTATGCCGCAAGTTCAAGAAGAAATTCCGGTCGAAAAATTATCTCGCGGCAGCTCGACCGGAATCGCCGCAACGCAAAAATATGACGCGGCACAAATCGACAAGCTAGAAGGCCTCGAGGCGGTTCGGAAACGGCCTGGAATGTTCATTGGAGATCCGGATGAGCGTGGGCTGCATCACCTGGTCTACGAAGTCGTCGATAACTCCATCGACGAACATCTCGCGGGATTTTGTACGAAGATCGAACTGACCGTTCATGTCGATGGATCGGTCTCGGTGCGAGACAATGGCCGCGGCATTCCCGTCGATATTCATCCCAAATGGAAAATGCCGGCGATTGAGCTGGTGCTGACAAATCTGCACGCCGGCGGAAAATTTGGACAAGGCGCTTACAAATATTCCGGCGGCCTGCATGGCGTGGGCGCAAAATGTACGAACGCGCTTTCGGAATGGTTCAAAGCAGAAGTATCGCGCGACGGCAAAGTCTATCACATGGCTTTCGCCAAGGGCAAAACGACCGACAAGCTTACAGTCATCGGTGAGGTCAAAAGCAAAAAAACTACGGGGACGCTGATCACGTTTCTGCCTGATCCGACGATCTTCACTATCACGACCGAGTTCAAATTCGAGCGACTGGCAACCCGCTTGCGCGAACTGGCCTTTCTTAATCCCGGCCTCGAAATTACGCTGACGGACGAACGCAGCGATCCGCCGAAGCAAGAGAAATTTTTCTACAAACACGGGATCGAAGAGTTCGTAAAGCAGCTGGGCGAAAACAAGCAAGTGCTGCATCCGAAGCCGATCGTGATTTCCCGGCAACGCGACGAAGTGTTTGTCGATGTCGTGCTGCAATACAATGACAGTTACAACGATCAGATTTTGCCGTTTGCAAACTCCATCCCCAATCCTGATGGCGGCACGCATCTCACCGGTTTCCGCACGGCACTGACCAAAGCTGTTAATCAATACGCCAGGCAAAATAATCTCCTCAAAGAGAAGGACCCGCCCATTTCGGGAGACGATGTGCGCGAGGGACTGATCTGCGTGCTCAGCGTGAAGTTGCCCAATCCTCGCTTCGAGTCGCAGACCAAGGTGAAGCTCGTCAACACGGAGATCGACGGTGTCGTGAACTCGGTCGTTTACGACGGATTGATGACTTATTTCGACAAGAATCCGCCGATTGCGCGCCGCATTTTCGACAAGGTGCTCACTGCCGCGCGAGCAAGGGAAGCTGCTCGAAAAGCCAGGGAAACAATCCGCAAAGGTGCGCTGACCGGTGGCGGGCTACCCGGGAAATTGGCCGATTGTTCGGAGCGCGATCCGGAATTGACGGAGCTTTACATTGTCGAAGGCGACTCAGCTGGCGGCTCAGCGAAACAGGGTCGGGATCGGCGTTATCAGGCGATTTTGCCGATTCGCGGCAAGTTGATCAATGTCGAGAAAGCGCGCGAAGACCAATTTCTCAAAAACACTGAGATCCAGGCGATGATCACGGCGATCGGCGCCGGGATTGGCAAACCGAAGGAGGAAGGCAATGGCAAGGACGAAGGTCGGTTCGATATCGCAAAGCTGCGCTATGGGCGAATCATTATCATGACGGACGCGGACGTCGATGGCTCGCACATTCGAACTCTGTTACTCACCTTCTTTTTCCGGCAGATGACTGAACTGGTGCGCGCGGGCAGGATTTATATCGCGCAGCCGCCGCTTTACCAGATCAAGCGAAAAAAGCGCGAGGAATATGTCGATGACGACGTTCAGCTAAACAAAATCCTCATTTCGCTGGGCGCAGAGGATGTGCGCCTAAAAAATCTGGCGGACGACAAGGAGATCACAGCGGCGCAACTGAAAGATATTCTCGAATCGCTCGGGAAACTCGCGAAGCTCAGCGAAGCAGTCCGCCGGCACGGAGGCGATTTCGAGACTTATCTCGGCCACCGGAATTCCCGGTCTGGCAAACTGCCGACCTATCTTGTGAAAGTACGCGAGGGCAATGAGGAGACGGTGCATTATTTTCACGACGAAAACGCGGTGCGCCAATTTCACGAATCGAATCTCGATCTTAATTTGTTCGATACTCAGATCGAACAGGAATTGTTACCACTGGGAGAAGCTCAGGCGCCGACAAAAACGAATGGCGTTCGCCGGCGCGGTAAGCTCGTCGAGCTGCACGAGTCGGCGGCCATACAAAAACTGATTGCGGAACTGGCGCGGAAAGGTTTGAAGGTCGGCCATTACGCGACAAGCGACCGGCCAATCTTCGAATTAATCGAGGGCGAAGGCGACAAAGCCGCCGCGCATTCGCTTTTTTCGATTCCCGAAATTCTGCAAAAGATTTTGGAGATTGGCCGCCGCGGGGTGCAGATCAAGCGTTTCAAAGGTCTGGGCGAAATGAACGCCAAAGAGTTATTCGAGACCACCATGAACCCAGAGAAACGCAAGCTCCTAAAGGTGGACTTGAACGAGGATAACGCCGTCGATGCTGACAAGATGTTCACGATTTTGATGGGCGACGTGGTCGAACCGCGCCGGCAATTTATCGAGGACAACGCACTAAACGTCCGGAACCTGGACGTTTAAAATGACGAAGCACGAATGTCGAATGTCGAAGGAAGAGTTGCTAGGCCAAACCGCGCGTCATTCATTCGTCATTCGTCATTCGTCATTCGTCATTAACTTCCATGTATAACGCGAATGAAAAAGTCGAGCCGGTGAACGTGGCCGAGGAAGTATCGAGATCGTTCCTCGATTACTCGATGTCGGTCATCATCTCGCGTGCGCTGCCGGACGCGCGCGACGGTCTCAAGCCTTCGCAGAGAAGAATTCTTTACGCGATGCACGACTTGTCGTTGTTCCCGGGACGTCAACATCGCAAGTGCGCAAAAATCTGCGGCGACACCAGCGGTAATTATCATCCGCATGGCGAAGCAGTAATCTACCCCACCCTCGTGCACATGGCTCAGACGTGGGCGATGCGCGAGCGGCTGGTCGATGGCCAGGGCAACTTCGGTTCGGTCGAGGGCGATCCGCCCGCCGCGATGCGTTACACGGAGGCGCGCATGACGCATCTCGGGGCCGCTCTCATGACCGACATGGAAAAGGATACGGTCGACTTTGTCCCGAACTACGACGAGACGCGCACTGAACCGACCGTCTTTCCAGCAGCGTTTCCGAATCTGCTCGTAAACGGCGGCACCGGAATCGCTGTCGGTATGGCGACGAATATTCCGCCGCATAATCTCGCGGAGGTGATTGATGGAATTTGCGCACAGATCGACGACCCGGACACCACACTGGACGAGCTGATGAAGCACGTGAAGGGACCGGATTTTCCTACCGGCTGCACCATCTGCGGTATCAACGGCATTCGCCAATATTTCGAGACCGGCCGGGGCAGCATGAAAGTGCGCGGAAAAGCCGGCGTTGAAGAACTCAAAGGCGGCCGCGAGCAAATCGTCATTACGCAAATTCCGTACGGCGTGAACCGCGCCACGTTGGTCGAGCGCATCGCGCAATTGGTGAACGAAAAAGTGCTCACCGACATCAGCTACGTCGGCGATCAGTCG
>QHOV01000178.1 GCA_003218885.1 Verrucomicrobiota bacterium | reverse complement strand
GCGAATTCATTAGGCGGCGCGGTTGCGATCTGGCGGAGGGACAGCGGATCCTGGCGAAGGGCGAGCGAATTCGCGCCGCAACGGCTGCTCTCCTGGCTTCTCAAGGTTTTACCGAGCTGATTGTCGGCGGCGACGTGAACGCAGCAATCATTTCGACCGGTGACGAGCTGGTGAAACCGGGTAAGAAAATTAAGGCGGGGCAGATCTACGAAAGCAATTCGGCGTTACTTAATGGATTGCTGAAACGCTGCGGTGCGGTCGTGGATTCCGTAGAACATTGTCGCGACGAACCCGAATCGTTAATCGAAGCGATCAAGCGCGCGATCAAAAACCACATTCTCATTATCAGCGGCGGTGTTTCTGTGGGGGAGCACGACTTGGTAAAGGCTGCATTGGGCGACCTTGACGCGCAGATCGACATCTGGCGCGTAGCGATCAAACCGGGCAAGCCATTCCTGTTTGGCAAAATTGGTGAGTGCCTCGTCTTTGGCCTGCCTGGAAATCCCGTGTCGGCTTTTGTCACGTGTTTGCAGTTCGTGCGGCCTGCGATTTTGAAAATGATGGGCGCAACCGATCTCGATCTGCCCCAGGTGCCGGCGAAGCTGACTGTCGATCTCACGAACGACAGCGATCGAGCGCATTACATTCGTGGAAAACTCGAACATGGAAAATTTACTCCGGTGGGTCGCCAGGAATCGCATGCGCTGTTTGGTTTGAGCCAATCAAATGCATTGTTGCGGCTTGCCGTGGGCCAGTCGCTGAGGGTTGGTGAAATTGTCGATGTTCAAATCTGGGATTAGCCAGTTCGCTTCGCTGGAGCGGTTTGACAGGGCAGGCGCGCATTTTAGCTTTATCGCCTTGAGTACGGAAACCGTTACCGCATTTGCACGAAATCCGACCGATCAATTTCGTGCGGACGCGGAACGACTTTCCCACATCATTTTGGAGATGCAGCGCTGCTTTGTGCTGCGTCTTTCCAAGCAGCTTGCGCCGGGTAACGTTTCGTTCTCACAATTCTTTCTTCTCGCCTATCTCGACAAAAAGGAAGTGCTCACCATGTCGGCGATTGCGCAGAAAATGGGGCACACCACTGCGGCGGCGAGCGGCTTGGTGGCGCGCCTTGAGAATCTTGATTACCTGATGCGCTCAGTTGCGCGGGACGATCGCCGCAAGGTGATGGTCTGCATCACGCCGAAAGGCTCGGCCCTCGTCCGCCGGATCCGCGAGGAAATGGTTGGCAACTTGATGAAAATACTGAATCACCTCACGCCCGATGAACAAAAGGCCTGGTTGCAGATTTACAGTAAAATTTACGATTACTGCCAGTCGAAATGATTTTCATTTGTTTGGCGGCAGTGCTATCAAACGGCGTTGAATCCGGACATCGGCTCTCGCGCATCTAACGGTTAAACGTCTATGAGAAAATTTTTCCTTCCCTTGGGGATTTTTGTAGCGTTCAGCATCCTGGGTCAGCCGAGTTTTGGCGGCAGCGACGCGTATTCGTCTGGAAGAGTGCCCACTTTTACGCTGGATCAGGCGATTATTACAGCGCTACAACGTAATCCGGCTCTCCTGAACGCGGAACAGGAGATCAAGCGAACGAAAGGCGTGATCATTCAGGTTCGCGCCCAAGCGCTGCCTCACGTCACAGCGAGCGGAAATTTCGAATGGATCGACCCACACCTGCAAGGCGCCCGGATATTCGGAACCACGGCGACAGGTACAACACCGGGGACTACGGCGGGCGGCGCCTCCTTGATTGAGTCACCGGCGTCGCAGGTCAGGGATATTCAGACACCACTGGCCGATCCATCGCCGACACCGATCACGAACGTGCAGGCAAGCGACGTCTCCTACACCATCAGCGTTCTTGGAAAGCAGCTCATTTTTAACGGCACTACCTTTCCACAGATTCGCGGCACGTTTTTTCAGCGGGACAGCGCATACTTCGCGTTCCGGAATATTCTGGACCAACTCCTCGCGACCGTGAAAACCCAGTTTTACCAGATTGTGGTCAATCGCGAGCTCATCAAAGTGCAGGAGCAGTCGGTGCATTTACTCGAGAGCCAATTAAAGGACCAGCAGAACCGCTTTGAAGCTGGAACAGTCCCGCGCTTTAACGTGCTGCAAGCGGAAGTCGCGTTATACAATCAGATTCCGCAACTGATCCTTGCGCAAAACAACTATCGAATAGCGAAAATCATTTTGGCCAAAACTCTCGGCCTGGATTTCCAGCCGCGGCGCGGTGAGAACCCGCCGTTGGAAGTAGTAGGCGAAATGCCATACATCCCGCGCACCATCAATCTGGCCGATGCGATCGAGCTCGGAAAAGAGCGGCGCCCGTTTCTCAAACAGGCGCGGGCAAATGTGTTGAATCAGCTTCAGCAAGTGCGCGCGACAGCGGGTCAATGGCTGCCGACGATCACCACCACTGGCGGCGGAGAATGGGTGAGTTCACCGACGAACTCGAGCTGGCATGATATTTCGAAAGGCTGGCTCGCAGAGGTGCAAGGCAG
>QHOV01000177.1 GCA_003218885.1 Verrucomicrobiota bacterium | reverse complement strand
TGCCGACATAGACTCCGCCCGTGATCAATCCGCCGCGATAAAGGCTAACTAGCTTTTCTTCCAGCGTGCGCGCGAGAAGCATCCAGCGAAATGCTTCAAGGAAACGCTCGTGCGGCGGCGTCGTCTTTTTTGTTTTTGATTTTGCGCTGCGCTGCGCCGTCTGAAGCATCGGGCAATTCTACGCGACATCGACAATCCCGCGCAAAAAATTTTTGCGGACCCGCGTTCTCTTCCTGGGGAGCACGGGCTATCAGGCTGTTCTTTTCGGCAGCTTGCCGAAAAGCGGGTGGTGTAATTCAAATTTCGCTCCGCGAAAAATGTCGTCGGCAAGCTGCCGACGATTGCAGGCTAGCAGCCTGCGCGCCCCACAGAAAAAACTACCGCGTCGCCAGTGCGAGCCGTCGCTGGGTCGGGCTACGTTCGCCTGCGTTCGATGCTACTTCGGCGGAAACTTGCTGTGGCGCGGTTAGTTTCATTCCGACCAGTTTGCTCACGCCGCGCTCCTCCATCGTCACGCCGTAAAGAATATCGGCTTTGGCAATGGTGCGTTTGTTGTGTGTGATAATAATGAACTGGCTCTGCTCTACGAAGCGCTCCAGCACCCGGATAAAGCGGTTGATATTGCCTTCGTCCATTGCCGCATCCACTTCGTCGAGAATGCAGAACGGGCTCGGTCGCACCATGTAAATCGCGAATAACAATCCCACTGCGACCATGGAGCGCTCGCCTCCGCTGAGCAGCGAGATGCTTTGCAACTGTTTGCCGGGAGGTTTAGCGGTGATTTCAATGCCGCAGTTGAGCGGATCATTGTCGTCCAGCAACGACAGGTCCGCGCGCCCGCCGCCAAAAAGTTCTGCGAACATCTCGCGAAAGTTGATTCGCACCTGAGCAAACGTCTCGCTAAACAACTTTCTGGTGGTGGAGTTGATCTGCGCAATCACATCGAGCAATTCGCGACGCGAGTTGGTAAGGTCATTATTTTGTCCTTCGAGAAATTTGTATCGCTCTTCCAGCTCATCGTACTCCTGAACGGCATCGAGATTTACCGGCCCCATGTTGTCGAGCTGCGTGCGGAGATCCGTGATGACTTTTTGAAGATCAGCATCTGCAACGCTCGTGGCATCGGCATCCTGCCGACCCTCTGCGGGCTGGAGACCCGAGCCACGTTTCGCTTGCGCGCGCAAAGCTTTTTCGAACGCGGGCTGATCGACTACAAACGCGCGAAGATCAATCTGGTAGCTGCGCGAAATATGCTCCGCGAGATTGTCGATCTTCATTTGCAGTTGCGACTCGCGCACTTGTCGCTGGGCACGCCGGTCCTGCAATTCGCCTAACGAATCGCGCAAACGTCGCAACTCGGTTTCGCAATCGGAAATCGTGGAGAGTTGTGTAGCGCGTTGCTCGGCGATTTTCACCGCGCTCGCTTCTGCTTGCTGGCGCTGCCCCGTCTGACTTTTAATTAACGCTTCCGACTCACGCGACTCCTCAGCCTGTGTGGCCAATTTCGATTCGTACATTGTTATATCGGCTTTTCGCACAGCGATCAGCTCCAACAGTTCGGCCTCGCGCGCGCGCATTGCTTCGTGTTGCGCAATGAAGTTTTCATGGCGCTGGCGCTCCGTTGCGACGGCCAGCCGCAGTTGATTCATTTTTTCGGTCAACTCTTCTTCGCGCCCTGTGGTTTCTTTCTGTGCGGCTTCGAACGCGGTCAGATCGGCCTGCTCCGTTGCAAGTTGATCCCGCATCGTTTGGAGTTCGCGCTCCAAGTACGCGACCCGTTCGTCAGCCGCGGCCACCTGGTGCTCGAGCGCATTTTTGTCCGACCGCAAATTGTCGATCTTGCGTTCGGCCTCGCCCAATTCGCGCTGGAGCCGCGAAGCGATTTCGAGCGCCGCTTTCGCTTCGTGGCGTTTCGCGCAAAGCGATTCGCGCTCTTTTGCCAGCGCAGCTTCTTCTTTCCCGAGATCGGCAATTTGCGCCTTGCGCTCCAGCAATGACGGCGCGCGCACTTCGCTGCTGCCGCCAAAAACGATTCCTTCTGCGGAAATAAATTCGCCAGCGAGCGTGGCCATCGCCAGTGCAGGCTCGCGCCTTTTGCACTCGAGCGCCTGTTGTAAATCCGAGAAAATGGCCACGTCGCCGAGCAACTGCACGACGAGTGGCTCGAGCGACGATGGCGCGGTCAATTTGTCCATGGCCCAGGTGAGCGCACCTTCCGGCAGACTTTTCCGCGCCGGTTTTGGCGCGGAGCCTTCCAACTGCGGAATGAGCAACGCAGCCTGGCCGAGCTTCTTTTTTCTCAGTCGCGCGATGATTTCGGAAACAACGGCTGCGTCTTTTAAAATGACGGCATGGAGATTTCGACCCAGCGCAGCTTCGATCGCCGGAACGAACTTCGGATCGACTTCCAGATGTGCCACGAGTGAACCGGAAATAGCCTCACGAAATTTGTCGCGATCGTCCAGACCTTTGAGGACAGCTTGCGAACCTTCAGCCAAGCCTTCGCCTTCTTCATTGAGCTGACGCAAAACGTCCAGACGCGATCGTTTCTCCGCGAGCGTCCGCTCGACTGCGGCGAGGTTCTGTTCCGCTTCGGAGAGCAGTCTTTCTTTTTCGCGCAGGCTCGCATCGACATCGATCGCTTCGCGCCGGCTGGCTTTATCTGAGACAGCAATATGCCTGGCGAGCTTCTCGCGCGCCGCCGTTAATGTTCGAATCTGTTTGGCAAGCTGTTCACTTTGAGCGCGGGTAAATTCTCGTCGCGTTTTCGTTCCGGAGAGTTCCTCCTCGAGCGTCGCGATGCGGTTTTCGGATTTGGACAGCGCGATTTGCAAACCCTGCAACTGTGTCCCGCGCTTGGTGCGATTTTTCTGGATTTGTGCGGCCAGGCTGGCGAGGTCGGTCAGCTCGGCTTCTTTTTCTTTCAATTGCCGCTCGATTTCTGCGATGGAGTGGTTGGCCTGCTCGATCTCAGTGGCATGCTGCTTACGTTTTTTTCCCGCGTCACCGATGTCGCTCTGCGCGCGCTCGACCAGCTCGGCGAGTTCTTCCGCACGCTGCCGATTGAACTCAATGCGGCTGCGGTGCGCGGCGATTTCACTTTCCAGTCGCTGCACCTCCGCACGCGAATCGGCGATCTCGATGTCGATCTTGTCCAGCGCGTGGCGTGCTTCGGTTAGCGCATTTTCGCGGTTGTCGATCTTCTCGCGCGTCGCGTGCTCGGACTGGGTCAGACGCTCGATTTCTTTGTGACAGCCAACGAGATCAGCTTCGAGAGCATCAAGCTGTTTGCGTGCGTGATGAGTTTCAACCACGCGAAGATCCGAATGCAGCGCCTGATATCGCCGCGCTTTGCCCGCCTGTCGCTGCAACGAACCGATTTGGCGCTTTACCTCTTTGATGACGTCACCAATGCGCAGGAGATTTGCCTCGGTGGCTTCCAGCTTGCGGAGTGCCTCGCGCTTTTGCGCCTTGTACTTTGTGATTCCAGCCGCTTCCTCGAACACTGCGCGTCGATCTTCCGGACGCGAGCTCAGGATCATGTCGATCTTGCCCTGTTCCATCATCGAATATGCGGCGCGGGCGATGCCCGTGTCGGCGAAGAGATTTTGAATATCGCGAAGGCGGCAGGGGGTTTTGTTTAACAGATATTCGGAGTTGCCATCGCGATAGACGCGGCGCGTGACGCGCACGTCATGCCAGTCGATTCCGAACTCTTCAGCACAATCGGTGAACGTGAGTGAGACCTCTGCCAATCCTACGGGCTTGCGTGTGTCCGCGCCGTTGAAGATCACGTCCGCCATCTCGTCGCCGCGGAGTGACTTGGCGGATTGCTCGCCGAGTGCCCAGCGGACGGCGTCAAGGACATTGGATTTTCCACAACCGTTCGGCCCGACGATAGCGGTCGTGCCCTCGTGAAAATTAAAGACGGTTTTATCGGCAAACGATTTGAAGCCGAGTAGCTCGAGCGATTGTAAATGCATTGTGGGCCACACCCCGGGCCTCGGCAGCCTCAATACAGCAGCCTTGCCGGGCTTACAAGCGGAAAATCACACAATTTGAAGGGTTCCCGGCCCCATTAGCCACACCATATTGGGCCTTCAGATCGGCTGAGGGTTCGAGCTTTCGACCGGCGCATTGATTGAAATGACCCGCTGACCGCCAAGGTTAACCCGCAATCTTGCTTTGGGAAATTGAATCACTCACGATGCGCCAATGGCAGATCAAGCGCCAGCGTGGATACAGCAAGAAGAGCGCATCGATCATCAGTTGGTCCGCGGCATTGGGGTTC
>QHOV01000112.1 GCA_003218885.1 Verrucomicrobiota bacterium | reverse complement strand
CCTTGAATTCACTCTGCGGCCGGAGCGTTACCGCGACTCGCGTATTCCCCGGCTGATATTTTCTCACGATCTGTTCGAGCACCGGACGAAGGGCGATCTCTGGGACAGATTGCGTGGCAAGTATCTCGTGCCGCGAAGAGAACTTGGCCGGGCAAAGATCATTCTGCTCGCGCGCGACCCACGCGATTGTTTCGTTTCGCTCTACCTGCAGATAACGAGGCGCGATCCCAATGCTCCTGTCGAACTCAGGCAAAGCCCTGCACGCCTCGCCGGCAGAACATTTCCGAGACTTGCTTGCCTTGCTCGGCGAGTCCACGCCTGACATCGCAATCTTTCAGGAAGCGCTCGAATTCGCGCGCTTTGAGAACATGCAAAAGCTCGAGGCGGCCGGTGCTTTTGATTCAAAAATCCTGCACCCGGGCGACGTGCGCGACCCGGAGTCATTCAAGGTGCGGCGCGGAAAAGTGGGAGGCTACCGCGAATACCTTTCGATCGAGGATCAGAAATATGCTGCGGACGCGTTGGCCGAACTCGATGTTCGGTTTGGCTATTAGATAGGGCGGCGGTGCCGCGCGCTCATGTTCTGCCGGTGCCCCAGCGGCGGTGCAGGAATCGCTCCCAAGGCGAGAACAAGATTTTGTCAGCGAGCAAACCGATAAGGACGATCACCAGCATGATGCCGATGACTTGATCCATCGCGTTTAATTCGCGACCGCAATGAAGCAGATGGCGGAGACCAAATCCGGTCAGGATCGTGACGTAAATTTCGGCGGCCATTAGTGAACGCCAGGCAAACGCCCAGCCCTGTTTCATTCCGCTGATCAAATGCGGCAGTGATGCCGGTAAAATCACGTGGATCCACCGGTGGAATGGCCCCGAGCCCATCGTTCGTGCCGCGCGTGCAAAGATCGGTGAAATCGTGCGCACTCCGGTGTCGGTCGCGATCACAACTGACCAGACCGTTTCCATGATAATGACGAAGAGCATCGCGCCCTCGGTTTGTCCGAACCACAGCAACGCCAGGGGGACCCAGCAAACGCTCGGCAATGTTTGCAGGCCGAGGGCGAGCACGCCGACCGTGTCTTCGGCAAATTTCAAAGATGCAGTCAGGAGCCCAAGCGGGAGCCCGATCGCGAGGCCAGTGAAATATCCCACTAGCAGACGCCGCAACGTAACCGTCGAAGCGCTGAAGAGCGTGCCATCACGTGCGGAGCTAGTGAGATAATCCATAACGCTGCGCGGAGAAGGCAGCAAAACTGGCGAGCAAATCTTTGCGTGCACCAAGGCCGCCCAAATCGCGACGAGCGCGACGAAAAATAAAACTGCGAGCAAGGTTCTCCTCATTCCACGCTCATCACCGCCTCCGGCGCAAGGTAACCTTTCAACACCGCTGTCAATTTCGACGCGTACCGGGCAATTTCGATGCTGTTGAAGTCACGCGGCCGCGGCAGGTTCACTTCAAAGATCTCACGGATGCGCCCCGGCGTGGGCGTCATGATCACGACTCGATCGGCGAGACATGCCGCCTCGCGCACGTTGTGGGTGACGAAGATGATCGTTTTACGCCGTTTTTGCCAAATCTGTTGGATGTCGCCGTAAAGTTGTTCGCGTGTCATGGCATCGAGCGCGGCAAACGGTTCGTCCATCAGCAGCACGCGCGGGATCGGCGCAACAATCAAGCGCCGAAAGACACACAAATTGAATTTATCGCAGCGGTCGGGCGACCAGGATGCCGCTGTCCGAGCGATAGCGATACAGATACTTCGAAAGCTGTAAGTCCACGGTCACACGGCCGTAATTGCTCGGCGAAGAAGCGTGCATGAAATGCAAGACGCCGTCGCCTGTGCGCAATGCGAGGCCAACATGTGCGGTGGAATAAAGTCCACTTCGGTCGCGCGAAATGATTCCGATGATGTCGCCGCTGCGCAGTTTGGATTCAATGCCAGCGACTTTGCTTTTCGGAATCTCATGGAGCGGTCGCGAGGAGACGTTCGCTTCCATGCGCGCGAGCGGTCCCAGCAGCGAGCGGTTCGCGGCGAGATAACGGTAATGTCGCCAGCCGGCGCTCATTTCGCGCGCGGAATGGGGCACACTGCGGCCACCGAGGTCGCGCGTTAGATCCTCGACCAGACCCCGCCGGTCATTGTCGTAAAGCCAATCTTCCAAGTAATGCAGACGCGAAAGATAATCGCCGGTGCATTGGCCGCCGCGATATCGATCCATCTCGATGTAATACAGCAGACGGTCCGGAGTCCAATTCGACTCCGGTTCGTTCAGCATCCGGGCGAAGCCGAGCGCGATCTCGAAGAACGTCCAGCAATCCATTCCCTGAAAATTCACTGACGGCGATTCGATCCGATTGTCGATCTCAAGAGTGAAATGTTTGTAGCGCGTCCCGACCAGAGCTTGTCCGACCGCCGCGGTGCGTTCACCAATCGGCAGCGCCTTCCAATTCTCCGCTTTAGCCTTTGCCACCAGCCGATTGAATTGGTCTTGTCCTTTAAAAACCGTGTTAAGCGGCAAGCGCGACTCGTACGCGAATGCGACCGAATAAATTAACAATATGGGAATGAAAACCTTCCAAGTCCGCATATGACGACGTCCAACTGAACGCCAAATCTAACCGTGATCAACTCTGACGCTTGCAGGATCAACCTGCAAAAGGCCAGTTTGGCGCTCGAAGGCTTTCTGGGGCGCAAAGGGTTTTACTTACTTGGAGCGCACCTATATCCTTTGAGGATTGTGCCGATTCCCTTTGCAAAACGAAGCCGAAGAAATGTTGTTCGTCAGACGTCGCGGGATGGTGCGCCTGTAAAACGTTCTACGCGCGTCCGGTTGCGTCCGCGAGCTGATTGGCACAAGCGCAATTTTCTGACCAGCGTCTTGATTCCTTCGCTATTCGTCAAACGCGCCAGCGGTCCGGCGGCTCCGCAATTCCCGAAAATCCGCGAAGGCGAGATCTGCATCACCTGGATCGGTCACGCCTCATTTCTCATTCAGACGCACGAGGTGAATATCTTGATCGACCCGATCTGGTCGAAATGGCTCAAGGTGATCAAGCGGTTGAAACAACCAGGCTTCGAAATTCATCATTTGCCTTCGATTGATTTTGTCCTAGTGACTCACGCTCACTTCGATCATCTCGATCGGCGCACGCTGCGGCGCGTTGCAGCAGATCAACCAATCGTCGTGCCCATGGGCGTGGGGAATTTGGTGCACGATCTCGGATTCCATATCGTGCATGAACTGGATTATTGGCAGACGATCGAGCTTGGGCCGCTGAAAATTTCGCTCACGCCCTGCCATCACTGGGGCGCCCGGTTCCTTGCGGATCTGCATCGGGACTTTGGCGGATTCGTCATCGCGTCGAATGGCCGCACGATTTTTCACTGCGGCGACAGCGCTTATTTTCCCGGGTTCAAGGAAATCGGCGACCGCCACAACATCGAGATCGCATTGCTTCCCATTGGCGCTTATGAACCGCCAACTGGGCGCGAAGTTCACATGAATCCTGAAGAGGCGGTCAAAGCTTTCCTCGAGCTCCGCGCGGAGACGTTGATCCCGATGCATTACGGAACTTTTCCGCTCGGTTTCGAGCCGCTCCATGAACCACCGCAACGATTGCTCACAGCCGCCCGCGCTCACGACATTGAGAAAAAGGTTCTTGTGATGACCGAGGGAAAGCCGGTGGTGCTATGAAAAAGAAAACGCCGAACGTCCAACGCCCAACGCCCAATATAGAATTCGAAAGGTGGCGTATTACTGAGGTTTTTGATGGAGAGTACGCATCTAAGAGCAAGTCCGTATATGATCTTGAAGACAGGCTGCTAGAATTCGCCGCGAATATTGTCGAACTCACAGAGTCATTGCCAAATACCCGAGCTGGAAATCACATTGCCGGACAGCTCTTGCGATCCGGGACATCATCTCTTTCCAATCACGGTGAAGTCGAGGCCGCAGAATCACGCAGAGACTTCATTCACAAACTACGAATTTGTCTCAAGGAACTGCGTGAAACAAAGCGCTGGTTGCGACTTGTAGGTCCAGTAAAGAACCTCGGCACACCTGCAAACTTCACCGTCTGTCTCAATGAAGTCGAAAAGCTGATCCGGATTTTCGTGGCCAGCATCCGGACGGCTGAGAGAATGCACAAATGATATGCGCTCCCTCTGAGTTCGACGTTGGACGTTGGGCGTTGGGCGTTGGGCGTTCTCTGTGTTAGATGTCCGCTCCGCGCTCCACGCGTTCGGAAATTCCTGGCGCGGTAACGGCAGGACTTATCGTCGTCTTCTTCTGTCTTCTTCTGCTCTGGCACGATCCGCTCGTTTTTTGGAATGACGATTATGAATTGTCTGTGCTGCCCGTGTTCGCCGACATCGCGCGCAGTTGGTCGGAGGGTCATTGGCCGATTCTAAGTCCGTATTCTTGGGTCTGCGGCAATCTCGCTGGCGAATTTCAGTACGGTACATTTTCGCTCTTCATAAATGCAGCCGTCATTCTCATCTGGAAATTTCCGCTGACGTTTTCTCAACAAGCTGCCGCACTTTCCATCGCGCACCTGTTTGTCCTGGCGATGGGCGCATTCTTGCTTGCGCGCGACCGGCGACTTTCAATTCCACTGTCGATCTTTGTCGCGCTAGTCGCTGCGCTGAATGGCTGGATCATTTGCTGGGGCGCGACCGATTGGTTCGGCGCGCTCGGCGCGTTCACGTGGTTGCCTTGGGCGTGGTGGGGAGCGGAGCGCGCATTGGATCAACGACGAACAAAATGGCGATTCCTCTGGCCAGCGCCCTTCGTTTATCTCGTCGTGACAGGCGGATTCCCCTACACGGTTTTGATGTTGCTGCTCTTGATCGCGTGGTTGGCGATCAAGGCAATGTGGGAGCGGCCTCAGAGCCGCGATAGCCGGGACACTAAGGTCTCTCCCACATTGGCAATCTTGCCGATGCTTTTTGGTGTCGCGCTCGGTCTCGGATTGTCCGCGCCCGCGTGGCTCGCGATTCTCGATCTCGTTCAGGGTTCAGCGCGCGAATTGCAGTCGCCAGCAGCACACTGGCAATGGCTTGTTCCGCCCTCGGCATTGCCCGGTTTGATCTTGCCGTGTTGGACTGTCAATTGGGCTGATTTTTCCAGCCGTTATCTGCCACATACAGCAACCGAATTAGCATGCGGACTGGTCGCTCCGGCAGCACTTATCGCTGGGTTCCTCTGGCGTGGACGTATAGTCGTTAGCCAAATTAAATGGGAGTTAGTCCTGCTCTTGGTCGTGCTCTTACTCTCGATGCTTCCCACCGCTGGGCTTTTCCGCTGGAGTTTCCGCTGGCTTCCATTTTTCCATTTGGTTCTCGCAATTTGCGCAGCGGAAGTGCTGCAAATGACGCCCCAATCAGCGACCGTGGCTACAACGGCTCTCGGTCTCGTCGTTTTGACGTCTATTGCGATGTCCATCCTGTGTGCAACAGGCACCTGCGCTTTACCTCTGACATGGAGTTTACTCGGGTTCGCGGGGATTTGGTGGTTGTCAACGCTCTGGTTGCGTGATTCTGAATTTCAAAAATGGGGACCGGTTGTGATCACGTTTTTGGCATTTCTCGCTACATATTTCTGCATCCCGACAAACCGCGGTGTGCCGAAATACAATTTTTCTCAAGACCTGCTTAAACCTGCGCCGCTCGATCCCCGCCGGCTTTATCTCAGCATTTATCCATGGGCGGAGCTGACATATATCGTCGAAAACAAACCGCAGCCGGTCGGCCAGGTTCTGCGCCCGGGAAGCACGTCGATGTGGGCTGGATTGCATTTTATTAATGGCTATAGCCCAATCAGAGCCGCTGGCGTGGCGCGCGAATTCGCGGCCACGATCCACGGTGAAATCAATCCTGCAGTGGGAGAATATTTGCTCAATCATCAAGCTGGTGAGGGTGGGGAACTAGCATCGCTGGGAGTGGACGGAATCGTCGTTGCGCGGGAAATCGATCTTCTACCGCAACCATCCCCTGAATGGGAGCTCGTCGTTTCAACAGATGAAGGACGCGTCTTCCACCGGCGCGGCGCGCCACTCGCGCGTGTGCGCTCAGTCACGTCGATCGATTCGCAGCCTGACGAGCAGTTTGTCGCCGCAACGATTTCGCAGATCAATGATTCGCGAAACCGAGTGGAAGTTGATGTCGAGGTGCCGAATGGCGATCGGCCTGCGTTGCTGACTTTTTCGCGGCCGTATTTTCGCGGATATCAGGCGCGCTTTGGCCATCAAAAACTAGCTGTCACTTCCTATCGCGGATTATTTCCAGAGGTGAAAATTCCGCCGGGCATGCATGGGCGGGTCACTCTTGCCTATCGGCCATATTGGCTGATCTGGGGAGGCGCCGCCGCCATCGCCTGTGCTTTAGTTATCGCGCTGAGCCTTATCACCGTGATTTGCTCGCAGATACGCCGACCACAGGCTTACATAAGTACGTAATAACGTTGAAGTGTAAGGATTTGGTTCGACTTTATGCAATCGTGAAAAGGTCACTCGTCGCGCTTACCCTATTTTTCTCAGCCCTCGCTGTGACGCTCGGAGATCTCAAGCCCAACGATTCGAGCGCTCCAATCCTGCAATATTTCGCACCCGTTCAAATCGCTCCTAGGCCAGGCCATGAGGATGCACCAAACCTCACATTCGATCAGCGAAAACCGTTGTTCACCATAACATCTGTCCGCCAATTAATCCCTCATCGAGATGGAAAGGGAGTCACAATCATTCTGAACGAAAAAGACAAACAGCGATACGCGGAGCTGACCCGCCGATTTAAAGGTCGCCTGCTGATATGTGTTGCTGCAACCGATGTGATCAGCATCGAGCAGATCACTTCTCCGGCGGAGAACGGGATGATTGAGTTTAGTAATGCCCGCTATACGGGGCATATCGCCAGATATCTTCGTCGCCGATTTGGCATGTAGCGTTGCCGGGTCTGGCGCCGCTACATTTTTTTTGGATCTTCGAGCAGTTCGATCACGCGTTTGAGCAAGCGTCCCGCGCCGCCGCCGTCGATGCTGCGATGATCGAAGCTCAGTGTGATCTGCGCCTCGGTGCGGGGAACGAATTCTTTTTTTGCTTCGTCCCATGACGGGACTTTCTTCCCGACTCCAAGACCGAGCAGCAACGTCTGATCGGGCAGCGGAATCGGCGTGCCCCATTCCATTCCGAAGGTTCCGAAATTGGAAACCGTGGCTATGCCGCCGGCTTGCATGTCGGGCGAAATTCGCCGTTGTCGGGCAAGATCGACAAGCTCCTTATATTTTGTCGTAAGATCGGCAAGAGAGGTTTTATCTGCGCCGCGAATCACCGGCACCATGATTCCATCCTCCGCTTCAACCGCAATGCCTACATCAATGGAGTTTGATTGCACTACGCGGTTGCCGATCAATTTCGCCGCTGCGCCCGGATTTTCCTCGAGAGCGAGCGCGAGCGCGCGCAACGCGTAAAGACCAGGACCTGGCTTTGGATCACGCGATTGCCGATCTTGCAGCACCGGGTCGAGATTTACCGACGAGCCAATGGTCGAAAGCGGGCGCGTCCAACTCCGCCGCATCGCATCCGCCACGCCGGCGCGAATGGCGGAAGCTTCATGCGCGGTCTGTTTCTCGATCTTGTGCAGGAAATTCTCGAGATCCTTAATAGTGACGCGATTGCCTGCGCCAGTGCCCATGATCCCGGCCAAGTCCGCCGTTGTTAATTGCAACTCGGTCATGCGTGCGCGCACGCGCGGCGACATGAAAGTGGCGCCTTTCGTGATTGCCGGAACGGGCAGGTCGCCAACGCGCGCGCCCTCGCCGTCGCGCGCGGCAATTTTTCTCTCTCGCGCCGGAGCAACTTCCTGATCAGCGCGCGCGGGAATTTCTTCAGCCACTTCTCGCCGTGAAGGAGGCGGCGCTTGTTTCGCGAATCGCGCCGCGTCTGCCTCGCTCGCTTCTACGTAGCCAAGCACTGCACCGACCGGGTATGTCTCCTTTAATTGCACCGTGATCTTGTCAATTTTGCCTTTGCATGGCGTGGTCACGCCCATGACCGCTTTATTGGTCTCGACATCGATAATTTCCTGATCATCCACGACCTCGTCGCCGGGTTTAACCTTGATATCGACAATCGTGGCTTCAGCGATCGATTCGCCGAGCTGCGGCATGATGATTGCGACTTGCGGCATAGATTTTTTATTCTCGAAGCAGTTGTTTCGCCTTCGCGACAATATTTTTCGCGTTCGGACGATGCGCGCTCCAAAGATTTGGGTGGTACGGAATCGGAGTGTCTTTCGCATTGAGACGTTGCGGCGCTGCATCGAGCAGATGAAAACCCTGGCTCGTGACGCGTGCGATGACTTCTGCGGTCGCGCCGCCCCACGGAAATGATTCGCCCACACAAAGTAAACGTCCGGTGCGCGCGACGGATGCCAGCACAGTATCGGTGTCGAGTGGTTTGACCGTGCGAAGGTCGACGACTTCAGTTTCCAGACCTTCACGCGCGAGTTCCGCCGCCGCCGCGAGAGATTCCTGAACCATTGCACTGTAGCTCACGATGGTGAGGTCGCGTCCCTCCCGCGCGACGCGTGCACGACCTGTCGGCAACCCTCTGTCCGGCAATTTGTCGGCCTTGAGATGATAATAGAGATATTTGTGTTCGCAGTAGATGACCGGGTCATCGATCGCTACAGCTTCTATCAACATGGTGTAGGCGTCTTCCACCGTCGCCGGCGTCATCACGATCAGTCCGGGATAATGCGCGTAAATCGATTCCATCGATTGACTGTGAAATGGCCCGCTGCCTTTTGTTCCGCCGCAAGGCAAACGGACCGTGATAGGAACCGGCAGATTTGTCCGCCAGTAATGCGTGCCCGCATTATTTAGAATTTGATTGAGCGCAATACTGGAGAAATCGGCGAACTGCATTTCCACAATCGGGCGCATTCCCTGCATGGCGGCGCCAATCGCGGTGCCCACGATCGCGTCTTCGCTGATCGGCGTGTTCAATACGCGTCCAGGAAATTCCTTCGCCAGACCTTTCGTGGCTTTAAATGCACCGCCGAACGTGCCGCCGACGTCCTGCCCGTAAATGAAAACGCGCTCGTCGTCGCGCAACAATTTTGCCTGCGCCTCCCGGATCGCTTCGAGATATGTGATGCTCATTCGAAGGAATCGACAAGGTCGCGGGTGGATATGGCGGACCAATCTTCTTTGTCGGCTTCGGGCGCGGGCTCTTGTTGCGCAGTAGCAATTGCCTCGTCTACCTGCGCGGCTGCGTCTTTGCGCCACTCGGCCAGCGTCTCCGCGTCAACAAGATTAAGGTCGATAATTGTCTGCTCGGCCACTTTCAGGCAATCGCGCGCGAACGGCTGCTGCTTGATCTCCTCCGTCACATAGCTTGCATCATCGTGTTCGCCATGCCCGGACAGGCGCAGGACGGACGCGACGACCAATTGCGGTGGCCGACCTGCGCGCGCGCGTTTC
>QHOV01000111.1 GCA_003218885.1 Verrucomicrobiota bacterium | reverse complement strand
CACGTGGTCGATCTCCCGCCAGAATTGGAAGGCGAATGGCGTGTGGAAGAAGATTTTCTGGCGGCGGTGAAATCCAAGGGCCGCGTGCGCCCTCACCCGACGTTCGAGGACGGCGTTCGATACATGCGCGTCGTGCAGGCTGTCGCTGATTCTCGTGCGCGGAATGAATGGGTAGCGATTAAATCCTGAATCACATCATCGCGTTTCCCACTAGAACTCTTCTGACCACCAGTGCCCATACTAGCAGCGTGACAAGTTGGTACCACGCGAAGAACCGATCGTAACTACGTCGGCTGGCAATGAGGCCGCCGCCGGCGAGCAGCGCATATTGCGCGACGAACGGCACGTACCACGCTGGCTGAAAAAGTTCGCCATGAACTGCCGTTTGCGCGACGTCGAGCAAACACATCGCAATGAACGTGGAGTAATAGCCCGCGCGGTTCCGTTCGAATCGGCCCTGGTGTTCCTCAGCTTCCGAAAGATCGGGCGGGTAAAGGAAAACCGTGAGCAGGTACAGCGTGACGGTCCAGGCAGTCAGGACCAGGAACTTGTCAAAAGTCCAGTTCTCTTCGGTGTTCCACCTGAATGTGACCCACCACTGCAAAACCAGCAGCAACAGGGTCGCGATGGTGAGAACAATGTGCACCTCATCGAGCGGGTTTTCTTTCCGTCGGTAAAACGCGCGCCCGGCTCCCGCGAGCAGGTTGGTCACGCCCAGGCCGATGATTATCGACATCAGCGCGGCAATGAATTCGAAACTGCTCATCAGGTTTTGTGCGTTCTGCATGACGCGCTGAGCTTAATGCGGACCGAACTCGAAAATCGAGTGGCAAATGGCCGGTTGCGCTCTCCAGAAATCGGCGAGATGCGGGTGCTACCCGGAGCTAATGCTACCGACCGTGCGGTGAACTAACCTTTGCCAGCAACCAACCCAGGCCGTCATTCAAATCAGCCAGCTCGGTGCCTTCGATCGGATCATTATGATAGGCGCCGTGCAATTCAATCACGCGTTTTTCCCCGGCGTAAGCATTAACCACCAGCCGATGAAACCGGGGTGCGACCACTTCATCTCTTTCTGCCAACAAGAAGATTGCTGGCGCGCGAATTGCCCTCGCGTTTTGAATGCTGTCGAGGTCCCGCGGGATCTGCAACGCGACGGGACCGGCCAACAGCCAGAGGTTCGACCATCCAAACTGACGGAGAATCATTTCACGCAGCGGCGGAGGATTATGTAAAACTAATCCTGCGACGGGCCGATGCGCCGCTATATGAAGCGCAGCAGTTGCGCCGATACTTGCGCCGTAAGGCACGATTGGCCGGTCGTCTGCGTAATTTTTTAGTTCATCAAAGGCGGCGAGCGCCGCCGGCCCAATTCGTGCCAGTCGCGCCGGTCCGGTACTCCCGCCGAATCCGGGATAATTCACTCCCCAGATTTCAACCGCGCGATCGCTCCACATCTCCGCCTCGGCGGCTGCCCAGCGATCAGCGCGATCCGCGTTGCCGTAAAAACGCAAAATAAAAATATCTGCGCCGCCCTGTTGCTGAGCGCGACGCGATTGAGCCGTCCAGATTTCCAGCTCGCCGTTCTCGAACGGAACGCCTTTACGAACAGCGCCGCGAGGATCGATCCTATCCGTCGTCGGGAAGAGAATCAGCTGGTCGGGCAGACTGGCGAACATGACCACAATAACACACAACATCGCCAATACGCCCGCAGTCACGGTGATTCTTCCCCCAGCGGGAGGCAACTGCAATCGAGTCGCCACTACTCGTTAATCGTTGGCGTCTTTGAGCATCGACCGAATTTGTTCGCGCAATTCCGGCGTGTTCTCGTGTCCGTGCGCCGAGACGGCATGCCGCACCGCTGCGTCGAGCACCTCTTCTTCGGAGCCGGACATTTTGAGCGAGCAATTTTTCTCGCTCGGATAATCTCTGCAGTCGATGGATTTTCTTTGTGCTGCCATTTGTGAAGTCAGTTTGATTTAACTTTTCTTTAGCTCAGCCAAATCCTTCAGCACTTGCTCGCTGTGGTCGGTCGGCTTCACGCCGGTATAAACTTTTGCGATCTCGCCTTTGGGATTAATGATGAAGGTGTTGCGCGCGGCGAGTTTACTGCCTTTGTAATCCATTATCGACCCGTATTCGGTCGAGACTTTCGCATCGGGATCGGCCAGCAATTTAAAGTTGAGTCCTTCTTTCGCACAAAAATCTTTGTGCGATTGAGCGGTATCGACGCTCACGCCAAGAACAACTGCGCCTGCTCCCTCATACTTGGCGAGATCGCGCTGGAAATTGCGCGCCTCCATCGTACAACCGCTTGTGAAATCTTTCGGATAAAAATAAAGGACCACCCATTTGCCGCGATAATCTTTCAAGCTCACCTGCGAGCCGTCGCCCGTGGTGAGACTGAAATCCGGAGCGGGTTTGCCGACTTCGGGTTGTGTTTGTGTTTCTGCCGCATCCACGAGTGCCAATGTAGTGAATCCAATAACTATCGATAAGAATATTTTGTTCATTTTCGCATCTCCTGATTTTTGACGAAGCTACCGATGTTCCGCATGCAATCAAAAGAGAAGATCTCGCGCATCTGGACGATTGGCCACTCGACGCGCAACATCGACGACTTCATTTCATTGCTCGAAGAGAACGGAATCAAGCTGCTGGCCGATGTGCGATCGTTGCCGGGATCGAAACGCCATCCGCAGTTCAATAAGGAAGCACTGGCAGAATCCTTGAGTGCGCAAGGAATTCGCTACGAACATTTCCCGGAGCTGGGCGGAAGACGAAAACCGAAACCTGACTCGCGTAACAGCGCATGGCGCAACGCGTCGTTTCGCGGTTACGCCGATCACATGGACACCGAGGAATTCCGGAAAGGCGTTGAGCGCCTTCTTGCTCTCACTCGCGAAGCCGGACCGACAGCGATCATGTGCGCGGAAGCGCTGTGGTGGCGCTGCCATCGTTCACTCATTTCCGATTATTTGAAATCGCGCGGCATCGAAGTCAGGCATATCCTCGACGCCAACAAAACCGAGCCGTACCCATTCACATCGGCGGCTCGCATTGTGAACGGCAGATTGAGCTATGAACGTGAGTCGCTGCTGTAGCGGCCGCCTGTGGCCGCCGAGCCTTTTGTCGGCGCTCATAGAGCGCGGCTACATTTTTTTCCATTCGCGATGTGCAACGTACGCCGGTATTGGCGGCGATTTGCTCTCGCGCTCCATCATGCGTTCTGCCAGCCATTGGAACCACTCCGACCACGTCTCGCGTTGATAACGCTGCCGAAGATCGGTCGTGTAAGGCAGCAGTTTACGCCACGAAATCAAGATCGGGCCGCTGAAGAAATCATCGACCACGTCGATACTGAATTCTCGGTGAAAAAGCAAGATCCCAATCGTCTCCCATGTGGCAGTAAGATGAACGAGCAGATCTTCACCTTCTGGTCCTAGAATTTTTCGGATCTCGTCCGCGCTTGCGTTGTCCGGCAATTCCATGACGCGACGCAGTGCTTTTGAAAACGTCGGGCTCTGAAACGAACGGACGAGCTCGAGCATCGCATCGCGCCGCCGCCGCCGGCGATAGTAACTGATTTGCGCCGCGGCAAAGATGACACCTGCCGTGACGGCAATGGCATTGATCGAATTTGCGAGCGTGCTGATGTCCATATTCAACGTGGATCGGTCACCCGACCGAGAAAAAGGCAGACACCGCTCGGCACATGCTGAATGGCATAGACGAATGGGCGATCGACTTTCACTTCGATCGGCGGTGGCGGAGGCGACCTTAGTGCGGTTCCTGCCATCATCGCCACGGCGGTTGCGGCCGCTGCTTCAGTTCCTTTTTCGTCCACCGCGATGAATGTTTTGTGAAAGATCTGGGAGATGTAGAGATAATCGTTCGGTTTTCGTGGCGCGATCTTGTCGAAATTCGCGCTTCCCTGCGGCTTATCGAACGCAGTCTTCATCCCGAGCGCTTCAAACTTTTCGGCCAAAGCCATCGTGGGCGGCTCGAGCTTGAATTTTGGCAGATGAAGATCGATATCGCGCGTTTGGAGTTTTGCGCATTGAGCCAGCAGTTCGCCGGTTAGTTTTGACTCAAGCGGGTGCAGACCGTTTACGTCGTCGGGAAAAAGAACGAGAAACTGCAGGTCGTTGCCTGCGTAGGGAAGGCTCACGACCGTGAATCCTTCGCGCCTTGCATAACCGAAGTGATCACTTCTTTTCTGCATCATCGGGACATCCAGAGGCGCGCCGCCGGGAACGAAGAACGGCTCTCGCTGCGTCGCATTCTCGGAGAACTCACTCGCCCATGGCGCTTTCAGATAAAGCGCGTTCGCCAGGACGAGGCGAGTTGTTTTATCCAGCGCCCCTCCGGGAATCAGATCGCGAATCCGATCATGCGTCTGGTCTGCGACCCATTTATTGATGCGCTGTGTAGCTACTGCAGGATTGGCAATGAAATCGAGAGGCTCAAACGCCCCGCCGAAATTTTGTTTCACCAGCGACAGGTAAGCGTCGCGAAACGCATAGCCTTTTTGCGCAAAGAGCCTGTTGGCGATGTTCAATGTGATTGGTTCACTCGGGCCACCGAATTTTTTGGATTGTTTGACGAGCTCAGCTGTCTTCAGACTCATCTCTTCAAGTGAATGCTGAAGCGCAGCGAACGAGGCGGGCACGGTGCCGTCGTTGGTGAGATGCAGAACACGCGCCATCTCGGTGCGTGTCTCGCCGTCGGCGCCAGCGAAAGTCATCGCCAGCGCGCTCTCTATTGAATAGGGAGAGATGCAAAGATTCTCGTCGCCTGTGGCGAGCTGACGGTGAAGAGCGACCCCGAGCTCGTTCGTCGCCTTTGCCGCCACATCGAAGTTGGTAGCTCCCTGCATCATGGTGGCGCTTAACGCGCCGAATACGTGTAAGATCAAAAGTCGCTTCATGTGGATGATGAGACACTCAAACTGCGAATGATGGGTCGGCCGGGACTCGAACCCGGAACCAACGCCTTAAAAGGGCGCTGCTCTACCAATTGAGCTACCGACCCGCGTCGGAAAAGCGGCGCGCTTGCCCTACAATTCCAAGATCGTAAGCAAATCGCGCAGGGAGTTCTTTGGTCGGTCTAATCGAAACACCGATAAACCAGCCGCGCTGGCGGCTTCCCAGTCGCGTTGCGAATCATTGCCGACATGTAGGACCTCAGTCGGTTTCCGATCGATCAACTTGAGTGCGCGTCGATAAATTTCCGGATCGGGCTTGTCAGCCCCGAGTTCGCTGGAAATGAAAACGTGGCTGAAAAATTTCGAGATACCAAGGTGCTGGAGAATGAAGCGCAAACGTCCGTCGAAATTCGAAATCACGGCAAGTTGAAACCGCCGCCGTAATTGCTCCAACACGCCGGGAACTTCCGGGTAAATTTCCCACACACCTGCTTCGGCAAAATGTTCGTAAGCGATCTCGAAAAAATTGTCCCGATCGAATTCACTCAACGCAGGCGTGGCCTGATCGAGGACGAGATCGACAAGCTCACGCCACCAGCCTTTGTCGTCGTTCTCGCGCGGTCCATCGATGGCGGCGCGTTGCGGCATCTTTTCCCAGGCGGCGTGAAATGCGCGCTCCAGATTTTGGGGATTAAGATCTAATCCGACCTCACGGCCGACATAGGCGTAATGATCGCCTACAGTCTTTGTTAACCTAAACAGCGTGCCGACTGCGTCGAAAAAGATCGCTTTTAGCATGAGAAACCAACGTTCAATGGCCAACGCTCAATGTTCAACATCCAGCGCCGGACAGCACTTCATCATTTTTGCTTGGAAAAACCGCTCGATGCGCGTTGCATGGTGCCGTGCGATGAATCGATGAATGTTAGTAACGAGTCGCTGCGCTTGCCGAACCGGACACAATCACGCGGCGAGGAACTGGCGAATGGTATTAGCCATGGGATCGGACTCCTGGGTGTGATCACCGGTACACCGATTCTGCTTCTGGCAGCATTCCACCATGGCAGCATCCCTTTTCTTATCGGTACGATCATCTTTACCGTGACGATGTTGCTCGTGTACCTCGGGTCGACGCTCTATCACGCCTGGCCGCAGACGCGTGTCAAATCCCTTCTCCAAGTACTAGATCACTCGGCGATTTTTTTGTTAATCGCGGGAACATATACGCCATTTGCTCTGGGTCCGTTGCGCGGCGCTGGCGGGTTAACCATGCTCGGGATTGTCTGGGCACTCACGCTTTTCGGGGTCATCATGAAAGCAACACGCGGCGCACTGCGTCATCGGAGACTTGCGATGACTCTCTATCTGGGAACGGGCTGGGTCGGAGTCATTTTTATACGTCCGCTCGCGCTGGCAATTCCGTTGTCGACGCTGCTTTTGTTAATCGCCGGCGGCATCGCTTACACGGCAGGCACTTTATTTTTCGCGAACGAGCGGCTGCGTTATGCCCATTTTGTCTGGCATCTGTTCGTGCTCGCCGGAACTAGCTCTCACTTTGCGGCCGTGTTTATTTGCGCAAACTGAAAAGCGCGGCGCGTACGGTTGGACAAGTTTGCCCGCGCGGCGGATTAATTCACATGCTGCCGGTTGAGCACAACGATCCGATCAACGCCAGGATTCTGGCGATTTCAGAGGACAAGATCGAAGGCTTCGTGCGCGAGCCGTTCGAGGAGATTGCGAAGCGCTCAGGCCTCAGCGTCGATGTCGTTATGGCGCGGATCGTCGCGATGCTCCGTGCAGGAACAACCCGCCGCGTTCGTCAAACTCTGCTTGCAACGAATCTGGCTGAGGGCGCGCTGGTCGCATGGAAGGTTCCCGAGAACGGAATCGACAGCGCATTCGATTGGATGTTTCAGCAGGATCCTTTTTCGGGTCACGTGGTGCTGCGTTCCACCGATACCGTCAGCGCCGGTTCGGACTACAAACTTTGGACCACTCTCAAGGTTCCCCAGGGATTTTCATTGCAAGCGCATTGCGAATTGCTCGCAAAGAAAGTCGGTGCGGAGCGTTTTCGACTGATGCCGGCAAAAGGAATTTTCACTCTCGGAGTTGGCCATGTTCGCCGCAAAACAATTGAGCCTGGCAACAAGGGCGAACAGCCGGCAAAAATGATTCCGGTGCAGATTGTCGAGCTGAACGAGCGCGAATGGAATGTTCTGGTTGCGCTGAAGCGCGAATTCACTCCCGAAGAAATCAGGCCCTCGCCCTGGGTTGCACGCGCGAAGGAAGCCGGGGTGTCACTCGAAGAATTCTATGGCGTGGCCGAAGCGCTGAATGCGCGAAAAATCGTCGGACGTTTTTCAACTTTTCTCGAGCATGTCAAGCCATCAGCGGGCGGCGTGCGCGTCACGCGCTTCAACGCGCTGTTTCACTGGGCAGTGCCGCCCGGTCGCGAAATAGAAGCGGGAGGCGAGGTGGGCCGTCACCACATCCTGACGCATTGCTACTGGCGCGAAGCCGGCCCGGAATTTAACAACGTCAACATCATGGCCGTGGCGCACGGCACGGATAAACAATTGCTCCTGGATCACAAAGCGGCAATTGACCGGCATCTTCGCTCAAGTGGGATTCCAGTTTCTTATACGAACGTTTTCTGGGGCGGACGCAGCGAGATCAAACCATCAGAGATTTCGCCGCACATCTACCGCGATTGGCTGGCGCAGCAGTTGAAAAGCTAAGCGAGTTATAAGGTTGTAGCCGCGGGCGTTGACTGCCCCGGCGCTGAGTAGCAATCCTGCGAGCGAGCCGAGGTCAGCGCTCTCGGCTACAGCCCCGCGCTCGCGAACCTTTCGCGATAAGTCAGATCCAGGTTCCGCAAGAGGGCAACTGCAAATTTTTGGCGATCGATCGGTCTTCGCAGCGCCATGGCAAGTGAGATTGCCTTGCTTTGCAATTCGGGTGGGAAATCTTCTGGCGACTGGTTCACGTTAATTCCGATTCCCACAATAGCGAGGTGTGGCGCCTTCTCTTGCGCGCGCATCTCCACCAGCACGCCGGCTACTTTGCGGCCGCGAACTTGAACGTCGTTAGGCAACTTAATTCTCGGCGCGAGAGAAAACTCGGTCTGAATGCTGTCCGAAATCGTTTCGATCGCCCAAATCGTGAGCCGGCCAGAGTTGTTGATCTGGATTTTAGGTTGCAAAAGGATTGAAAACCAAAGCCCTTTGCCTGCCGCCGATTCCCAGCGGTTGTCACGCTGACCGCGCCCGGCAGTTTGATGTTCCGCAAAGAGAACCAAACCTTCCTTTGAATTTGCAGTTGCGACCCGCAAAATCGCGTCGTTTGTCGAGCCAGTTTGTTCGAGCACAATGATCTGTCGACCGATGGTGGCGCAAGGGAAGTGGGCTTGCAGCTCATCAGCGACCAGTCGGTCCAACATCTCAGCCGGGAACATGGGTCATTTCCAGCGCGATATCGATCGCGCGCGCGGCGTTCGTTAGCGCGCCAATCGAAATGTAATCAACTCCCGTCGCTGCCACGCGCCTCACGTTTTTCAACGTGATGCCTCCGCTTGCTTCGAACTTAATATTGTTTCTTTTCAGCGCGAGAGCTTCCCGAATTTGGGCGGGCGTCATGTTGTCGAGAAGGATGACGTCTATGCCATCCACCTCGACAAAAGTGCGAGCTTGTTCCAGATCGTCAGCCTCCACCTCAATGCGGATGTTTGGCTGCTCCTGGCGAAGTTGACGAATTCGATCGGCAAAACTGGAAAGCCCTCCAAGGACGGCCAGATGATTGTCTTTTATGAGCACCATGTCGTACAAGCCGAAACGATGATTAACGCCACCGCCAGCGACCACTGCAGCCTTTTCCAGCGCGCGTAGCCCGGGCGTGGTTTTGCGCGTGTCCAGGATCTTGGCCGAATGGTTCCCGACCGCATCAACAAATTGGCGCGTGAGCGTTGCGATGCCGCAGAGACTTTGCAAAAGATTCAGCGCGATACGTTCCCCTTTCAGAATTGAACGCGCAAGGCCACGCACTTCGATAATGCCGTCGCCAGCAGCGACGCTATCGCCATCGCGGCAAAGAATCTGGATATCCGTCGAGGGATCAACCTGTCGAAAAACTTCGCTAGCCACTCCGGTGCCGGCAACGACCGCGTTTTCACGCGCAACGATGCGTCCGGTTGCGTGCAGCGTTTCCGGGATGAAAAAATCAGTCGTGACATCGCCGTCGCCGATGTCTTCTTTAAGCGCGGCGGCGATCGGATCGTAGCGGTTTGGTTTCATGCGCGCAGGAGGATTCGCACGATAGGTGCGAAATGCGAGAGGGTCTATGAAAGACGCATTATCAAACGCGCCGCGCGGCGGTCGTCGGCAAGTCGCCATGCCCAAATGCAACACAAGGAGAGAACCCCAAATCGACAATCTGTCGGTCGCTTTGACTTAATCAGACAAAAAAAGATTCGGGCAGCGCACGCTAAGGAGAAACAACGAATATCAAAAAGTCGTGCAACCACCCGAATCGCCTTAACCTACTAACTTCGACAGCCAGTCGCAGACTTTGTTCGAATTTTTTACGACAAATCCGTGTCTGACACTACTTCTTGACATTCAGGAGATTATGCAGGCAATCCCGCCTGCGAGCATTGAAGCGCATGCAGGCTTGCCTGCGTCACGGATCGCCCTGCATCCGGCTCGGCTACAAAAGATTCCTCTGCCCGCTGCTCCCAACTCGGGTCGCTTCATCGCGCACTTCTTGAAGCAGCGATTTGAATTCACAATGCTCCAACGCGCGGATCAGACTGGGATAGTCGGGTTCAATTCGAAGCTGATCGATCGGCAGCGGCAATTCAAGATCACAATCCAGATCGACCATTTTTCGGTTTTGCAAAATTTGCCCGCGAGCGTTGGCGAGTTTTTCCCGGGTTCGCGCGTTTTTGACCTTGTCGATGTTGTTCAGCAGTGGTTCCAACCCGCCGAACTCGCGAATCAATGCCGCCGCGGTTTTACGGCCTAGTCCGATCCCGGGGATGTTATCGACCGAATCGCCCGTCAACGCGAGCACATCGCCGATAAGTTTTGGCGGGACCTCCCATTTTGCCGTGACTTGGTCTTCGCCCAGCAACGCGAATGCATCCTTGGGCGACGCGAGGTCCGCTTTCGCCGTCGTATAGACTTTCACGCAGGGACCAACCAGCTGATAAAGATCCTTGTCGTTGGTTGCGAGCACAATTTCCATCCCCGCCCGCTTGCACGCGGCGATGGCGTAACAGCCCATCAGGTCATCGGCCTCGGTATCCGGTAGGGAAATATTTCGAAAGCCCAACAAAGGTGTGAGTTTTTGGATAAACTCGAGCTGCGGGATCATCGGCTTGGGCATCTCTTTGCGCGTCTCCTTGTAAGCGGGTTGCAGTTCCACTCGCTTCTGCGGCACGCCCTCGTCCCATACGACTGCGCCCAGGTCAGGCTGCAAATGTCTCAACATTAGCCGCAGCGTTTTCGTGAAGCCGAAAATCGCGTTGGTCGGTTCACCCCGCGAATTGGAGAGATTCGGGATAGCGAAAAACGACCGGTAAACGTAATAATGACCATCGATAAGCAGCAGTTTCATTGGAGAGGCTGATGCTGGATTCTGGATGCATGATGCTGGATGATCAAGACATGACGGAGGAATGGATCGTGCGTGTGCAGGGAAAGGAGTATGGTCCCGCCGATATCGAGACGCTGCGTGAATGGAAAACCGAGGGGCGGCTCCTTCCTGAAAACGAAGCCCGAAACGCGAGTGCCGATCTTTGGAGCACAGCAGCAGCGATTCCGGGATTGTTTGAGGCAGGGGCCTCCGAGGCTGCGATCGCCAGCCGGCTGATAGAGCCGCCGCTACAAACGCAACATCGCACCTTCGGTCAGATTTTGGCGGAGACGTTCCAAATTTATCGCAAAGGCTTTTTTCAATTTCTTGGGCTCACGCTTTTGGTGTTGTTGCCGTCGGTATGCAGTCAGTTAACGACTCCATTGATGAAAACAACGCAGGGTTCCTACGGCGATTTGGGCGTTCTCGCTGGGGGGCTTTTCAGCTTCTTCATGTTTATGCTCTCACTGGCGATGTGGCCGATTTATGTCGCGGGCATCCAAATTCTCAGTGCTGAAATTGCTAACGGACGCCGGACAGGTTTCGTCGCTGTGCTAAATGAAACGGTCAGATTCTGGCCGCGCGTCGCTGCGCTGTGCGTCTTCGTATTTGTCGTTTTCGCCTTGCTCATCCTATTTGCGCTCGGAATAGCCCTCACGCTAGCAGCCGGTGCTACTTCGCCGCTGTCGATCTTTTTCGCGTTGGCCTTGCTCATCCTGCAAGTTTGGATGTTCGGGTGGTTCTTCATCACTGTTCTCTTTTGGCAGCAGTTTGCTGTCCTCGAAAACGCGGGATTCATCGATTCACTGCGCGGAAGCAGAAATCTCGCGCGCAGCGGACAGGATCTTCCGTTGTTTGAACGCCCGTTGTGGCGCGGAGCCTTCATTGCGTCCCTCTGGTTTGCGCTTGTGCTGATAATCGCGGTCGTCTCCGAGTGGACGACGCTGCACCAGTATTTTAATCAGTTGATGACCACGCAGGATCCTCAGACGCTCCTGCACCAACTGACTGAAGCCCAGCAAGCCCGGGGCTTTGATATTTCTGCTTTTGTCCTGAACCTTCTCCAAAGAATTCTCCAGCCATTGCTCGGGATCGCCTTCGTTATGCTTTATCTCGATAGCAGAATTCACCTCGAGCGATAGCGACTGACTCCAGAGGCGAACCAATCGGCGAAGAGAGAACAAGCAATCCCCCCAAAAAATCGAGCGAAGAACTGCGGATCGCCCTTCACCATCTGCGCCGGCTAGTTTGTCCGCCGGCTCCGCAGGAGGAGCGGCGCAATCGCAGTGAAATAACGGCTGGTATAAAACAGATAGCCGATGAAGGAAAGGAGCTGAGCGCTAATCAACCAAATGTGACCGGCACGAGCGACGAACAAATCAGGCCAGCCCCAAATGGCGAGCGTAGAGACGAGATTGAGGACAAGAAGCAGGGGAACGAGCAGACGAATATTGAGCAACTGATCGGACCTGGCGCGGGCATAAAGGGCGCGTTCGGAATCATCGCGTGACTCGGCGATGCGCGCGTGAATCAGCCGCATATCGTAAATAAACAGCAGCCAAACAATGCCTGCGTAAGCGGCGCTTAGTTGAAACCACGCGAGAGGACTATCGAGCCGACTGAAAAGAATCGCTTCGCCGAGCGCGCAAGCGATGTAGAAAAAGTTGTGGCCAAACTCCAGTGGCCACTTGATCAATGTGAACGTGTGAATAATTGAGCGCGACCAAAATATAAAAATCACGCACAAACCCGCGGCTACATAAGGAAACGTGCCCCACTGCCGCGTCGAGATCAGCGCGCGGGCATTATCCGTTAAGAAAAACAGTGCAACCCCTTGGATAATGCTGACGAGGGTGAGCTCGATATTGATGACGACCGAATCGAGTTCCCGGCGACCTTCGCTTGGCGGATTCACGACGCGACTCGTAACCGCTCAATGATTAAGCTGTCAAGGTGCCAAGACGCTGTCGCGAAGGCCGCGAACGTGGAGGTTCGCGGCCTTTTTCGTTTGTTCCAGTCCAGGCGCTCGCTTTTCTGCTTGGCGAATCGCCGCCTGAGTCGTACTTAGAGTGATCCTGATATGGCGACGAAGACCGAAGAAAAAACAGCCACTGACAAATTAGCTGCGGCACGAAATAAGAACCTCGATCTGGCGATTCAACAGATAGCCAAGGATTACGGCGAGGGCGCGATCATGCGCCTTGGCGACGAGAAAATTGTCGATATCGATGTCATTCCCACTGGGAACATTTTGATTGATCGCGCGCTTGGTGTCGGCGGATTCCCAAGGGGCAGAGTGGTGGAAGTTTTCGGCCCGGAGTCCTCCGGGAAAACCACACTTGCGTTGACGGTCGTTGCTCAGGCGCAAAAACGTGGTGGACTGGCCGCGTTTATCGATGTCGAGCACGCGCTGGATCCTGCATACGCGAAAAGACTCGGTGTTAATCTCGACGATTTGCTCGTCTCTCAGCCAAGCTCCGGCGAGGAAGCGCTGCGGATTTGCGAGACGCTCGTGCGCTCGAACGCTCTGGATGTAATTGTCGTTGACTCGGTCGCGGCGCTGGTCACAAGAGCGGAACTCGAGGGCGAAATCGGGGACGCGACAGTTGGCGCGCAAGCGCGACTCATGAGCGCGGCGCTGCGCAAACTCACATCGCTCATCTCAAAGGCGCGAACCTGCTGCATTTTCACAAATCAAATCCGCGAAAAAATTGGTGTGATGTTTGGAAACCCCGAGACCACGCCCGGCGGAAGAGCGCTGAAATTTTACGCCAGCATGCGCGTCGATATCCGGCGCATCGGTGCGATCAAACAGACCGACGGCGTTGTCACGGGCAATCGCACCCGTATCAAGATTGTGAAGAACAAAGTCGCACCGCCATTTACCGAAGCTGAATTCGACATCATGTATAATGAGGGAATTTCATCCACCGGCGCGCTTCTCGACGTGGCGTTGGAAAAGCAAATTATCGAGAAGCGCGGCTCGTGGCTGAACTACAAAGGCACGCAGCTTGCCCAGGGCCGCGACGCTGCGAAAGAAGTTTTGAAAAACGACAAGGCGCTTTACGACGAAATTGAGACTGCAGTCAAAGCGAAGCTGGACGAAGAGAAAAGCTAGGCGCCCGCCCGGCCAAATCATAATTCTCGCGCAGTTCAGGCCGGATAACTTGACTGCTCACAGCAAGTCAGGTTGCTCGAACGCATTTGCTCGGAATTAGCCAGCCGGCGCACCACGGAATGAACCCAACTTCGGACGTAAAGGGTTTTGATTTCAGCTCTGTCGAATTCGTGTTTATTCGTGTTCATTGGTGGTTAGAAAATGATGACCTCGGCTGAGATTCGGCAATCATTTCTCGATTTCTTTCGCGAGAAACAGCACACCATTGTGCCGTCATCATCGCTGCTGCCCGACGCGCCTAATTTGCTCTTCACGAATGCCGGCATGAACCAGTTCGTGCCGATCTTTCTCGGCCAGCAAAAACCGCAGTGGAATCCGCCGCGCGTAGCCGACACGCAAAAGTGCATTCGCGCCGGCGGAAAACATAACGATCTCGAGGATGTCGGACTCGACACGTATCATCACACGTTTTTCGAGATGCTGGGCAACTGGAGTTTCGGTGATTACTTCAAGAAGGAAGCGATTGACTGGGCGTGGGAATTACTGGTCGAGCGTTGGAAATTTCCGGCACAACGGCTTTACGCGACGGTTTACAAGCCCGGCCCGGGCGAGCCGAGCGAGTTTGATAACGAAGCTTATGAGCACTGGGCGCATCTATTTCGCGAAGCCGATCTCGATCCGAAGATTCACGTTCTCAGCAGTGGCAAGGCCGACAATTTTTGGATGATGGGCGACACCGGCCCGTGCGGGCCGTGCTCGGAAGTGCATGTCGATCTCACATCAGACGGCGACACGCGCGGCGCGCTGGTGAATAAGGAAGACCCGAGTTGCATC
>QHOV01000110.1 GCA_003218885.1 Verrucomicrobiota bacterium | reverse complement strand
AAGACTCAATCGACTCGTTTATCCGTTTCCTCGCAGTCGAGCGCGGTCTTTCTGAAAATTACCAGCTCTCCACGCAAAGATCGCTGAGCGAATTCGCACAATGGTGTGCCACCAATAAAAAAATCAATAATCCGCGCGTTGTGACTCTACCGATGATCAGCGAATATCTTGCTGATCGCAAACGCACGGGCCTTTCCGCCTCTTCGATCAAGCTCATCGTGGTTGCATTGAAGATTTTTTTCCGGTTTTTGGCCAGTAGAGGGACAATTGAACGGGATCCGGCTGAGGCGCTGGCGCTCCCGCGCATCGAGCGCTATCTCCCGGAAACGCTCAACGAATTGCAAGTGGAGCAATTCCTCGAAAAGATCGACACGAAAGCTGTTCACGGCTTGCGCGATCGCGCGATGATCGAGTTGCTTTACGCTAGCGGCTTGCGTATTTCCGAGCTGGCAAATGCGCGCTTGGAGAATTTCAATTTCGAAGAGCGTGTTGTGCGTGTGACTGGAAAAGGGAACAAGACTCGCCTAGTGCCTGTCGGTCGAAAAGCGTGCGAAGCGCTGGCAGCCTATCTCTCGGCGGAGCGGCCGAAACTTGTGAGACGGCGTAGCAGCAGCGAGATTTTTCTCTCCGAGCGCGGCACCAAATTAACCACAGCGCGCATCTGGCAGATTGTAAAAAAGCACGCGCGCCGCGCCGGGCTCGAGAAGAACGTTTACCCACACCTTCTTCGGCACAGTTTCGCGACACATCTGCTCGGGAACGGCGCTGATCTGCGGATCATCCAGGAAATGCTGGGCCACGCCGATATTTCCACTACGCAAGTCTATACACATGTCGATCAACAGCGGCTTAAAGCTGTGCATCGGCAATTTCATCCGCGGGCATGATTTTCGTTTCTGTAGCAGCCGCCGTGTCAGCTGCATAAACTTTGGAGCTGCGATTATTTAATTTTCGCAGCGATAAGCCTGCCGCTACAGTTTCGCCTCCATGAGACGTCTGATCTTCGTAATCATCGCGCTCGCCGCCGCTGCGTTCGCTGGTTGGTACTACTGGAAGATTTCCCTACAGATTTCGAGTGCCCCGGTAAGCACGCTTTTGCCTCAAGGAACAATTTTTCTGGCGCATCTGCCGGACTTTAATCGAACCCGCGATGATTGGCATAACTGCGATATTTATCAGCTGTATCGCGAACAGGCGGTGCAGGATTTCTTGCGTCCCGCACTTGCGGGAGTGAGCAACCTTCCGAAGACAAATGCGGCTTCTCAAACGCTGCAGGAAATCGAGCAACTCGATCCGAAGCACGCCTTTTTTGCTCTGACCGCTCTGGATAACAACAACCCAAGATTCGTAGGCGGCTTCCGTTTTCGTGGCAGCGAAGAAGAGGCGGAGCGAGTCATCAGCAGATGGCGCTCGACATTTCAGGAACAAACTCCGGGCGCGAAAAGCGAGAAGCTGCAATATCAGCGCCACGAAATCGAGCTGGTCACGGCGCCTCCGTTTACTCTCGCGACGACCTATGATCGTCCATGGTTTTTTGCAGCGACGGACCTGACGGGATTAAAGGCACTGCTCGACCGCGCAGATCATCGCGCTAAAAATCCAGAAGGCACACTCGACGACGACGGAGCATATCGCGCAGCCGTCGCGCACCGGCCCTCCAATTACGCGGCATTCTTTTATTTGCAGCCAAAGATATTTTCCGATCGGCTTGCGGCGCTGCGCGCTACTGTTCGATCAAACCCAGCTCCGGGCGAATCAACGATGCTCGAGAAAATGCGCTGCATCGCCGGTTCGACGCGGTTCGAGAACGGGAAAATACACGACGTGCTTTTTCTCGGGATGCCAAGGCTAGAGCGCGGTATCATGCTGACCCGGTCTTCCGTCTCGCTCGGGACGAAAGAGACGTTCTTTTATCTGTCGATGCTTCTCAATCTCGGGGAGAGAATCGACATCCTAAACCAGGCGGCGGCCTTTGCTGGCGCCAAAATTTTTCAGGCGCTTGCCGATAGCGGGGTGGCCGCTGATGATTGGAAAGCTGCATTTGGATTCGAGCTGGGATCGCTTGCGGACTGGCCCTCCAGCGCGCAGTGGCCGTCTTTGCTTCTAACGTTGCCGGTGATGGACGCGGCCAAAGCCGGCAAGATCGTGGAGACCCTTATTGGTGCCGATGAAAACGCGACTTGGACGCACGCCGAGAAGGACGGCATCCGCTATTTCTCGAAGCAGTCGGCTGCGAGTCTCGTCGCGATCACTCCAACGATCGGCTTATCCGATCGGATTCTTATCGGCGGCTTTGACCCAGTCTCGGTGGAAGAGGCCATGAAACGCAGCGGGGCCGCCTCGTCCGAGCTTTCGGGTTCCCAAACTTACAAAGCTGCCTCGCGGTTGCTGCCGGCGCCGACGAATTTTTTTGCCTACGTCGATACGGGACTGTTGTATTCCCGACTCGACGCTTCGCTTCGTCCAATGTTGTTAATGGCTGCGGCTTTCATGCCGGCAGTGGCTGGTTCCGTCGATCCTACCAAGGTGCCATCTCCGGAGATCATTACGAAGCACTTGAGCCCTATCGTCTCCTCGCAAAGATATGATCGCGACGGCTATGTGGCCGAGTCAGTTGGACCAATTACGCTGGATCAATCGGCAATCGGCTTTGCTATTCTTAGCAGCCTCGGCGCGGGTGCACGACAAAAGGCTGGTGGGGGCGTGACCGGCTGGGGTTCCACCGCTACAGCCACGCCGCGGCCTACACCCAGCCCATCTCCTACGCCATAGGCAGGGAGCCTGCCGCGCCATTTCGGCACTGTATATTCTGCCGGAAAGAAAGGGGAAGAAAACTGCTGCAACCTATGGAAAACGTGCTATCTTTTTCGCCTTATGGCTATTTTAAAGAAAAATGCATTCTCCCGTCGTGTTCCTGACCTGGTAACTGAGGAGTTGGTTGCTGTCCTCTCCCGACGCTCTTCCTTTGAGTTCAAGCAGCTTTTCGACATTGTACACGAGAATCTTCGGGCCCGGAACGCTGCAAGCGGCGGCGAAGAAATGCTGCGACTACGAGCTTACGAGAAGCTACAGAATCTCGTAGCACGGGGCGCGGTAAGGAAAAATGGCAAGAAGTACAAGGGCTTGCCGTCGGCTTTGGCCAATGCCATTGCCCAGCAGAATGGTCATCTCGCCGGGGTAAGATAGACCACCTTTCACAACGGATTGGCTTCAGGCCAGAGTCCCCGAATGCTGCGCGAATATTTGCCGGTCCTCCTGCAAATCCTCGTCGTGATGCTGTTTGCGGTTTCCGCGCTGCTCGTCAGCGTATTAGTGGGCAAGAGCGGAACACGCACCAAAGCCAAAGATTTACCCTACGAGTGCGGGATGATCCCGCAGACGGAACGGCTACCGCGCTTCAGCGTGAAGTTCTATCTGGTGGCGATGCTTTTTATCCTTTTCGACCTCGAGATCGTGTTCATGTATCCGTGGGCGGTCGTTTACCGCGATGCGATCAAACAGAGCAGCGTCATTTTTTGGAGCATGCTCAGTTTCATCACGATCCTGATGGTGGGCTACGCCTACGCGCTGAAGAAGGGCGCACTCGATTTCAGAAAGTAATCAGCGTCCTCTGAGTTCTCCCGCGGCTCCCCGGCTTCTGCCGGTCACTCTCCTGTTGAGCGCGCTTCTTTGGGGGTTTGTCACAACAGGCGGGCGCCAGATTTTCGTTAAGGAGGTGCTCGGCGGCGCTTATGATTCGCAGGCGGAACATTTTCTGTGCGGCAACGTAGACGTCGATGTGGACGCGATCGGCCATGAAGCAATGATCGTGAATGGTCACGCGCGTATGTACTTTGGTCCGTTCCCAGCGCTCCTGCGTATTCCACTAAATTTCGTTTACCCAGCGGGACATGGGAAATGGTCGCGGATTTCAGGATTTTGCGCTGGAGTCATCGCGCTGTTTGCTTTTGCCGGCCTGGTGCGCACCGCCTTATGTTCTTCCCCGTTTTCGTCGCGCGCGCGCAACTGGCTGGGCAACGCGTGCGTACTCGGGTTCGCGTTCGGCTCACCGTTGCTTTTGCTGCTAGGGAATCTATCCATCTACGACGAAGCCATCATCTGGGGACTGGCCTTATCGCTCGGTGCGATCTTCTTCGCTTTCCGCTCGCGACAGGCCAAGGGTAGCGCCCTGACAGGTGCACTGCTGGGATTCTCGTTTTGTGCTGGCGGCGCTCTACTCTCCCGAGTGACGTTCGGCGCGCCGTTTGTTCTGATCGCCCCATTTCTTGTTCTCAGACTACCGCGCTCGAATCGATTTACTAATCTCACGACGCTGGTTCTCCCGCTTGGCGTCGCGCTCATCTTTTACATTTGGCTAAGCTACGCAAAATTCGGCAGCCTCACTGGAGTAAACTACGACTACTACATCAACTCGGTTCATGCCGAGTTCGCTCATAAATTTGGCGTGTTCAGCCCGCGCCGGATCCTCCATAGCTTTGCCGACTACTTCAGTGTGCGTTTCCCAAGCCTGGAGCGTGAACCGCCTTTCTTAGCGGCAGATCGCCATTTCTATGATTATCCCTCCCTATATTCCAACGACTTCAGCGAGGTGTATCTTCCTCTGCTATGGTGTTCTCCCTGGCTTATTTTTGGAGCCATTATGGGAATCATATGTCTCGGCCGCCGCGACGGTGCCGACGCATTCGAGCGGGGCGCGGCTGCGGCTCTTTTTGCCGAGTTTCTTTGTATCTTATCGTTTTTTGCGCTGGCTCAGCGTTATGCCGCTGATCTCTATCCTTTCCTAATCTTCTGTCTCATTATCTTTCTCCGTTCGGGCGGGCCGGCCTTAGTCCGGTCGCGCCATGTGATAATCGGACTCGTCGGTCTCTCGATCGCCGTGAACTCGCTTGCAACTGTTTCCTGGCTGATCGGTCCTGACCAAAACGTCCCGCCCGAGACCAGAGCTGCTTGGGAAAAACTGTTGGGGCGACATTCGTTTTGAAGAGTGAAAGTGAGAATCCCGATGGCTCACGAAAGGCGTGACACTACCCGCCAATTTTGGATCGCAGCCGCCGTGTCGCTGTCTGCGGCGCTCGCCTTTTATTTCTCGACCAAAGCGACGCTCCACGACCTGGATTACACAAGCCAGATTGCTTCGGCCTTGCTGCGTGGCGACCTGGGCCTTCGGGAAAAGCCGCCTGATTGGCTTAATGAAATGATCCCGCAAGGTGAAAGATATTACTCAGCTTTTCCGCTGGGAGCAGTGCTTAGCGTGGTTCCGATTGCTCTCCTGCAGAAAGCAGGCTTGATCGATAACTTTCCGGGACATGTCTTGGCAGCGCTCATTGCTGGTTTGTGCGTTTATTTCTTTTTTCAGCTCGCGAAGGCATTCGGAGCCGATTACTCCAGCCACAAGAGCGCGTCGTTAGTTCGTCGGATCTTGCTGGCGCTGTTTCCAATTTTTGGAACCTGGACGTGGTGCAATCTCGGATTCGGCGGCGCCTGGCAAATCGCTCTCGGGCTGGCTTTGATGGGCCAAACCGCCGCGCTTTATTTTTCGCTGGTGCGGCCGTCTCCGTTCGTAGCGGGAGCATTTTTCGCTCTGGCTTTTGGCAATCGAACCGAGCTACTGATCACTCTGCCTCTTTACCTTTATTTTCTCTGCCGTCAGCCAAATGGAACCACAGTTAATTGGAAGAATTTCAAGCGAGGATTTCGGGAGAACATGCCGATGCTCGCCCGATTTCTAAGCGTGCCCATAATCCTCGCGCTTCTGACCGCCGCCTATAACTTTGCGCGGTTCCATTCGATTTTCGATTTTGGCTACATTCACATCCCAGAAGTGCGGGATGAACCTTGGTACGAGCACGGGCTGTTCTCGATCGATGCGATTCCGTGGAATATGTACACGATGCTGTTCCAAGGGTTCGATAGTATTTCCTACTTTCCTTACATCCAACCAAACGGGTTCGGCTGCTCAATCTTCCTTGCCAGCCCTTTCCTGTGCCTCCTTTTTCGCCAGGGCGGACGATACAAGGTGGTCGCATGGGTGGCGATCGCCCTCTTAACACTCGTCCTCTGGTGTCATGGCAACCCCGGAAGCTGGCAGTTTTCGTATCGTTACGCGATGGTTCTCCTTCCCTGGATGTTTCTCCTGCTGACAGGCAACGGCCCAGCGAAAATAACCGTCAGCGAGACCTTCCTTTTCGCCGTATCCGTTGCGATCAATGCGATGGCTATGTGGCAATTTCTTTGGACTGACCAAATTCAGCCCTAGCGGCACTCGCCGTTCGCAAGGAATTCATGCGTGGAGCCAAATGGCCGCACGAGAGAATTGGAAAACGCAAAATTTTTGCGTCGCGAATATTTTCGTATTCGCTTTCTGATTCTTGGCAGCCCGTTCATTTGACCTGTCCGCCGAAGCCTTGGCGTAGGCGGATCCTTGCCATCTGCATTCGAAAGCTCCGGAGCATGTTTGACGGAAGAAATCGCCCGTTTAGGGTTTGCGCCTGTGCTGTCCACTAAATCACCGAGGATTTGGATATGTTGGCGCTGATTTATTTCGGATTAGCCATTTGTCTGGGCGATTTTCTTTGCCGGCGCTTTTACCAGTTCGTATCGATCGCACATCGGCTTGCGGCAGCCGTCCTCGTGGGGCTACTGGTTAGCTCGTGGTTCACGTATCTGGCTGGGTTGGCATTCGCTTGGGCGTCACGGCCACTGCTTTGGGGCAACCTTTTGTTCTTTATCGCAGCGGCCGCACTGCTGTCGTGGCCCAGGTGGAAAGGCGCAATTCGCGGGACCACTTTAGGCAGAAGCAGCAGCCGCGCAGCGAATTTATACCTGCCACGGGCTGAAGGTTCAACCATTGGTGACTGGTTACTCATCGCCGGATACGTGGCCCTCGTATCCTGGATGATGTTTGCCTCCTTCAATTCCAGCGGCACCAAGCTGCAGATCTCCAACCCTGAGTACAGCGACTTTGGACCGAACACTGCGATCATGCAGAGCTTCGCTGTGGGGCATAACTTTCCCACAGAGTATCCGCACTTCTCAGGAGACCGCATCCGTTACCACTTCCTCTTCTACTTTCAGGCGGGCAATCTTGAATTTCTCGGGCTCAATCCGGCGTGGAGTCTTAACCTGCTGAGCATAGTCACGTTGGTGGCAATGCTCATCTTGGCGCTGACGCTAGGCGAGGTTGTTTTCAATTCCCGCGCAGTCGGGCGCCTCGGCTCTTTCCTCTTCTTCTTCTTCGGCTCGCTCTCTTATGTTCCCTTCCTTCACAGACAAGGTTCAGTCCGCGCTGCGATTCAAGCCATCAGACAACAGCGCGATTTTCTCCCAAGCATCTTCCCGTATCGTGGAGAGCAATGGGGCACCTGGTCGCAGGTGACTTATCTCAACCAGCGCCATTTCGCGAGCGCCATTGGAATACTGCTGCTCGTTCTGATTTTTTTGGTCATCTGCTATCGCATACGACCAAAGCGACCTAAAGCGCCGCCTCCCATTGATTCGGTTGCAGCGCAGCCAAATCCGTTTCCCGAAATCGCAGCGGATACCGGTTCCGAGGATGCCAGTCGGCCCGAAAACGTTTTAGAACCGAGAGGCGACATCACTTCGGCTTCGGTCGCAACAGAACCAAAGCAAGAAGTTGCCGTTCCGGCGGAGCGCTTTCGCGATACTTTGCCAGGCTTCATCTTTTCAGGCGTCCTGCTTGGTCTGCTGCCGATGTGGAACAGTGCCGTGTTTATCGGCGCATCCGCTGTTTTGGGAGTGTTGTTCATCCTGTTCCCGCTGCGGCTGCAGATGCTGGCGCTCGCGGTCACCGCAGGCCTAATCGCACTGCCGCAGATGCTGTATCTGACTGGTGGAAGTGGAAGGATACCCATGCCGCGACTTATTCACTGGGGTTATATGGTTGAACAGCCTACGGCCGCGAACGTAGCGAAGTATCTTGGGTTCACCTTTGGCTTTAAGTGGTTGTTAATCGCCCTGGCGCTGGTTTTCGCGAATAGCCTGCAAAGGCGGATTTTTCTCGCAGCTTTGAGTCTTGTTGCGGTTGCGTTCTCTTTCCAGTTCACGATCGAGGTGCTTGCGAACCAGAAGTTTTTGCACACCTGGGTAATCATCGCCAACCTGTTCGTCGCGTTCGCGCTTTGGCGTTTGTGGCGCTTCTCACTGGGGGGAACTACACTGCCCGGAAAATTCGTTGCGGCTGTTCTTTTTCTGCTAATCATTCCGGGCGGCGTTATTGATTTGTTTCCGATTCATAATACCGGCTGGAGCGAAGTGACTTATCGGAACGATCCATTGATCGATTGGCTCAAGAAAGAGACGAAGCCGCGAGATATCTTTTTAACGGATCGGTTCGTTAATCACCCTATCCTGATGGCTGGGCGCCGTGTCTTTTATGGCTGGCCTTACTATGCATGGTCAGCCGGTTACAACGCGAGCAATCGCGACCGGGTTTATACGGAACTGTTTGAGAGCAAGGACCCTTGGAAAGTGTACCATCTCTTGAAAGAGAATGGCATCAGCTACGTGGCATACGATAACGCTGTTCGCCAGGCTCAGTTCATTAAGCGGCCGAATCAAGAGCTTTATGCCACTTATTTTCCGAAGGTGCGCGAGGCGACCAATTACAACGGAATGGTGATTTACAAGGTGCCCGACACGCCGCCGCCTAAGCTAAGTTCCCTGCCTGAAGGTGTCACTAACATGTTTGAAGGCGGCAGGGGAACCGGGAAAGGAGAATTTGATTCTCCCACTGCAATTGCTGTTGATCCCAACGGAAACGTTCTGGTCGCGGATACGAATAACGGGCGCGTCGAAAAATTCTCGCCAACCGGCACTTTCGTTACGAGCATAGGACAATTTGAAGCGCCCAATGGAATCGCAATTGATCGCGCGGGCAACATCTACGTCGCGGAGATAGGCTCCAAGCACCGCGTGCAAAAGCTGGCTCCTGACGGCGGATTCATCGCCGAGTGGAAAGGCCCTGAGCCTGGCTTCTATGGACCACGACGGATTGCCATCGGCCCTGATGATTCAATTTATGTCGTCGATTCGGGTCACAATCGAATCGTGAAGTTCAATCCCGATGGTCAGGTCCTTGCGAGTTGGGGCAGCGAGGGAAGTGGCGATGGACAGTTCAAAGGCATTAGTTCGGTCGCCGTCGATCCTATGAACAACAAACTATACGTTGCCGACCCGCTAAACAGCCGCATACAGGTCTTTGATTCAAACGGGAAGTTTCTAACCAAATGGTCAATCCCTGAGTGGGGACAGACGCTAGGGATTGAAGACTTGGCCGTCGATTCGCAGACAGACCGGCTCTACGCGTCGAGCGCACACACGAGTGCAGTGATTATCTTTGATTTGAAAGGGATCAGGCTGGGCGCTCTGGTGCCAAAACCACCTGACAAGCTCGAAGGACCGTCCGCGTTAGCTTTGATAGATCGGAAGCTCTACGTCCTAAACATGGCCGGGAATCGCGTAAGCATTATCGATCTGTAAACAGACTAGCGAGCTGCCGCATCACATAACTGTGATGGTCTAGAACTCATTCCACAAATGGCGCTGTCATGTTGAGCGAAGCGAAACATCTTCGGCCTGGTTCCGATGCGTGATCGCTCCAAAATTAATCTGAGATTCTTTGCGTCGCTCAGACTGACATCAAAGGTATGAAGTTAGCTCTGGGCAAATCGCAACTTGTTACACCGAGGATCGTTCTACTCGGGTTATCAATTATTAGTCTGGTGATCTGCGCATTGGCTGGCGCGGCCCACTACCGGAAATTAGCTTGGGGCGATCCGTGGCAGCCAATCGGTTGGTTACTTAGCATGCTCTTTTTGCTGTCCGCCTTCCTGCCGGGTCAATATGGTCTCACGAACGGTTTCAGGTCTTTAATTAAACCGAAGACAGTGTTCTTCCTGTTCTGGATTCTGTTCTTTGTAGTCGCGCACCTCTGGAATTTTCGCACGGCGCCATGGAACGGAGACGCTCTTTTTGATGAGTCCGGATGGGATCTCTGGTATCTGAAAAGTTATGTTATTGGCCATCCGTTTCAACCCGCTTGGTTTCATATTGTTATTTCGCGAGAGACCCTGTTTCATTATTACGTCTGGGGCTTTCTGAAGCTGTTCGGCTTTAGCATTCTGTCCTATCAGGCAGCGCTGTTTGTTATTTGGCTGACTACTTTTGTATTCACTCTCCTATTGGTGGATCTGTTTTTTAGGTCTTACATTGTCACCTCTGTCACCGCGCTGATCTTTAATTTTCTGCCGTTCGCGTTTATTTACACGTTCGCCGGATACAGGTACCCAATGGCGGTGGCCTTAGCGGTGGTCTCACTCTACTTTTTGCACCTGGGATTTAGAACCACTTCTCCTTTTTACCTTTCGCTGGGCGGCATCGCGGCAGGGCTTTGTTTGGCCAGCTCCATATCAGGTAAGCAATATCTGGTGGCGCTTTTGATCGCTGCACCGTTGTACGCTGTGTTCTATTGGAGAAGCTTAGCTCGAAGCGTAACGTGGAGCTCGCTTGCGGTAATCGTTTATGGCTTTGCAGCGGCTGTCATGCCAATTCTGCTTTACATCGCATTCAATCGCGAAGCCTATACTTTGTATGAATCCAGCTTTGTTCACGCGTTCTGGGAGGCAGCGCGAATAGCCCCGTTTCCGACTGGTATCAAGCAATACACCAAGCAGCTTTACGACTGCTTTTTCACCATACCCGGCCCTCGATTTTTCATTCCGGATGCTTTGCCCATCCCGCTGCCATATTATTGGTTGTTGCTACCCGGCTTGATGCTAGCGTTCTGGCAAAAGCGCTTTGAAATCGTACTGCTGGCCATAATTCCAGTTGTTGGCGCTTTTATCGCAAAGGCCATAGAGAACCGCCTGCTGCTGCCGATCCCGTTCTGGATTATTCTGATGAGCTTCACATTTGCCGGGATTTTGAAATTGAAGCGGTGGCCAGGCGTGCAAGTTGTTCTCGGCGTTCTGGCAGCGTTAATCCTCCTCGATGGCTTGGTCCCGTCAGTTCGATATATCTATCCCAAAACCAAAAGTCCTTTTTCGATTCGGCACTATGCGCAAGAGGAAGTTGCCGTCTCGCGCTTCTTAAAGCATGTTGTAGCCGGCGAAGAACATCCCGGTCCTCCTCGTCTTGAAGCCAACGAGTTCAACCGGATTAGAGGCATTCCCGATTCTCCATATGAAACATTCATCTGCGCAAGGGAGGCTTACTCGATTATTCATCTGTTCCTACATGATTATGATGACTCGAAGACACTATCTTTTTGCGGCGGTACTGCCATGTATGTGATGAGCCAGCAGGACATATGGAAACATAACAAAACAGCAATTCTCACGTACGCTCCGAGCAATAAAGACCTGAAGTTGATCTGGGAACGAGATCCAGTCACAGATCGGATCGTCACAATGCTTCAGCCACTCCGTGATCTTGGAACCGAGGATACTATTTCGTTTACCTTTGTCGGAAGGTTAAGGACGTTTCACGTCTTCAACATCCCAAACAAGAACATCCGCCAGTTCCAGGAGCGCGTGAACGTATTGCCTGCTACACCTGTTGAAGTAACTCCCGGCGCACCAGCTCCTTCGCTTAGCTCCCTGCCTGAAGGTGTGATTTCCATGTTTAAGGGCGGCAGAGGAACCGGAAAGGGGGAATTTGATTCGCCGGCTGGAATTGCCGTTGATCCCAACGGAAACGTTCTGGTCGCGGATACGAATAACGGGCGCGTCGAAAAATTCTCGCCAACCGGCACTTTCGTTACGAGCATAGGACAATTTGAAGCGCCCAATGGAATCGCAATTGATCGCGCGGGC